>DAIPHR010000024.1:0-2575 GCA_036771215.1 Cyclobacteriaceae bacterium
TCAAAGGTGGTAGCCCGGGCACCATCTAAAGAATGACACGTCTCAAAAGCGAATGTGACTTATATCAAACGCTTATGGAACAAATACTCCTGACCAGCCCTTTTACCAGCAAATCCATCTGTTTTTTGAAGGCTTCCTATATTTGCATCCCAAAAAACAACACCCATGAGACTTGGCATGCTGGCCCGCAGAGTATCCAAAACCCCCGGTGAGGTGGTTGCTTTCCTGGCCAGCCGCCAGATTATGGTTGACGACAGCGCCAATGGGCGCCTTGAGGAAGCCCACGTCCGCCTGGTGCTGGAGACATTTGCCCCAGAGGAACTGACCAACCTGGCTACTCCCCCGATGGAATCCGGGCAAGTGCAGACCGAAACCCCGACCACGGATGAGCCTCAACCGACAGGGTTGGCGGAGAAATCAGAGGAAGAACCCGGCACGTCTGTTGAGGAAATGCACCCCTTGCCAGACGTAATCAAAGCACCGAAAGTCGAGTTGCCGGGTCTGAAAGTGATCGGCAAAATTGAGCTCCCCGAGCCGCGTAAGAAAGAAACAGCCAGTGGCCAGGAAAAGCCAAATGCAGAAAATGACGTAGCGGAGCGACCAAGGCCACGTGTTGACAGAACCCGCGAGCAACGACAAGACCGGGGCAGGCCACCCCGGAAAAACCCGGTAGCATTGCAGCGCGAACGGGAGGCCCGGGAAGCCGAAGAGAGACGCCAGCAGGAGCTCGAAGACCAGAAACGCAAAAAGACCGAGCACTATCTGAAACGAGTGAGCCAAAAAGTGAACCGCCCCACGAAAGCGGCACGGCTGGTGCAGGAGCCAACCGAAACACTGACGGACACCCGCCCCGCCCCTACCAGCCTGCTCGGTCGGTTTTGGCGCTGGCTAACCACCTAAAAACGCCAAAGAAAGCACGCTGAAATCAATCAGTTCGTTTCCTGACGGCCGTCATAAAATTTTTTAGAGATCGGTCGTAGCCTTACATAGCTAATCGTCCGCTGCGGACTATGTTATGGAAGCCAAAAAAACACCAAAAGCCGATTTGATCAGCAAAGAAGGGCTGTATTTCAGCATCGGGCTGGTCTTAAGTATGTCACTGGTTCACCTCGCATTCAACTGGAAACAATATGAAAGAAGCGAAGTGGAATTGATTGCACGCAACTCCAACACCTTTGAGGAAATCATTGAAGTGCCGGCAACGGAAATTCCACCAACTCCGGAGATCACCGTGATACAACCTCAACTCGTGGAGGTGCCCAACGAAGAGGAGATCAAAAACGAAATCAACATTGTGTTTGACGTAGAGGTCACCGAGGATACCAAGGTGGAAGAGTATGTTGCTCCGCCCGTTTCGGCCATCGAAGATGAGGAGAGTGAAAAGATCTTCACCATCGTGGAGCACACAGCCGAACCAAAAGGTGGTTTAGCTGCCTTTTACCAATACGTGAGTGAAAACATCAAATATCCCGCGCAGGCCCGCAGGATGGGGATTGAGGGCAAAGTGTATGTTGAATTCATTGTGGGAAAAGATGGAAAGATTTACGATGTAAAGACCGTTAACGAACTCGGAGCTGGGTGCGATGAGGAAGCCGTTCGCATTATTCAAAATGCGCCACCCTGGAACCCCGGTAAGCAGCGCGGCAAACCGGTAAAGCAAAAAATGGTTATGCCGATCATATTCAGACTGGCCGACCGCAGATAAAAGGCTTCCAGGTCGACTTTCTGATAAGAAACTCATTACTTTGGACAACTAACTTGTCTAGGTAATGAGTCTTCTTTTAAGGGCCCTACCTTTTTTATTTCTATTCGCCACCTGTTCACCACCTTCCCCTGAAGAAGTTCGGTCAAGGTCCCTCATTCCCCTTCCGGCTGACCTATAGGTTCAGCGGGGGTTCTTCGAGGTGAATAATCAAACAACTATTGTTTGCGTCAGCGAGGATTCCGCTGCCCACCAGGTGGTTTCCCGGTTCGGTCAATTGTTAGAAAAAATCACCGGCTTTTCCATCGCGCAGCAGCCAGAGGCGGCCGACAACGCCATTGTATTTTCCCTTGATGCCAAAACAGGTGTGCCGGATGAAGGCTACCACCTGGTCATCAACGAGCAACAGGTTAAGATCACTGCGTCATCGGCTGCCGGACTTTATTACGCCACACAAACCCTTCGGCAATTGTGGCCCGAGGAATTCGATTCCGAAAACCCACCCCGTCAAAACTTCCGGTGGCAAGCCCTCGAGATCCACGATGCTCCCCGGTATCGGTGGCGTGGCGCCATGCTGGACGTGGCTCGTCATTTTTTCACAATTGACGAAGTGAAACGTTACATTGACTACCTCGCATTTTACAAAATGAATGTGCTGCATCTCCACCTGTCAGACGACCAGGGTTGGCGAATTGAAATGAAAAAATGGCCGAGGCTTACCACCTTTGGCGCACAGCAAGAAGTAGGGGGCACAACCGGTGGCTTCTACACGCAGGAGCAATATCTCGAACTGGTACAATACGCAGCCGATCGCTTTGTGCTGGTGGTGCCCGAGATTGACCTGCCGGGACATACTCATGCGGCTATGGCCAG
>DAIPHR010000024.1:2675-20693 GCA_036771215.1 Cyclobacteriaceae bacterium
ATGATCGGCTGGGAGGAAATTGCGCAAGCTCGACTTGACTCGACATCCGTGGCTCAATACTGGAGTAATCCACAACACGCGAAAGATGCGGCAGCGCAGGGGGCAAAAATTATCTTGTCGCCTGCTTCACTTATCTATCTTGATATGAAGTATGATTCCACCTCCGCGTATGGCTTGAACTGGGCCGGCTTCACCAGTGTGGAAAAAAGTTACCGGTGGGAACCCGACACTGTGGGGAGTGGAACATGGCATCATGTTGTAATGGGCATTGAAGCACCTTTGTGGAGTGAAACCATTACCAATCTCGATGAAGCCGAGTACCTGGCGTTCCCGCGCCTGCCCGGTGTTGCCGAACTGGCGTGGACCAGCTCAAACAGACGGACGTGGGGCGATTACCGGCAACGCCTCGGGTGCCACGCCAAACGATTTGATAAGTGGGGCATCAACTATTTCCCTTCCCCGGAAATCAAATGGCAGAATTAGTGACCTTACGGGTCGTCAACGCCAAGTAAGATTGATAGCGTTTTCAATGACGCAGTTCGGTCCGCGATCAGTTTAAGAATCGATAAAAAGGGAATAAACAAGATCATTCCGGCAGCACCCCAAATGATGCCTCCGGCAATGATGACCACGACCGTTGCCAGCATATTTATTTTTAAGCGACTGCTAACCGCCCATGGAAAAATGATATTGGCTTCGAGGTATTGAACTGAAGCAAAAATGGCAAGGACACCGAGGGGGTACCACATGGATTGGAAGGTAATCCAGGCGATGGCCACTGGCAGCAAAGAAGCGATCAAAATTCCAATGTATGGTATGATTGTCAGGATGGATGCAACAAATCCGAACAGAACCGGTGACGGAATACCCAGCAGCCAAAGCCCGAGGCTGTTCAGAACGCCAACGATGAGGTAAACGATCAACATTCCCTTGACGAAGTTGTAATAGGAACGGATAGACAGGTTCAGGATTTCGCGAATATTATCACTGCCCTGTGTCGGAAAGATGTGAACCAGAACATCCACCAGGCGATGGCGGTAAAGAAGAATCAGGAATACGTAAACGGGTACTAAAATGACGAGCACAACGGAAACGGTTGATACCGAAATCAAATCGGCAATCCAGGGCCCTGCACTATCACCTGCCTTGTTCAGCATGCGGTCCATCATAATGCGCTGCTGTTCCAAGCCAACACCCTGATCAAGTAACCACGCGCTCAAGCCGTTGTGAACCTGGAGCAAGTTGGTACGGAAAGCCGGCCATTCGTGAACAAATGAGAAAGCCTGACTCACCAACAAAGCCGCCAAAGCCCCAACCACCACACCTAACAAAGTAATCCCCACGATAATGGCGCCCATGCGCGACATACCCTTACCCTCTAACCAATGGCAGACGGGGTACAGCACGAAACTGATGAGAAGCGCAAAACTCAGCGGAACAAACAGAGGCTGGCCAAGATAAAGTAGCACCGACCCAAACAAGAAAAATCGGATCCAACCCAACCACGGAAAAGATGACCGCCACGGCTGCATGGCGGTAAGATACTTCAGAAAACGATATAAATACCATGCTTTTGGTCATGTTTCCAGTTGTGTCCGGCATTGGTAATCCTTATTTTGAGCGTTTAAATTCAAACAATCTTATGTATCCGATCAATCGTTGTTGGTTAGTTGCTGCAGTCGCGCTCATATTCGGGGTTTCGCCAGCCTTTGCACAAAAATCAAAAAAAGATAAAGTCCCGCAGGCCAAAACGGCACCAATTAAGGCCGACACGGCCAAACGGAAACCACCGGGTGGCGCACAGTCGTATCGCCAATTGATTACGTCCAAAACGAAAACGCAAAGGGGTCTTTTCACCGTACATAAGAATGGAGATGACTACCTGTTCGAGATTGCTGACAGCCTGATGGGCCGGGAGTTCATGGTGGTGACACGTTTTTCAAAAACCCCCCACGGAGGAGCCCAATATGGTGGAGAGGAAGAAAATCGTCAAGTGTTGCACTGGGAGCGTGGTCCGTCCAACAAAGTATTTCTTCGGGCCGTGTTGTACATCAACGCCAGTAACGACTCCACCAAACCGATTCAGCAGGCGGTACGCAATTCCAACCTCGGGCCTATTGTCGGGTCGTTTGATATCAAAGCTGTCAGGCGCGATACGTCTGTTGTCATTAACGTTACTGATTTTTTCAAAGGTGATAATCAGATTATCTCGCTTGATCCGCAGACCAAGCGAAGATTCAGCCTCACGGCACTTCAGAATGATCGCTCCTATATTCAAAGTATAAAGTCCTTCCCGATCAACACCGAAGTTCGAATGGTAAAAACGTTTTCTTCTGCATTGCCGCCACCCACCGCTCCGAATGCACCGCCTAATCCCAACCAGCCAGTTCAGTTACCTGCCGGTGCCAACACAGGATTCGTAACCGTTGAGATGAACGCCTCGATGATCCTGCTGCCGAAAATAGCCGCCCGCAAGCGCTTGTTTGATCCACGCGTAGGCTTCTTCGCCAGTGGCTACACGGTATACGGAGAAGAGTCACAAGAATCAACAACCGAGGTATTTGCCGTTCGCTGGCGCCTGGAGCCTAAGCCAGACGACATTGAAAAAATGAAACGGGGTGAACTGGTGGAACCAATCAAGCCCATCGTTTTCTACATCGACCCGGCCACGCCCCTGAAATGGCGAAAGTACCTGAAGGCGGGGGTGGAAGACTGGCAAAAAGCATTTGAGCAGGCCGGGTTTAAAAATGCAATCATGGCTCGGGAAGTACTCCTCGGTGACACTTCTATCAGCACCGAGGATGCCCGCTACTCGTTCATCCGGTATTTTGCCTCGGATATTCAAAATGCGTATGGACCTAATGTGCATGACCCACGTACAGGTGAAATCATTGAAAGCCATATCGGATGGTATCATAACGTCATGAGCCTCCTCAACAACTGGTACACCATACAAACCGGAGCTGTTGATCCACGTGCCCGAAAACGGAAGTTTGATGACGAATTGATGGGCCAGCTGATTCGGTTCGTATCGGCTCACGAAGTTGGCCACACACTGGGCCTTCGCCATAACTTTGGCTCCAGCCATTCAACACCGGTTGAAAAACTGCGCGATAAGGAATATCAGGCCAGGTACGGCCACACTCCGTCCATCATGGACTATGCCCGATTCAACTATGTAGCGCAACCCGAAGATGGGGTTACCAATCTTTTCCCCGGTGTGGGTATGTATGACAAATGGGCTATCGAATGGGGATACAAGCCGGTGTTCGACACCCGGAATGCAGAGGAAGACAAGAAAGAACTCAACAAGTGGGTGCTCGCACATGCCGGTGATCCGATCTATTGGTTCGGGTCAGAAATCAATCCTTACGATCCGCGCTCACAAAGCGAAGACCTCGGTAACAATGCTATGTTGGCCAGTGACTATGGCATCAAAAATCTGAAGCGCATTCTTCCCAATCTGAAAGAATGGTACAAAGCGGAAGCCGAAGACTACGATAAGCTTAACGAAATGTATGGTCAGGTTGTAGGTCAATACCGCAGGTACATGGGCCACGTAACTAAATATGTTGGTGGGATTTATGAAACGCCAAAAACATATGAACAAGGTGGTGTGGTGTATGAACCTACCCCCAAAAATCTTCAGAAAGATGCCGTAGCATTTCTCAATCGCCAATTGTTTGACACCCCGCACTGGATGTTGGACCCCGGTGTGCTGGCGATGATACGACCCGGCTCCGGTGTGGAGCAATTACGTCAGGTGCAAGAAGCCACGCTCGCCAGCTTACACGATTATGGCCGCATGCAGCGACTGATTGAAACCAGCGCGGCAAACGCAACCGCCTACAGCCTGGACGAAATGTTCACCGACCTCCGTAAAGGAATATGGGCAGAACTGCGTACCCGCAAACCGATTGACACCTATCGCAGAAACCTTCAGAAGGTTCATGCGGAGCGCATGATCGCATTGTTAAATCCTCCGGCTGCTGGCTCTGGGAGCGGTGGGTTTGGTTTCTCCAGCCCGTTCTTCCCCGCATCGCCAGCCTCTCCGGTTGCGGACCCAAAGAAGAGTGATGTTATATCACTGGCACGCGTACATCTGGCAGATCTTCGTGCCGAAATCAACGCAGCGTTGCCGGGGATTACCGACCGGATGAGCCGTGTGCATGTGCAGGACGTGGTGAATCGCATCACTTCTGCACTTGACCCGAAGTGAGTTGGTACAATCTGAAAAAAAGCCCGCAACCGTGGTCGCGGGCTTTTTACTTTTTTTTGATTGGCGATCAATTCACCTTGATCAACTCAACATCAAACACAAGCACCGCATGAGGAGGAATGTCACCCCCAGCGCCACGTGCCCCGTATCCCAGCTCGGAGGGGATATACAAAATCCATTTTGAGCCTTCACTCATTAACTGCAAGGCTTCGGTCCATCCCGCAATCACCTGATTCACGCCAAAAGTTGCCGGTTGCCCGCGCTCGACTGAGCTGTCGAACATAGTGCCATCGGTGAGACGACCCGTATAGTGCACCGTCACGCGGTCGGTGGGGCCGGGCTTCTTGCCGGTTCCTTCTGTCACAACCTGATATTGCAAACCGCTGGCCGTGGTTCGTATACCCGCTTTAGCCGCATTCGCAGCGAGAAAAGCCTTGCCCTCCTCAATGCGTTTTGTATTTCTCAACTCCATAGTCTTCGTCATATACGTTTGGGCAATGCCGGAGCATTCTTCACGCTTCACTTTTAATTCCTTTCCGTACAACACATCCTGAATAGCCGCCTCAATGAGGCGAATATTCAACGAATCGCCTCCCTGCGATTTCAACGATGTGCCCATCAACACCCCGATGGAGTAACTCGCCCGATCTACTTCCGTTTCCACGTTCACCAGCTTTGGTTTTTTCAAATCCTCCAACTCTTGCTTCAGGCGGATTACTTCATCCAGTAACTCCTTTTTTGACTGTGCTGCTGATGCCCCTGTTGCGAAAAGTGCCACACAAACCCATATGAATCGTTTCATACCCGTTTAATTTGGTCGCAAAGAAAACAAATGCTTGCCACATTCATTTCGTAATTTTCGCTATGATATCGTGCTCTACGGGGAAGAGAAGATTTCCGACCGAAATGCTGGCTTTGGACGCGTTACTGGAGGCCCACGCACTTTATTACTATAAAGCCGGCCAGGGACCTCAAACCGTGTACACCTGCGAAATCTGTGGCGACTTTCATTTTACCTCGCGTGGCCCCATGCATCCCAAATTGCGGGAGGCAATGGCGTCCGGTGAACTGGCCCGTTTGCAACGCGCCAATCAATGGAAATCCAAACTGAAGTAATGGCCAAAAGCGAAGCAATACTGCGCACAACGTTTCGGTTCTCCAGAAAACTGATCGAGTTGAAGGGAGCTTTCGCCTACTGCTGTGTGCTCGTGCCGGAAAAGGTACTGAAGCAGCTGCCGACAGGGCGGCTTCGCTTGAAGGGGTTTCTCAATCAGGCGCCCATCGACCTGGCCATTCAGTACCGAAAGACGGGGCAGCGGGTTGTTATGGTGAGTAAAGCACTGGCACGATAGGCCAACGTGAATACAGGCAATGTCGTTACCGTGGAGTTTAAACTCGCAGACCCGAACAAGATCGAGTTGCCCGAGGAGTTGAAGGCCGTGCTGGCGCAGGATGAACCGGCCATGCTGGAGTGGAAAAAGCTGACACCGGGTTTGCAATGAAGCCTGAGTTACTACGTCAATTCGGTGAAAAATGTAGATAGCCGGATTAAACGTGCACTTGAAATGACGGAAAAAATCAAACTCGGGAAACTCTACATCCAGCGCAAAAAAAGCTAAAAAACGCATTTTTTGGGTAGCCGATGTTTTTCATGTTGTCTTTTGGTTATCAAGCTGTTACGACAAACATTTTGCGCGCATTACCGTTATCTTTGTATAACCACTACGAAAATCATGAAACATTCACCCAAACTGGCCATCGTCCAGAGTTTGGATGCGATGGACCAGATGCAAATGGAAGAAGTTTTGCAGTACATCAAAGGGCTGCTGAACCAACCTGTGCGCAACCCGGACTATCAATCCTTCAAACGCGAGGCGATGAAGGAAATCCGCCAGGCCCTGCAAGATAAACGGGGCCTGCAGTTAACCGCGTAACACACGGGTTATACTGCGGTAAAACAAGTGTCACACACGGCACTTGACTGGTGGCTTCACCCCAATTTTTTTTCAAGAACATCCTTTCGTTTACCCTCAGGTGTACTTCACATAATTCTCCCACTTCGCCAGCACGTCCTGCATGTCCTGCGGCAACTCGGAATCAAACTGCATCCATTCCTTCGTGGCCGGGTGAACAAAGCCCAGCGTTTTGGCATGGAGCGCCTGACGGGGAATGATCTTGAAACAGTTTTCGACAAACTGTTTGTACTTCGTAAATACGGTACCCTTCACCACATCGCTCCCACCATACATCTCATCATTGAACAACGGATGGCCAAGGTGTTTCATATGTGCCCGGATCTGATGCGTGCGCCCGGTTTCCAACTTGCATTCCACCAGCGACACATAGCGCAAATCGTTCAGGAGTTTGTAATGGGTCACGGCATGACGCCCAAAGTCACCGTTCGGAAAGGCGACCGTAACCCTTCGGTCCTTCAGGCTGCGGCCCACCGGCACCTTGATTGTTCCGGCCGGTGGATCCGGAACGCCCCAAACGAGTGCCTGATAGGTTCGCTCGATCGAATGATCAAAAAACTGCCGGGCAAGCGCAGTCATGGCCACTTCTGTTTTCGCGATGACCAGCAGCCCGCTGGTGTCTTTGTCGATTCGGTGCACCAAACCCGGGCGGCCTTCATTGCCCGGCATGTGCGGCAACTGTTGAAAATGATGCAGCAGGGCATTTACCACGGTGCCGCTCCAGTTCTGGTAGGCCGGGTGCACCACCATGCCAGCCGGCTTGTTGATCACCAGCAACTGGTCATCTTCAAAAACGATGTTGAGCGGAATGTTTTCGGGCTTGACATCGGTATCGCGAGGCGGCTCGGGCAAGGCCACGACAATCACATCATTCGGATGCACCTTGTAGTTGGGCTTTATGGCTTTTTCGTTTACCCGGACAAAACCCTCGTGAATACCCGCCTGGATTTTCGTGCGTGTTACGTTCGGCAGGCGGTCCATCAGGAACTTGTCGATGCGCACCAGGCTTTGGCCAGGGTCAGCTACAATGCGGTGATGTTCAAACAACTCATCATCCACTTCCAGGTCTTCATCGGGTTCAGCCATACGCACAAAGGTAACGGGCTTCGGCAAACAGGCTTTTTTCCTTCATGAAATTTGCCAACTTGCGGCCCTCTTTATATTGACCAGACGAATGCGTTTAATCCTTTGGACCGCCCTGGCAGCCAGTTTACTATCCTGCCAAAAAAAAACGGGAACGAACAATATTTTTGAACCAGGTGTGCAGCAGGGCCAGCCGGTGCCCAGCGAACTTGCCGAAGCTTCAGGTTTAGTGGCCAGTGCCAGCAATCCCGGCCTGCTGTGGACGCACAACGACAGCGGCAACCCCGCTGAGGTCTACCTCATTTCGGCCGAAGGGGAGATCAAGATGACATGCCGCCTGAACGGCATCACGAACCGCGACTGGGAAGACATTGCGCTCGGCACCGGGCCCGACTCCACCAAAACGTATGTATATGTGGCCGACATTGGTGACAACCTGGCCCAGTATCCGGTAAAGATTTTGTACCGGTTTGAAGAACCCGTTTTTGACGCCCCTCAAAAAGACATTTCCAATTTTGACACCCTGTACATCAAGCTGGATGATGGCGTGCGGGACACGGAAGCCTTGATGATAGACCCCATCGCCCACGGCATGTACATCCTCTCCAAACGCGAGGATAGCATTCACTTTTACAAGATTGATTATCCCTACGCGGCCGATACGCTCACGGGTCGCTTCCGCGTTAAGCTGCCGTTCAAAAACATTTGCGCAGCCGACATCTCGGCTGATGGCAAAGAGGTGATCATCAAAGATTACGACAACATCTATTATTGGCAGCGCCCCGATGGCGGCCCCATCAGCAAGTTGTTACAAACGCCACCCACTCAGTTGGCCTATGTGCGCGAGCGCCAGGGCGAAGCCATTACGTTTGCCCGCGATGGCAGTGGATTTTATACGCTGAGCGAGAGTGTACCTGAGGAGCGGGCGTGGGTAGTGTTTTATAAGCGCAAGTAACAGCAACAAGACCTACTTCTGCCGGGCCGAAATCTCGTCCGCATACGCTTTCAAAGCATCCGCCTTTACGCTCAAAGCATTCAAGGAAGCAAACGCCTGCGTAAAGTAGCTGTCGATCTTCGCCTGCGTGAGTTCCCGTATTCCCAGTGATTCGTAGATGCCGGTCACCGCTTTGACCTTTTTCCGCTTATCGAACTTTTTGGCGGCCAGCCACTTCTGCAATTCCGCCTTCGGCTTGCCTTTGGCTAACGCCAATGCCTTAATGAGCAAATACGTTTTTTTGTTGGCGATGATATCGCCACCCACCTGCTTGCCAAACATTTTCTGATCGGCAAACACATCGAGCAGATCATCTTTCAATTGAAAGCCAATACCCATGTTGATGCCAAAATCATACAAGGCCTTTCGATCATCTTCGGGTGCATCGGCCAGCAGCGCACCTAACTCAAGACTGAAGCCCAACAACACTGCGGTCTTCAAACGAATCATCTCCAGGTACTGCGCTTCCGAAACCCGCGCCTTGGTTTCAAACTCCATATCCCATTGCTGGCCCTCACAAACTTCGGCAGCGGTGCGGTTGAACAGGGGCAGCACTTCAGTGAGCTGGTTTATGGGGATGTGCAACAACTGATCGTACACGCGCACGAGCATCACATCACCGGAAAGAATGGCCGTGTTCACATTCCATTTCTCGTGCACCGTTGCTTTACCCCTGCGCAACGGGGCCTGGTCCATGATGTCATCGTGCATCAGGGTGAAATTATGAAAGGCCTCCACCGCAGCCGCTATCGGAATTACACGGCTGACATCTGTTTTATACAACGAGTAAGCAGCACATACCAACATCGGCCGCATGCGCTTGCCACCCAATTTCATAATGTACCGGATGGGTTCGTAGAGCGAAGATGGTGATGTACCCCACTTTTGTTTTGCGAGGTAACTTTCTAGATTTACCAACCATTGACTGGTAGTTGACATTTTAAAAATATAAGTTTTGAAATCTTAGGGCAGTTGATAATTGACTCTTCTTAGGCTGTCAATCTTCGCCTGAAGTTGTAAACTGGGTAGTCCAATACCAATTCGATTTTTATTGACCACACCTAAATTAGGTATCATCGGAGCAAGTCCGCCTTCTTGACTTTGATAGGTGCCATGAGTTTGTGGTTGTCCATTATAGAGTTGATACTGATCCAATAATCTCCCTACTTCCAGCGGGTTGCACTGCCCACTTCTTACAAACTCAATAAGCTTTGGCACAAAATAAGCAAGCCGGATTGAATCTTCTGTGTGGAGAAGAATAGTCCCGATATCAGTATGCGTGTGGTCAAGTGAGTAGTGTCCCACATTTTTATTGTTAGGATATCCTATTTCTTCAAAAATCTCAATTAGCTTTTTGGTATTTATCCGATCAATACTATCCTGTTTCAATTGTTTGTACCCATTATTTCGGTACATCTGATCGGTGTGCATCATTTCATGTATTTCACTCCTCAACCTTCGGTTTACCTGCAACTCATAATCGCTTCTTAGCTTCGGATAGTCGGCTATTAGCTTTTTACCCTCTTGGGAATTGAACGCTTCGCGAAAGAGAGAGTCTTCCAACCAATATTGAAGCTCATAGCCTTCATCAATACTATACATGATGAATTGCAAACACTCCTGGTTTCGCCCCAAACGAGCACAGACTTCAGCATAGTTCAACATCTCATAATAGAGAACTGTGTTGACTGGCTTGCAATTTTCAAAGGCTTTTTGATAGTATTCGCTTGCGCGTTGGTATTTCCTATCCTGAAATGCGAGTTCCGCTTCATAAACATGGGGAAAGTAGTCAGTAATGTAATCACAACTTCTTCTCTCGATTGCACCCTTGCAACCGATAAGCATGATGACCGATAACCAAACTAGCCGCATCCCAGATTTTTCTTTAAGTCGCGCGCGGGGATGCCGCCAAAGTCCCAGGTGTTGTCGTCCTCAACGGGAGGTTGTATCGGCTGCCCTTTTGCCGGTTTAAGTGGGCGCGGCTTCTTTTTCTCGTGCTTCTTTTTCAACTGGAAAAATCAAAAAACAAGAATACAACAAATGACCGAAGTCTTTGGTTAGCACTGGCCAGCCGTCTATCTTGCGCTGTTTAAAATCGGTCTAAATAAGCTTGCAAAACCTTAAAAATGTGGCGGAAATGGCCCCCGGGGAAACCGCAGTGATTGCCGGGTTCCACGATGAGGAGCTATCGGTTAAACTGCTGGAAATGGGGTTTCTTCCCGGCTCATCGGTGCGTTTCAACTACGCGGCCCCCTTGGGCGATCCGGTTTGTGTCACCATTTCGGGCTTTGATCTTTCGCTGCGCGTGAGCGAGGCGGCCACCATTGCAATCCTCCGGTAACATGGCGCAGTCACCCCACCTTCGCATCGCGCTGGCCGGCAAACCCAACTCCGGTAAATCGTCACTGTTCAATCAACTCACGGGACTCAACCAAAAGACCGGCAACTTCCCCGGAGTTACGGTAGATAAGCACATTGGCTATTGCCAACTCAACGCCACTACCCGCGCGCAAATTATTGACCTGCCGGGCACGTTCAGTATTTATCCGCGCACACTGGACGAAAAAATTGTATCGGAAATACTGGTGGATGCTACAGGCGAAAACTACCCGGACCGCGTAGTGTTGGTAGCCGATGCGACCAATCTCAAAAACTGTTTTCTCCTGCTTACGCAGATGGTGGATTTACAAATCCCCACGATACTGGCGCTCAACATGGTGGATCTGGCGGCCCAGGCGGGCATGGAGTTCGACATCGCCCAGTTGCAAAAGCAACTGGATGTGCCGGTGGTGATGATTAACGCGCGCACCGGTTCCGGCTTGGATGAACTGAAAGAAAAAATGGCGGCTCCGCTGCCGAAATCCTCGCTTCATGTATATGAGCCGGATGCCGAATTGGTCCCCATTTTGGACAAGATCCAGGCGGAATTACACTTGAAGTCGCGCCACGCAGCGTTTATCGTGCTGCAGCAGTGGAATCAAATGAATTTTCTTCCGGACCCGAAGAAAAGAGAACTGCAACAACTGGCTCACGATATCCGGTTTTTTCCGGCCAAGTATCAAGGGGCCGAAACCGTGCAGCGCTATGGTTTCATTCAGGGTGTGCTTAACGCGGTTACGAGCAAAGTGGCCGACAAGGAGTGGAAGAAAAACACGTACCGACTTGATCGCATCCTCACGCATAAGATCTGGGGCTATGTGATCTTCCTGTTCATACTGTTCAGCATCTTTCAATCCATCTTCCTCATCGCGCAGATGCCGATGGACTGGATTGATCAGGGTTTTGCCAATCTGAGTAGCTACCTCTCTGGTGTTTTTCCGGACGGGCCATTTTTTGATCTGATCACGCAGGGCATTGTACCCGGCATTGGCGGCATTGTCATCTTCATTCCGCAAATCGCCATTCTGTTTGCGTTTATTTCCATTCTGGAAGAAACCGGCTACATGGCACGTGTGGTTTTTCTCATGGATAAAATCATGCGCAAGTTTGGGCTCAACGGAAAAAGTGTGGTGCCGTTGATTTCCGGCTGGGCCTGTGCCATTCCCGCCATCATGGCCACCCGCACCATCGATAACTGGAAGGACCGGCTGATCACCATTTTTGTAACCCCCTTCATGAGTTGTTCCGCCCGCCTGCCGGTGTTTGCCATAATGGTGGGACTTGTAGTGCCTGCCAATAACTTACTCTGGTTCATAAACCTACAAGGCGTTGCACTGATGGGGCTCTACCTGCTTGGTTTTTTGGCTGCCCTCGGTACCGCCCTGGTGATGAAACTGTGGGTGAAAACCACGGAAAAGAGCTACCTGCTGATGGAGATGCCCACCTACCGCACGCCTAAGTGGAGCAATGTTGGGTATACGATTTTGGAAAAGACAAACGCGTTCGTGTTTGAAGCGGGTAAAGTCATTCTGGCGATCTCGATCGTGCTGTGGGTGCTGGCGAGTTATGGCCCCGGTGATGCCATGCAACAAGCCGAACAACGTGTGACGGCACAAGCTCAACAAAACAATTGGAGTGCTGAAGACACCGAGCGCGTGCTCGCGGCTGAGCAACTCGAAAATTCCTATGCCGGCAAGCTGGGCAAGTTCATCGAGCCCGCCATTCGCCCGTTGGGTTACGATTGGAAAATCGGCATCGCCCTGATCACCTCCTTTGCAGCGCGTGAAGTATTTGTTGGCACAGTAGCGACTATCTACAGCATCGGCAGCACGGACGACACGGCAACGGTGAAAGGTCGTTTAAAAGCCGAAGTTAATCCCGAGACGGGCGGACCACGTTTTACTCCCGCTGTGGGCTTTTCATTGCTGATCTTTTACACTTTCGCCATGCAGTGCATGAGTACGCTGGCCATCGTCAGGCGCGAGACCAAAGGCTGGAAATGGCCCGTGATTCAGCTGGCCTATATGACCGGCCTCGCTTATCTGTCGGCTTTGGCTGTTTATCAACTGATGGCCTGAGGCAAAATCCCTATTTTTGCCACTCTACATGGGCATTCAGCAACAGAAGCTAGGCGTTTTGGGTGGCGGGCAGTTGGGCCGCATGCTCCTTCAGGCGGGTCTCGATCTCAATATTCAATTTTCAGTACTTGATCCGGATGCCCAGGCCCCGTGCCATTCCCTCGCCCCATTTACGCAGGGTAAACTCACCGACTTTGACACTGTGATGGCATTCGGCCAGGGTTGCGATATCATCACCATTGAGATTGAAAACGTAAACACCCGGGCGTTGCGCGAACTCGAGAAGATGGGCAAAAAGGTTTTTCCGCAACCCCATCTGATTGAACTCATTCAGGACAAGCGCACACAAAAAGAATTTTACCGCACCCACCACATTCCAACTGCCGAATTTGTGCTCGTGGAAAATCGCGCGGACGTGCAACAGCATGGCGCCTTTTTGCCAGCCGTAAACAAGCTCGGCAAAGAAGGTTATGACGGTCGTGGCGTGCAGATGTTGCGCACAGCGGCTGACTTTGACAAAGCCTTTGACAAGCCCGGCCTGCTGGAAAGACTCATCGACTTTGACCAAGAGATTGCCGTAATAGCCGCGCGAAACGAAAAGGGCGAAGTCGCCACCTTTCCGGCCGTAGAAATGGTTTTTCACCCGGAGCACAACCTGGTCGAATATCTCTATTCACCGGCATTCATTTCGTTAGCCATCGCACAGCAGGCCGATCAGGTTGCGCGCAGGCTGGTGGAGCAATTGCAGTTGGTGGGGTTATTAGCCGTAGAGATGTTCGTGACCAAAGACGGACAAGTGCTGGTGAACGAAGTGGCTCCGCGCCCGCATAACAGCGGGCAGCACACCATCGAGGCCAACGTGACCTCCCAATACGAGCAGCATTTGCGTGCCATTTTCAACCTGCCGCTGGGCGATACGCGTATCGTGCAACCCAGCGCTATGGTTAACCTGTTGGGTGAGGCTGGCTTCGAAGGGCCGGCCAAATATGAAGGATTAGAAGCGGTGATGAAAGAATCGGGTGTGCATGTGCATCTCTACGGAAAGAAGAATACCAAACCCTTTCGCAAGATGGGCCACGTAACCCTTACAGGGCAGCATGTGGAAGAGTTGAAAACAAAAGTTGAGTTTGTCAAACGAACATTAAAAGTGGTAGCATGAGCAAACCCGTCATTGGCATTATCATGGGCAGCCAGTCCGACCTCGCGGTGATGCGCGAAGCAGCCGAGTTTCTGGAAGAGATGAAGATTCCGTTTGAGCTGACGGTGGTATCGGCACACCGCACACCGCAACGGATGGTCGAGTACGCTACCTCAGCCCGCTCGCGCGGCCTGCGCGCTATTGTGGCGGGTGCCGGTGGTGCAGCTCACTTGCCCGGCATGGTAGCTTCGCTGACGTCACTGCCGGTTATTGGTGTACCCATCAAGTCATCCAACTCCATTGACGGTTGGGATTCCGTGTTGTCCATCCTCCAAATGCCCTCTGGTGTTCCGGTAGCCACCGTGGCGCTGAACGGAGCCCGAAATGCCGGCATCCTGGCAGCCCAAATTATTGGCGCCACCGACAAGAAAGTTGGCGCCCGGCTGGACGCCTTCAAAAACGAGTTAAAAACGAAAGTAGAGGCCTCGGTGGCCACCTTGCGCAAAAAGGGCTGGAAGTCAGCTTAACGTTGGCTTTGCTCCTGCCCTGATTATTCTGTACCTTCTCGGCCTATTAGACGAGGAACATCACCATGCTAAGGCCTGGGCAAAAAGGTTGGTTACAGGACTACCTTGAGTTTCGCAATGAGCTATTGCGCGACTTAACGGGTGCTACCCGGCACGCAGCCCATCCCGACCAGTCCCTGTATCGCATTATACAGCCCACCGGACTCATGTACGGTCAGACGGTTGAAGTTGATCTGCCCGATGCCAAACAATGGGATGAAAAGGACCGAATGAAAATTCTGTTGGCCGAGAGCCTGATCAGCGCCTCTCTGCTTTACCACGAGAAGCCCGTCAAAGACCCCGGAGAGCTCTCGCACGCGATCATGAAAAGCCTCGAACACGTAGGCAATTTTTACAATCATGTTTTTCCCGAGCTGGCCACCCCGACCAAGACACTTTTCGGCCGCAAGAAAACCCCGCTCGAGATTGCCGAGAAGATTCTCGACAAAAGGATTGAACACACGAGCGAGTACAGCGGAAACTTCTGGACTCAGTTTTTCCACAACAGTCTGCTGTTTTTGGATATCTTCATCTTCGGTCAGTGGATTCATACCAATGCCGACCGCATTGTGTCAGACTTTTTCAAATACGAGCGCGAGGAGTTACGCTTTTCAGTCGTTAAAGTGATTGCCGCTGCGGCTCACGCCAATAAATCCATCGAGTACGAGGAGCGCAAGCTTTTCGAATTGTTTCAACAAAGTGCCGGGCTACCGCATGATCGGAAAAAAGAGGCATTGACGATCTTCGAGAAGGGGGTTAGGCTGGAAGATATCAACCTACCCACGAACAATTCCTGGATACTGAAGAAGTATTTTCTGGAAATGGCCATCCTGACGGTTTGGGCCGATAAGAAAGTGGAGGCCCCCGAGCAAAATTTTTTGCAGGACTTCAGTGCCTATCTTGACTTCCATGCCGATGACCTGGAAAACAGCCAGTTGGCCGTAGAGGGATTCGTGCTGGAACACTGGGAGCAATTGAGCTCGTTACAGAACAAACTCGACTACAACACTGTGAGCCAGCAATTCCTCAAGCGGCTCGCACACGTGGCCGAGCAAAACAAATTGAAGTTGGTACGCGAAGTAAAAGGCAGCGAGGAACTGGTGGGATTACTCAAAAAAGCCCGATCACAAGAATTAGACGAAGCGGAAAAAAATCGCCTGCATGAATTGCTCATGGTTGTACTCAAGGCCATTCCCACCTTCGTGCTCGTATCCTTGCCGCAACATTTTTTAACGCTGCCTATGCTGATGCAAATACTACCGAAAAACTTCTTCCAGGAAGTAACCAGTTAACCCGCCTCAGCCGGCAGGTCAATCGTGTAACCCGAATGACTCCAATACCTGACGACTGGCCGCTTTGCTGTCGGTAAGAACCAGTAAGTGATCAAATGCGCGCAGATCCGTTTCACCCGAGGGTGTCATGTAAGCATCTCCGCGGTGGATGAGCACAATGAGTGCAGACGGAGGTAATTGGATTTGAACAATTTGCTTTCCGATGAGTGGAGAGTCTTCGGGGATATCCAGTTCAACCAACTCTGATTTACTGTTATCGCCCAACTCAACATCTAACGGGAATCTTCTTTTTAGCTTGGTGGGCACGGAGACGTGAAGCCAACGGGCCATAAGGGGTAGCGTAGCGCCTTGCACCACCACGGAGGATACGGAGATGAAAAACACGAGATTAAAAATCGTTTCGGCATAGGCAACCCCGGCTAATAGCGGGTAGGTGGCAAATACAATGGGCGCGGCTCCCCGCAAGCCCACCCAGGAAATGAAGAGCTTTTTCCGGTAGTTCAGATCGCGGGCGCGCAAAAGCGAAATAAACACGGCAACCGGCCGGGCTACCAGAATCAGGAAAAAGGAAATCAGAACCCCTTCATCCGCCAGGGGCACCATGCGTGACGGAAACACGAGCAGCCCCAGTGTAAGAAACATGACAATTTGCATCAACCACGCCTGTCCGTCAAAAAACTTGATGAGCGATTTTTTGTGAATGAAGTTGCTGTTGCCCAGGATGATGGCAGACGTATAGATGGCCAAAAATCCGTTTCCGCCAATGAAATCAGTTGACGAAAAGGTGAAGAACATAAGCGCGTAGATAAGCACCGGATATAGTCCTTCCACATCTAACTTGATCCGGTTTAATGTGACAACCATCAACTTCCCCATGCCAAAGCCACAAGCCGCCCCCAGGATCATTCCCTTCAGGAAGCTCGGTACCAAAACCCATACGGATGTATCGGGCTCATTCACCAGCTGAATAAAGCTAATGGTCAGGAAGTAGGCCATCGGGTCGTTACTGACGCTCGCAAATACCAATAGCGGCCTAAGGTTGACCTTGAGCCCGATATTCAGCGTGAGCTAAACTGAGACAACGGCAGCCGCGTCTGTGGAAGATACAATTGCCCCCAACAGCATGCCTTCAGCCAATGAAACCCCGAGCAAAAAATGAGTAAACAAGCCGACCAAAAGTGCTGTCAGCAAAACGCCCAACGTGGCAAGTGAGATACCATCTTTAAGGACCGGCCGAATGCTGTCCAGCTTAGTGGTCATTCCGCCTGAAAACAAAATGAAGGTAAGGGCCACAATACCCAAAAACTGGGAGATCTTTGGATCGTCAAAGTGGATGCCCCCGATACCTTCAGAGCCGGCTAACATACCGATAGCCAAAAACAGCAACAGGGCCGGAACACCAAACTTGAACGATGTTTTGCTCGCCACAATGCTGATGAACAGCAGAATGGAACCGAGCAAAAGGAAGTTTTCTATGGTGAGCGTCATGTGTTCAAGGTCAACTCAAAGTTAACCAAAGAAAAACGGCAGACTGAATGTAGGGCAGCTTGTTTAACAGAACAGTGAAACTTCAGCTTACTTCAGTTATTACGATACATTTAACTTTTTGGGCACCAGAATGGAGAATACAATCGCGAGCGTGAGCGTCAGGATGATTACGATAAAGGAATAGGTGGGCGGAATTTCGACATGAATAATTTCGAGGAGCATTTTTGCGCCAATAAAAAACAGAATAATCGAAAGACCTTTTTGCAGAAGATAGAACTTGTCAATTACACCGGACAGCAGAAAGAACATGGCCCGCAAACCTAATACAGCGAATATATTGGACGTATAAATCAGAAATTCGTTTTGTGTGATGGCGAAGGCGGCCGGTATGGAGTCCACAGCGAAGATCAAATCAGTCGTCTCAATCAGGACAATGACCAGAAACAACGGGGTAAACATTAATCTGGGTTTGTTGATCACAAACCGGCCCCCGTGGTCATCCGGGGAGATGGGCAGATATTTGCGGCACAACCGCATGCTCGGATTCTTCTCCGGATCAATTTTTTCATCACTGTCCTCAAAATAGATTTTGATACCCGAATAAATCATGAATACCCCGAACACGTATAAAATCCAATGGAACTTGGCGATGAGCAGCGCACCAACGAAAATGAAAATACCCCGGAAAACCACCGCGCCCAGGATTCCCCAGAACAAGATGTTGTGGTAGTATTCTTCCTTAACCGCAAAATATTTCAAGATCATCAGGATAACGAAGATGTTGGCTACGGAGAGGGCATACTCGGTG
>DAIPHR010000025.1:0-20560 GCA_036771215.1 Cyclobacteriaceae bacterium
GGTTTTGAGGAGGGCTCCAGTTTGTCCATGTATCGTCTAATCGGGTGCTAACCAGAATATCAGCCATCCCAAATCCACTGAATCCTGTTGAAGAAAAGTAAAGGGTCTTGTCATCACTGGCCAAGAACGCGGCTGACTCTTCACCCGCAGTGTTTACCACCGCGCCCAGGTTGAGGGGTTCAGTCCACTTACCTCCTTCTTTCGGAAAACTCACATAGATATCGCGGGAGCCGCGGGAGTCTTCGCGTTCTACCGACATGAGTAACGACTTGCGTGAGTTCGTCATGAAATAATTGGCGCGCTCGTTGAAATTGTAATCGTTTTCAATTTCCAGAGGCTTGGGCTCCGACCAGTTGCCCCCGATGTTATCGGCCATCGAGACACCGGCCAGCATCTTGCCGTTATCCAAATACCGGTTGCCAACCAGCATTAACACAGACTTCCCATCGGGTGTTGCCGTGCCGATGTAGTTCACGAAATTGGGCCCAGCGTTATTGAACTTCGGCCCCATGTTTTGGGCCAATTGCCACTTCCCATCATTACCCAACTCCGAGTACCAGATGTCTTCTTTATCAGTTACTCCACCGATGTTTCCCTCATGATTCTTCCGGCTGAAATAAAGAGTCTTGCCATCGGGCGACAGCAAGGGGTTAAGCTCGCTGGATGTACTGTTGACCTTTTCATCCAACTGCTCAATTTGCAGGCCTTTAGCCAGTAGTTCCGGGATATCAATGTCAGGGATAATGCGGATGTCCGAATCCGAGATGGCGACCGCATCAATCGAGAAGTAATCCGATAATACAGTGCCCTCAAACATTAACTTTATTGCAGTTACCTTGTAGGACGTCCTTTCGACCACGATATTCAGCATTCGACCTTGCAGCGGCACGGGTTGTGGATTAAACGAGTGAACGAGGTACTCTTTTCCGGCTTCATCGTACAAATACACCCGGAAAAGGGCGCCCGGATTATACGACTCGGCCACCGCAATCTGGCGGATTTGCATGGGGTTGGCGTAGCCCAACTTAATAAACTCACTTCTTTTGGGTTTGTCGGGTGTCCAGGCATTTGGATTTTGACCCCCGGCCGGCAGCACGTTGGGCTTTCCGAGCGCTTGTTCGGCCGAATACTGAACGGGTGTTAGCTCAGATGAAAATTCAATGACTTTTGACGCCCATTGAACAGTTTGAGCACGTGCAATAAACGGAGCGGCTATCACACCAACCACCAGAACAAGTAGCTTCATAAGCAAAAAACGGTCAGGTTACCAATCAAACTTTAAACTTAAGTAAAAATCCGGAACCGGGAAGCGGTTCGGCCTGAGATCTTAAAAAATGCGCCCGGCTTACTCCATGGCAGCTTTATTAAACAGAAGAAAACCTACATGCAGCAGCACGCCCAAAGGATTCTCGCTATCATCATAGTAATTTACGCTCAGGCTGATGGGGCCAACGGTGGAATGCATGACCAGCCCGGCTGTTCCGGCAAAGTAGACCTCGTTAACATCCGAGATTAGGGAAGACCACTGGTTATCTGCCTTAACGATGCTTTCAATGGGTTTGAACAAGTATGCCTCCAATCGAAAATCAAGACTCTTGGCCAACGAGAAAACATTGCGCCATCCTCCCGCAACAAAGTTGAAGCTTCTAAAATTTTGGAGCAGTAGGGTGCGGCTGTCTTGAATGGGATAGAAACCGGGCGCGTTAATAATGGTACCCGTGTAATTGGTAAACACCGGCTGGTTGGAAAATATGCCCTGAAGAAGATAACCGGTGCTGTAAGCCCCCAGACTGAAGTACTGCTCGGCCGTGAAGCCAATGCGCCCCCATTGATGGGCAACTTGGCTCGGTACGTTCTCCACCGAGGTGTTGCCGGGTTCGAAAAATTCCGTCATGTCAAACCAATCGAGAGATAGTTGGAAAGCGCGGCCGCGCGATGGATACTGCTTGCGGTTAAGCTGACTGGTTCCAAACGACACTCCGGTGCGAAAACCGCGCAGGCGCAGAACATCCAGTACATCGGTGGAGGATAGCACCTGAGCATCGGTGAATTCATCGGTATTGCTAACATAGAAACCATATACCTCGGTTTTCAGCTGTTTGCCGGTCGGAATACCGATGCGCATGCCCAGCCTGCGGTCAATGCGATCCAGCACCGTAGGCTCGAATTTTCGTACGACCAAATCGCGTCCCTCCAAAAAATCCCAGTTGTTAAAGACTGCTTCCGGCTGAAGGTAAAACTGCCCGAAGTTGGGTATGTCCATGCGGGCAATAACGCTGGCGGATTTATAAAAACTGCCGGTTGAGAAGTTGGCCTGGAAGTGCGTCAGTGCCCGGTTGAAGTTATAGTAATTCAAGCCCAGAAAAATATTGCTGATGCCGCGCGATGCGATGACACCTCCAAAATCAATCTGAAAGTTGTTCTGAGGTCTGCGTGCCAGTTTGAACCGGTACTGCTGCCGCGCGGTGTCATATCCGAAACTGGGGTACACATTGTGGAAATACGGATTGGTTACCAGGTTGTAATACCCGGTCTTCACATCTCGATAGTATAGAGGCCGCTTGCCATCGCGGAAAAAACGGTTGATGAAGCGCTGCTGGTTCAGGTTGAATCCATCGTATTGAACCTCGCCTACCTCCAATGGCTTCATCCGGTTGTTGAACCGATTTCGCAGTCCGGCCACTTCATCACACGATACGCGCCTTTGAACTTTCGATTTGATTTCGTCCATCTGACGCAGTGTTTGGCGGTAGCCGCTGTCGATCAGCGCACGTGCTTTGGCAAAATCAAAAGCTGTGTACCCGTCAAGCGAGGGTTGAATATAGACACCCGTTGCGGGCACCCGGCCGGGGTCCGACTTATCCAACAGCATATACAACAACGCCCGCGAAATCAAGGCATCATCTTTACCATAAGGATATTCGCGGTACAGCTTCGATGATACATTGCTGCCAATAACCACATCCGGTCGAAAGTCGCGCTCAGCTACATCTACCGGAAAGTTGTTGTACACACCCCCATCGAACAGGTATTTGCCGTCCACCCGAATGGGGGCATAGAAAAAGGGAACCGTTTGCGTGGCCCGCAGCGCATCGCTGAGTACACCGCTGCGCAATACCACTTCGGTTTGCGTAAATACATCGGCCGCCACTACCCGCAACGGTACAAACAGGCTGTCAAAGTTGTTGTTGGCAACTGCTGAGGGTTGCGCCAACTTTTCGGCCAGCGCAAAATTAAGTGACAAATCTTTGGCGATTGCCGAATTGAACTGAACGTTGAAAAGTGAATCGAACGAAAGATTGAGTTTTAGGAAACTCGCATTGTCGTCATCGCGGTGAAAGTAATAATTATGACCACGCTCGGGGCGGCCATTCACCCAGTTCAAAAAGTCTTCCGAAAGTACAATGTCCTCAATTTGAGAGGGGCTCATCCCGGCCGCATAGCACCCGGCCACAATGCCACCCATCGAAGTGCCCACCACGTAATCAACCGGGATTTCGTTTTCTTCAAGAGCCTTAAGCACCCCGATATGCGCTATGCCTTTGGCGGCTCCTCCGCTCATGACCAACGCCACGCGCTGTTGTTGCCCAAGCGCACCCTGAGTCCAGATCAAAACTGCTATGATGGCTTGCAACACCCGCATACCCACGTCCCAACGAAGTAAACTTACGATTAGTTACCGTTGGGCGGTAAATAGTTGATTAAAAAAAAATGGCGTTAATTTCCCGCCAGCTCACTGCCTGCAGCAAACGATAGCCGATCCAGTTTGCGGATAATCGCTTGCCTCAAACTGTCGAATTGGGGTCGGTTAACTTCGGCAACAGGCTCTGCCGGTGGTAGTTTTACTTTCAGGGCATCTACCTGAACACCCTGGCGATAGAACCGGTAACACAGGTGGGGGCCCGTGGCCCAGCCGGTGCTGCCAACAAATCCAATCACCTGGCCCTGTTTTACACGGGTGCCTGGTTTAATACTGCCGGCAATGCGCGACATGTGCAAATAGCCGGTGGTATAGGTATCATTATGTTTCACTTTTACGTACCGGCCGCTGCGCGTGTTATACCTCGCTTCCAGTACAACGCCATCGCCCACCGAGCGGATAGGCGTGCCCGGAGGAGCCGACAGATCGGTGCCCAGGTGAGGTTTGAATACTTTGGCAATGGGGTGAAAGCGTTTCTTGGAGAAGCGGGAGCTGATGCGCGTAAATTCGATGGGATATTTCAGAAACGCCTTGCGCAGGCTTTTACCCTGTTCATCAAAATAATCAATACCATGACCCTGATCGAAGGCAAACGCGTAGTAACGTGTATTGTTCTGTTCAAAATAGATTCCGGTGATGGCGTGTATACCTATGGGCCTGTTCGCCACCTGTTCTTCTTCATAGATCAGTTTATACCGGTCGTTTTTTTGCAGATGATAGAAGTCCACCTGCCAAGCCAAGACATCCACAAAGCGATTGGTGAGTTCCGGTGAAAGTCCCTTTTCATTCAGGCTTTCGGCCAGGGTGGTGGTAATAACTCCGGTCACGCCCCTCTCCACCCGCTCAACAGGGTGCTGGCAACGCTCCACGCGCACCGAATCGCCAAAGTGAAAAATCACATAATCCACCTGATTTATGTGATACACCAATGCCCGCAGGGTTGGTAGCGAGTCGGGCCGGAAAAGAAGCGCATAACGTTTCCCCTTGATCACCTTTCGAAAATCAAACACAGAAGCCGGAAGCCGATTCAATTGTTGGCGGGCAGCGGGCGAAATCTGAAACCCCCGAAGCAGATCCTGAAAGTGTTGGTGTTGGCGCACGGTGTCGTGCCGGTGGTGAAGCCCGTTGGCTAGAATACCCTCCACAAACACGGGTTTGGGTAATGCAGCAAGCCCAACCGGGTCATGCGCGCCAACGGTTAACATGCCGCGCGATCCGGAGTTCATCCATGTTTCATACGCCCAAATGAGAATCAACCCCACCGCCACGGTGGACAGGGCCGTAACAGCCGAAAACACAATGGATTTACCTGACCACTTCATAGGGCTGCCTACGGATGTTGGACTGCCGATCGCTCAACCGAGTTAATCTTCGTAGTAGTACCCAAAAATAATACCCATCTCATCCTCGCTGGTCAGCCCGAAACTGACCACCGTGCTACGTGTATTGTTATAGGTAACCTCACTGGTTAACCCCTCGCCTGCATGGAGGATGAGCGGAGAGGAAAAATTGACAACTTCAGGATGATGCCAATCGGTGCTGGTGTACACGATCTGCCCATCGCGAAGTCCGTTTTTGATTTTGATGATAAATTTTTCACCCAACTGATGCGTGTGAGACGTGAGTGAAACGATATAGGTCTTCCTGTCCATGAGGTAAGTGCGTGTGAGGGTCGTGCGCGTTTTGGGCGGCAGGCTGATGCTGTTGTTGCCCAGGTTCAGGGTTTTGGCTACTTTTTGAACGTTGGCCGCGGGGGTGGTATATACGTTGACATTTACCTCACCTTCAATTTCAACCGGGCTTTTGTTTACATAATGGCTGTTGAAATCCAGCGCCATGTTGGCCGGCAGGCGAATGGCAACTCCGGGAGGGAAGGAGAAATCAGAATAACCTGTTTGTGAGCCAGCCACATACACATGGTACATCATGGGGATCATATTGACGAAATTGAGCGTTCCGTCAGGCATTCGAATATCCCGAACAACATCCAAAGCCGGCATTGCTGAAGCGGGCGTGTTGCTGTTAAAATCATACAAGAGGAAATGATGGCTGTTTTGCCTCATCCGGATTTCCAGCCGATTCACAAACACATCAGTTGTATTGCCCAGGCGCTTGTACACAAAAAACTCGCGCTCAAAATTCGGGGGCACGGCAAACGGGCCTACCTTAAGTTGAAATCCCTCGCCTGCTGCAGGCGGATCGAGCGGCTCAAATTTATCGGGTTGAGGAGTTGTATCCTCCAGAAGAGTTTCATCGTCCACCGCCTTGCCCTGGCGAGGTGCTCCCGCTTCAATCCACCTGCGAATGAACTCAACCTGGCCTACCGACAGCAGCGGTAAGCCCAACGGCATGGCATTTCCATAGTCGGCCATATGGTGTACGCCTTCCCCACTAAACATTTTATGAAACAACAGGCTTTTTTCTGATTGAAAGGGCTTCACGCGCATCAGGCCATCTGCTGCAGCATTGGAATTGGCAGGCATCACATTCACCAATTGCCCGTAGGCCTCCGCTGGCGTGAGCAGGAGTCGGTGTTGTGCAAACGAACCATCATTGGAAGATTTATGGCATCCTGAAACGGCACAGGATACATCCAGGATTCGCGTTTGAATAAGATCGTAGGAAGAGTTGGGTTCAGCACCTTCCGGCTGGCAGGACAGGCTCGTGATGCCCACGGCAGCCGACACCACCGCACAAAACCAAATTCGTTTCATCCATCAAATATACTACCGGCCATCATAAAAACAGGTGGTACCATTTACCGGGATGCCAAATCCCCCAACACCCGGGTGCCCCGCAACTAAAAGAGGTAGGCGGCACGTAGTGTTTCAGATCCAGCAGGTGATGACAGCCGGGCGGGCGCTTGGTTTTTGAGGGAGATCGTACACCCCGGCCGGGGTATTTCCGGAAGTTGATCATTCTAAACACAGCCCCCCGCAGCAGGGGCACTACGGATACAACTCCTTGTACTTTTTCTTTCCGCGATCGAGAAAAGCAACAAACTCCTCCACGCTGCGGTCATAACCGTATGGCCAGGCCAGCACACGCTCGTCTGCCCCTACCAGCACATAAAACGGCTGCGCATTATTTTCAAGATTGCGAATCTGGAGATCTGCATTTTGTTTGCCAATGGTCTTTTTGACTTTATTGTCGTACGCGGACGTGTACCATTCGGACTCGGGCAACTGCGTTTTGTCATCCACATACAGCGCCACAAGGACAAAATCATTTTGCAAACGCTGAAGCACCTGTGTGTCGCTCCACACCACGGCTTCCATTTCGCGGCAGTTGGTGCAGCCGTGGCCGGTAAAGTCGATAAAAAGCGGTTTCTTTTGCTCGCGAGCACAAGCTAATGCCTGCTGGTAATCAAAATAACCTTGCAGGCCGTGGGGTAAATGCAGGAAATCAGAGAAGCGCGGTTCTTCGCACATATCTTTTTCCTGCTGGCTGCGTGTCATCGCCACCAGATCAAAGTCCAACGTATTTTGCGGAGGCAGGTAGCCGGCCAACGCTTTGAGCGGAGCGCCCCACATGCCGGGAATCAGATAGAGCACGAACGAAAAGATAAACGCAGCGGTCAACAACCGCGGCACGGTTACACGTTCAACGGGCATGTCGCTGGGCATGCGGATTTTTCCCAGTATGTAAAACCCGAGCAGGGCAAACAATACAATCCAGATGGCGATGTTTACTTCACGATCAAGCAAGCCCCAGTGGTAAGCCTGATCCGCAATGCTGAAGAACTTGAGGCACAGGGCCAATTCCAAAAAGCCCAGGGTAACTTTTACGGTGTTCAGCCATCCGCCCGATTTAGGCAAGGATTTGATCCACTCCGGGAAAATGGCAAAGAGTGTGAACGGAAGCGCAAACGCCAGCGAGTAAAAAAGCATCGCGAGCACGGGCTTAATCACCTGCCCGCCTGCCGCCATCACCACCACATTACCCACAATAGGGATCGTACAGGAGAATGAAACCAGCACCAGCGTGGCGGCCATAAAGAAGATGCCACCCCAGCCCCCCTTCTCGGCCTGCTGATCCACTTTGTTCACCAACTGATGGGGCGCATTGATTTCGAATAGACCGAGAAACGACAATGCAAAAACAATAAAGATGACAAACACAAAAAGGTTGGGCGCCCAGTGGGTAGCCAGTGCATTAAGTCCATCCGCTCCCAACAGCACGGCAAACAGCGTTCCGGCCAGTGTGTAAATGGCAACAATCGAAAATCCAAAAACCAGCGCTTTGCGTATACCCGCTGCCCGCGATTGATCATCTTTCAAAAAGAAAGTCACCGTCATGGGAATCATCGGGAACACACACGGGGTGATGAGTGACGTGAGCCCCAGGACAAACGCAAAAACCAGATACGCCCAAAAGGACTCCTGCTCTACTTCCGACTGTCCCTCCAGAATGGTGGGATCCAGCTGCGGACCTTCAACTTTTGCAGCAGGCCCGGGCGCGTAGGATTTGGTGTTGGTTGTGTCGCCCGCTACCGGAACGGGGGTCTCTTCAGTTTGCTTTTTCTCCTCGGTACTCTGTTTTGGTGCCTGGCCCGTTACGGTAAAGCCATCAAAAACAAAATCGTGTTCGCCCGGCACGCACTGCCCGTTAACCTCCGTGCACGTCTGAAATTCGATGTTGCCGGCAATTTTTAGGTTGGCCGCAAGTACTTTTATCTTTTGCCGGAACTCGCCCGTCCCTTTGAAAATCTTTACGTTACACTCAAAAATTTCATCGTACTTATCCACCGGCTTCACCGGCACGATGCCTCCCACCAGGCGATAAGAATCATTCGGCTCAAACGTAAAGGAGGTTTTCAGCGGCCCGTCTTCGCAGGGAAATTCCGTTGAATACAGGTACCAGGTCTTCTCGATTTTAGCGGTGAACACCAACTCAATCTCTTGCCCGATCGTTACCTGTTTTGGCGCTGTGTGCGAAAATTTGGTGGGCGTTAGAATTTGCCCGTGAGCGGACAAAGTCAACACAAAAACAAAAAGAGCCAGAAGTCGCTGAATCATAAACTGCAAAGGTAATGATCGCGATTACATAACCGGAAAATCAACAGATTGGTATCACGTACACGCGTAACCACCGGGCCCCTTACGGCAGCTTTGTCAACGGCCAAAATGTTGATAGAAAGCCACAATCGTCTCAATTCCAATGAGGAAATTCTTTACACCGTAGCTTTCGTTGGGCGAATGCAACGCATCGCTGTCAAGGCCGAAGCCCATCAACACGGTGTCCAGCCCGAGTTCGTTTTTGAAGAGCGCCACAATGGGGATGCTGCCGCCATCGCGCGTTGGTATGGGTGTTTTGCCCCACACCTCTTCAAATGCTTTTTCGGCTGCCTTGTAGGCTTTCGATGTGGTGGGCGTTACGGCTGCGAACCCGCCATGATGGGGCGTCACTTTCACCGTCACCGTTTTGGGCGCAATGGAAACAAAGTGTTTCCGGAACATCTCGGTGATTTCGTCCGGAGTTTGGTTAGGCACCAGGCGCATGGAAATCTTGGCAGAGGCTTTTGACGGCAGTACGGTTTTGGCTCCTTCGCCCGTGTAGCCACCCCAAATGCCGTTGCAATCCAGCGTAGGGCGATTACCCGTGCGCTCCAGCGTGGTGTAGCACTTCTCACCGGTTACTTCGGCAATGCCCAACTCCTTTTTGTACTCGTTCAGGTCGAAAGGTGCTTTGTTCAGGGCTTCGCGTTCGGCTGCACTCAGCTCCATCACGTTGTCGTAGAATCCCGGAATCGTTACGCGTCCGTTTTCATCGTGCAGCGAGGCAATCATACGGGCCAACACATTGATGGGGTTAGCCACCGCCCCGCCATACACACCACTGTGCAAGTCGCGGTTCGCACTGGTTACTTCCACTTCTACGTAGCTGAGGCCGCGAAGGCCTACCGTGATAGATGGTTGATCGAGCGAAATCAGGGCGGTATCGGAAATCAGAATGGTATCGGCTTTCAGTTTTTCCCGGTATTGCTTCACGAAGGTGGGCAGGTTATCCGAACCCACCTCCTCTTCGCCTTCGATCATGAACTTCACATTGCAATTCAGCAGGTTGTGCTTCATCAGAATTTCAAATGCCTTGATGTGCATGTAGAACTGTCCTTTATCATCGCACGCACCGCGGGCATAGATTTTCCCATCGCGTACGGTGGGCTCAAAAGCGGGGCTCTTCCATAACTCCAGCGGATCGGGCGGCTGCACATCGTAGTGGCCGTACACCAGCACGGTGGGTTTAGCCGGATCAATCATTTTTTGTCCGAAGACAATCGGGTGACCTTTGGTTTCCACCAACTCTACATGGTCGGCTCCCGCCTCTTTAATGCGGTGCATCACCCGCTCGGCCGTTTTGCGCACATCGGCTTTATGGCGGCTGTCCGCGCTCACACTGGGCAGGCGCAGCAGCTCAAACAGTTCATCTAAGAAACGTTGCTTATTCGATTCAATGTAGGCGTGTACCATAGACTCAAAATTGGTTGTGCAAGGTAGTGAATTCAAAAAAAAGGGCTCGCAAATACACTAACCATAGTTGGTTCCAAAAACCGATCAAAAAAATCTATGAGCATTACCAAAGGGCACCAATTTTCCTACAAATTTGTGTCTATGTCAAAGGGATTGCTTTTTCTGGCGCTCATCTATTCGATTCATTTGTTTGGACAAGGTCCTCAGATCGGAAGAACTCCGGATTGGGTTACGCCCATCTCCCCAAAGCTTGAAACCACCCTGGAAGGCGTATCATCAGGTTACTACTACCTGCTTGTGGACCAACAGGAAAACCTCCAGACCGAGCAAAACTATTCACATTTTGTCTATAAAATCTTGTCTAACGAAGGCCTTCAGGAGATGGCTAATCTGAGTGTGGACTACGACCCCGCATATGAGAATGTGATCTGGCATTCTCTGATCATCTACCGCAACGGAAAGGGTTCTGATAGAATCAAAAAGGAAAGCGTCAAGACAATTCAACGGGAACAAGACATGGACCGCAACTTGTATGACGGAAGTCTAACCCAAGTGATTAACCTACAGGACATCCGAGTAGGTGACGTAATTGAATACTCCTTTACGAAAAATGGGTACAACCCGGTTTATGAAAAGCACTATTCGCGAACATTATATTTTAGGTATGGCGTTCCCTTTGAAAGACAATTTAATCGAATAGTAGCACCTGCCGCTAGATTGGCAATCAGATACTTCAACAACGCACCGGAGGCAATAGTGGCTCAGGCGGGAAAATTTCAAGAATATGTATGGGATGTTGGCAGAACCGAGGCAATGTTTGACGACCGCAATACCCCCAGTTGGTATGATCCCTATCCCTTTGCGGAAGTTTCAGCTGTTAACTCCTGGAAGTCAATTATCGATTGGGGAGTAAGGCAGTACCGATTTGATGAACTCAAAAAAATTGACTTTAAGGCGATCGCTGGAGAACCCTGGGAGCAAGGTAACCGGGATACACTAATCACGAGACTGATTCGATTTGTTCAAGATGACGTTCGGTATCTTGGTTTTGAATCGGGGATTCATTCTCATCGACCACACGCGCCCGCTCAGGTTTTTGAACAGCGTTTTGGCGATTGCAAAGACAAGTCACTTTTGCTCGTTACACTCTTGCGGCAACTTGGCATTGAGGCCGCACCGGTGCTGGTGAACACAAACCTTCGCCAAGAGATTGTCAATCGTTTACCATCGATAAATGTCTTTAATCATTGTGTCGTTACTTTCAAAGAGAATGGAGATCAGTATTTTATCGATCCCACTATCAGCAGCCAAGGGGGACAATGGCGTGATGTCTTTTTTCCGAACTATGGATTTGGGTTGGTGCTTAGTGTCGACCAAGATTCACTTACCCGGCTACCTGAAAATAAGAATTCAAGAATTTGGGAGGAGCAGGATATCGAACTGACGGCCGTCAATCAGGATGCGTTGGTAACCATTCGTACCACATATGAAGGCGTGGAGGCGGATATCCAACGTTCGAATATCGCCTCGTCCAGCCTGGAAAGTATCGCCAAGAATTACCTGACGTTTTATGGCAATCTCTACCACGGAATTGAAAGTACGGACGACATCAACATTGAAGACGACCGAGAGAGAAATCGTTTGATTATCTCAGAGCAGTACCGGGTCCCCCAATTCTGGCAAAAGCAGGAAGCGGACAGTACAACAGTCTACTGTGAACTATACGCCTTGTCAATGGAGAATCTTGTAAACGTGGACAAGTTAACGAGCCGTGAATCGCCTTACCGTCTCAATCACCCTACAGCATACCGCACAACCATACGCTTGAAACTGCCGGAAGCCTGGAACATTACCGAGGACAAAGAGGAAATAAATGGCGACAGCTACGAATATGAATACAAGGTCTCCTATAACAAACGTACTAACTTGCTCACCATCAACCATGAGTACAAAACGAAAGCTGACTATGTCGCCTCAAATGCAATTCAGAAGTTTGTAGAAGACCATAAACGCATCATGGGCGATCTTTCGTATTACCTTACATATAAGCTAAACTCCTCCAACGCGAAAAAGCCAAAATGGATTGTCGGCCTTTTATTGTTTATGTGTCTGGGGTTTGCTGCCCTTGCCTGTTGGCGCATCTATACTTTATACGATCCTGAGCCGCGCTTCGAGGGCGAAGGCATACAAATTGGAGGATGGTTGTTTCTCATTGGTATCGGTGTGGTAATCACTCCTTTTCGTCTTTTTTATCAAATCTTTTTCTCCGATGACTTTCTGGATTTCGCCATGTGGTCCAGTCTAATTGATGCTGAACAGTGGAATTGGATTGTGCTTGTCTTTGTTGAAATGCTATATAATTCATTTTATCTCGTTTATTCGATTCTGGTTCTCATCATCTTCATCCAGCGGAAAACCTCATTCCCAAGGCTTATGTCGTTAATGCTGGCCGTTTCAGCTACCTTCCTGATTGCAGACACGTTGGTTGCTCACCATATGGGCCCGGGTCTTTCCGATGAAGACTTACAGGCCACCTACAAGGAGATCGTTCGTGGCATTCTAGCCGCTCTGATTTGGATTCCGTATCTCAATATTGCTGACCGGGTTAAAAAAACATTTGTTCTGCAGCGCAAACCGAGCGTGACAAACTAAGGTCGCATCGCTCTTGCTCCGAACAGACCTTATGCGCACGTCACCACGCAACATCCCCCCTTATCCCTTTTTAAGCTGCACGGCCCAGTGCTCTTTGTACCTTCCGCCCGTTAAGCCTGGCCCGCTCAAAAAACACAACCATGCGAGGTGAAATATTCAGAACGGTTGACGACTATGTGGCCGCCCAGTCGCCCGCGCTGCGCGAGAAGCTGGAAACGATCCGTCACATCATTTTTAAAGCCGTGCCGGGCGTAGAAGAGAAGATCAGCTACGGCATGCCCGGATACCAATACAAAGGTGTATTAATCTACTTCGGATTGGCACAAAAACATATTGGGCTGTATGCGATGCCTTCCGCCATCGAAGCTTTTAAGAAAGAGCTGAAGCCCTACGACACCTCGAAGGGCACCATTCGTTTTCCGCTGGATACGCCGTTGCCGAAAAAACTGATTGCAGACATTGTAAAGTTTCGAAAAAAGAGGAATGAACTCAAGCACGCGAGCAAGCCAAGGTGATCTTCAACCCGACCGGGTATCTTTACGTTCTTCAAACCTTATGACCAGCCGGCCAAAATACCTGCTCGATGGACATACTACCGGCCGGCTTTCCTTTCGGAAAATCGAGGTTACCGATTTTGACGCCTGTCGTCCGTTCTTTCTGAATCCCCAATCGAACCGGTATTGGAAAAGTGCCATCACCGACCCGAATGAACTGGCGCGGGAGTGGTTTAACAAACAGCTGTGGCGTTATGAACACCACCGTGGCGGCATGAATTTGTTGGTTCACCGCGAATCAAAACAGGTGGCGGGTTGGTGTGGCCTGTTGCTGCAGGAAGTTGATGCGCAAGAGGAGTTGGAAGTAGCGTACTCCATTATGCCGGAGTATTGGCGACAAGGTTTTGCCACCGAGGCTGCCCGCGCCTGCATTGACTATGCCTTCACACATCGCTTGCGCGATTCCCTGATATCGATCATTCATGTCGAAAATGTAGAGTCTACCCGGGTCGCGATTAAGAATGGGTTGACCTTGTCCCGAACGACTACCTACCGCGACAACCCCGTAAACATTTTCCGGATTTCGAGCACCGCGATAATGCCCAAGTCGGAGTCCTGACTGGTCGCCCGGCTGCGTATCAGCCTCTCGGCTAGAACTGATACCGCAGCGTCATGCCGAAGGCAAAGCTCTTGAAGTCATTGGTGAGGTAAAACTCAGGGACAAGTTGAACGCGATTGCCGGCTACATGATGCGTGACAAAAAACTTGGCCGTATTGCCCGTGAAATAATCCCCGCTTCTGCGTAGTAATACACCGGCCCCCAGCCCCGACCACCGTGCGGCACCATTTCCACGATTAAAGTTGATCTCATACGTGCCGGATAAAAACGAATTGACGTTTGTGGTAAACCCCCCTTCGGGTGCACGCTCGGCAAAAAACATGAAGTTATAGGTAAGCGAGGCGCGGAAATTCTCTCTGCGGAAACGGTCGCGGAACTGAGTACCCAGCCTCACGGACAACTCGGGAAAGAACTTGTCGCGGAAAAGACCTACACCTGCCTGGGCCGTTAGCGAAATTTGATCGCCCGGAAATGTATAGTTAATCGTGCGCTCCGAGATCTCGCTATTTCGCAATACGTACACGGACTCAATGCTGCTGCGCCCAAGTTCCTTCACCCGCTTCTCGGAACCAAGAGACGAGACGATCGCACTAAAATCCTGTTTGGCAATGTTCTCCAGGCCTGCCAGATCGGCCGCATAGATTTTTGCTTTGTACCGCGGTGTGATGACGTACATTTCCCAGCCGGGGGGCAGCAATTCGATGATTCCCTTCTCTGCGGTAATGGTCATTTGGGTAATCGCATTTTGCTGAGCGCTCAAGCTCAAGACTTGCTTTTGCCCAAAGGGTACTTGCTTGAGCTTGACTTCCTTTACACCCTCTGGCGTTTCATCCACCTCAATGCGCATGGGCCCTTTCCCAAAAACTTCAGGGCTGTAGCCCACTTTGATGTGCTCGAGCAATTGGCCAAGATGGGTTGGGAAATTTCGCAAAAGCAAACTGTCCTTCCGGTACTCCCGCATTTCCACGACCACCAGCGCCTGGATGTCGGTCATTTCAATGCGAATGGAATCCGGATATAAATTGAACTTCGGTTGCGAAATAGCAAGGGAAATGCTGGTCAGCACCAGGGCTGACATCAAAGTCATCGTCTTCATAAATGTTAGTTGGGTTTTTGTTTTAATCCGGCTACGATGTCAACCTCTGAAACCGTAATGGGTTGCTCGGTGAGATCAGGATCGGACAAAATGAGGCGAAACGAAAATCGTTTGGAGCGGGCATAGGCAGCACCTTGTGAACGCCCCAGAATAATGGGAATTGATGGCCTTTCGACTGCAGCAGTCGGTTCCGTTACCGTTGGTTGTTCTTGCGGCTGCAGGGCAACAAAAGCCGACTGCGTTGAGTCTATGGCTGCCTTGGGTTGATCGGCTATGAGTACCGGTGGGAGGGCCGTATTCACGCGGGGCTTTACTCGGTGAATTTCTTGCGGCTGCACGGCCATCTCCGGTGCACACATACGCTCCGGATCAGGTGAGGCAAGAATAAGCTTGTCACCCGCCTGCGCCAGACGTATTTCAAGTGCAGCAATACGATCGTGCAACGCAGAGCTATTGAACGTCATACTATCATACAACACCCAACTACCAACGACAATGACCAAGGCCGCAGCAGCATACGCGAAAACGGATATCCTTTTTCGCCTTGGCTTTTCTAACCGCAGCCATGTTGCTTGCTTATTCCATTTTACGGGCTGGCTTTCCAGTTGCCGCAGTTTGTGTTGAATGAATTGTTCACTATGTTCCATACTGAAACCCCTCCCGGATGAGCATTTTTTTCAGTTGCGCTTTCGCTTTAAATAATTGTGTTCGGGCCGTGCTTTCACTGATACCCAGTTGTTCCGCAATTTCCTGATGGCTATATCCTTCGACCACATGCAGGTTAAAAACGGTTCGGTAACCAGCCGGCAACTCCATCACCAGGCGAAGAATATCTTCTGCCGGCAAATCGCAAACCTCATTCAAGTCCGGAACCGGCAAGGTGTCGTCCAGACTCTCGACCATGTTGAAGTTGTGCCTGCGCCTGAGCCAGCCGAGCGACTCGTTTACTACTATTTTGCGTAACCACGCGTGCAGGCTTCCCTCACCCTGTGGCCTAAAACTGGTGATGTGGCGAAACGCTTTGGTGAACGACATCATCACAATATCCTCCGCATCCACATCTGTCTTTACATACCGAAGCGCCACCCGGTAGAGGGAGTCGGCCCACCGGTCGAACAGCTCTTGCTGGCCCCGCGGGCTGGCTTGCTGACAAAGGCGGATCAATTCAGATTCGGTCACGTGTTAAGACAAGTATCTAATCCAGTAAATGCTCGAAAGGGTGGCGCTGTTGCCTGAAAGTAAAAAAATATGTTGGTGAAGGTACGTTCTTCGGGGCAACTTTAACCGATCGCGAGCCCGAAAATCTCCGATATTGACCGAGTTGACGTTACGCGAGTGGTGTCATGTCTGGTGTTTTGTATTGATGGGCATAATATGGTTGGGATTTAACTTACCACTCAGGTACAATAATTCCGTTTCTTTACAACATGAATGTTCGCCCTACGCTCACCCAGATGCTCGGCATTGACTACCCCGTCATTGTCGCGCCCATGTTTTTGATTTCCAACACCAAGATGATCAAGGCCGCGCTGGCCAGTGGCGTAACCGCTGCCTTTCCCGCGTTGAATTACCGCACCGATGCGGAGTTGCGCGCGGCCATCCGCGAAATCAAAGAGTTTTCATCCAAGCCGTTTGGGGTAAACCTGATTGTGAACAAATCGAATCCCAAATACAAATCGCAACTCAAAACCCTGCTGGAGCTGAAGGTCGATTACATCATCACGTCACTCGGCAGCCCCAAAGAAGTGATCGATCAATGCAAGCCGCTGGGCATTAAAGTGTTTTGCGATGTGGTCGATCTGGCCTACGCCAAAAAGGTGGAGCAAATGGGGGCCGATGCGCTGATTGCCGTGAACTCGCGCGCGGGCGGCCATGCGGGCAACATTGCACCCCGCGACTTAATCACCATGTTGAAAGAGAATTGTGGCCTGCCCATTATTTCCGCGGGCGGCATCGCCACCGGCCAGCAACTAACCGAAGTGATGGCATGGGGCGCGGCCGGTGCATCGGTGGGCACGATCTTCATTGCGTGCGAGGAGGCTGACATCTCGCCCGAATACAAGCAAGCCATGATCGACTATGGCGAAAAGGACATCGTGCGCACCACCAAGCTTTCGGGTTCTGCACTTACGGTTATCAATACACCGTACGTGCAGCAACTGGGCACCAAGGCCAACTGGCTGGAGTGGATTTTGAACAACAACAAAACGCTGAAGAAATACGCCAAGATGCTGCTGGCCTTCCGCGGCATGAAAGCCGTGGAGAAAGCCGCCTTTGGCGCCACCTACAAAACCGTGTGGTGCGCAGGCCCCGCGATTGAACACGTGCACAGCATCCGGCCGCTACGCGAAATTGTTCAGGATTTGACCACCGGCTACGTGCCGCCCCGGTAAGAAGATTTATAAAATAGGCAGTCGCGAACGCTCCTCCATATCCTGAATCAACTTCTTCTCCCCTTCGGTGAAGTCAACGTCAAGCGATGTGTCAGGTTGTTCAATCACAGGCGAGAATTGAAGCCGATACTTCCAAATGAGATCTGCGCCAATTGCCTCTTTAAATTCGCGCAACGTAACCGACTCCGCAATCCAGTATAAACAGCTGCCGCTGACCGTTCCGGATGTCCCGTTCATCACGGCAATGTCAGCCCGGTCTAGCTTGCGCTGTACCTCACGTTCAAAACCTGCCTTTCCAGTAATATATATTGTACTCCAATTCATAAAAATTCTTGACCAAACAAGCTTTGGTGAATTACTCTTCCCACAAAAGAATTGCTTAGGTATTGTGCCTTGCAAAAAATTTTTCGCGCAGGCTACTGACAATCTTGTCAGCTACTGACGAGGTAACGGAAAAGAAGAGCAGAAAGTTGCCGCAGCGACCTAATTCGCCTGCAGACCGAAGAGTTGCTTGGACGTAACGTAACCCTTCGCTTTGGGCACGTATACTTCCACCAGCGAGTACGACACGGTCACGGATTTCCCGATCAAAATCTTTGGGTCACCTGCATAGGCATCAGAGCCGGGGAAGTAATGAATCCAAAGTAAACGATGTTCCTTGCCGGATGACTCCTGCAAAACCACAGTGGTGTAATCACCGTACTCGACCGACTTTACCTTGCCGCTTACTTCCACGTACTCGGGTTCTGCGCCAGGGGCGTCTGTTTCTTCACCGACAAAAGACTGGAAAACAGCCGGACACAATCCCGCCATCCGGATGCCCACCTTTTCACCCAACGACTCCATAGCCTTGGCATCGCCTAAGTCGAGTTTCAGGCCTGCTGTCTGCGCGGCATCCAACATACACAAGCCCAGCGCCATCTCCACTTCTGACTTGATCGCCAAATTAGGCTTCTTTTGAGTGATGCAGTCGCAGGTTTTCTGTGCGATGGCATCGAACTCCGCCTCCGTCTGGGCCAGGGCCCCGAAGCTGATGATGCATAAGAGGACGATGTGTAGGTAACGCATGACACGAAGGTACTTGCCCTTTTGGAGACCAACAAGCCGAAAGATTCTTGAAATTAGTTGACTGTTTTCTTGCAACCTATCGGTTACCTATATATAATTGCAACCGAAAGGTTACATATTAAGATATGACGACAAAGCAAATCCTTATCGCAACAATCACGGGAGCTGTAGCACTCCTGCTGTTTGACGGATTATTCCAAGCGATCCCAAACGTTGGCATCCGAGCAGTAGAACGTTTCGAATCCGCTGAACTTACAACGGCAAAATTCAGTGAATTGGCAAACCAAATGGCCTACATAGCCACAGAAGAAACCGTGAGCTTGGTGGCCGTAAAAGAAGCTGATTATTACAATCTTCCAAAATTCTTCGCAATCGAGTCTGTTTCGGCCCTGGCGATCGCACTATTGCTGACATTGCTATTCTCAAAAATCAAGCTTCATAGCTTAAAGGACAAACTCTTCCTTACGTCAGGCTTTGCCATGATTGCGAGTTTCGGCATTCACATCCCCTACTTTAATTGGTGGGGATTTTCACTGCCTTATACAGTCGGAGTTGTTTTAAAAACTGTCTTGGGTTGGTTACTAGTAGTATTCATCCAAAATCACTTTATCGCCAAAACCAAATAATCATATGGCCCTTTCAGCAGCACAAATGCAGGAAGCTGTAATTAAAAATCTTCCTGAAAAGACTGGCAAATCATTACAAGAATGGATTAGCATTGCCAAACACTTTAATCAATCCACAAGCAATGAAATTCTGAAAAAACTGAAATCAGAATTCAAGTTGGGCCATGTTCAAGCCCAAACCATTATTTGGCGTATGGGAAACGAAAAACCTTATGTGGAGACAATTGGCTATGAGGAGAACATTTTCAAGAAATCGTTTGACTTATACACTCACTTAAAATGCCAAATTTTGGCTTTGAATGATGATGTTTCCGTTAAGCCTTGTAAAACATACATCCCGTTTTACAGAAAAAATCAATTCGCCATACTTACCGAGAAAAAGGGCGAACTCATATTAGGTTTAAACCTGACAACCGAGAGCTTTCCCGAATTAGTGAAAGCAGAAAAATTGGGTGGTTCTGACCGAATTAACAAAATGATGGTTGTTAATGCTGACAGTCTTAATCAAGTCCAAAAATATATCGAAAAAGCATACTCAAATAACTGATGGGAACGGAAATCAACATCGAAAAATTCTATCCTTATCCAATAGAGAAAGTTTGGCAGGCTATAGCCACCTCTGACGCATTGAGCGAGTGGCTGATGCCAAACGACTTTAAGTTAGAGATTGGACATACGTTTACCTTTAAAACAAAGCCACAACCGGGGGTTGACGGCATTGTGAATAGTCAGTTTGTTTTTTTTGAGATTGCGACAAGGGTGATCTACACCTGGCAAGGTGGTCCACTAAAAAAACCCACCACCATTAGCTTCGAGCTGAAGTCCACACAAAACGGAACAATTCTCAACTTTAAACACAGTGGGTTTGAAGGGTTCATCAATCAATACATTGTCCGGTTTATATTAGGTAATGGTTGGAAAGACCTGTTACTCAAGAAAATCAAATTGTATTTGGACAAATGAACAGCGACGCCTTTGCCGCTATAGCAGACCCAACAAGAAGAGCAATTATCGACCTGTTGGCTAAGCAAGAACTTAACATCAATCAAATTTCTGACCATTTCAACACGGTTTCAAGACAAGCTGTGACGAAGCAACTCCGATATCTTGAAGACAGCGGACTTGTGAGCATCAAAAAAAACGGACGAGAAAAGTACTGCTACCTTGTTCTTGACAACTTAGAAGAAGTAAACCACTGGCTTAAGCGATATGAGAGGTTTTGGAACAAGAAACTTAACAGACTTGGCGACTACCTGAAAAAGAAAGACGGCAGGTAACCGCAATGTGGTTCAATGCCACGGTTTTATGGCAGGTTCAAAGGCCGATTTTCAATTTCACTTTTGTGCCAAAAGTCCGCCACCAAGCTAATCCACAAACCAGTATCGGCAATACAATCGTTTCCGCTACTAACTGTTAGTTGGGTTTTGAAGATTTTTTGAAGA
>DAIPHR010000026.1:0-20372 GCA_036771215.1 Cyclobacteriaceae bacterium
TGCGGGCATGTTCTTTTCGCGGAATAACTTGTTGTAGTTTCCTATGTCCATTTGAATCAACTGACTCATCTGTTGCTTGTAGCGAGTCCAGTCGGCCTGCACATCGCGACCACGATCCTGCACCCCTTTGGTTAAGCGCGGATCGTGCGTATCGGCTACGCTGCGCAATTGTAAAAACTCTGCATTCAGTTTGTTCGGGAAGTTGATGACATCCTGGAAGTTTTTGCTTCGGGGCTCAACCAGGTTGCTCTCCCACTTCTCAATCTTCTTCACCAGGTCTTTCCCGGTATTCACCAGGTCCTTAGCGTCCGCATTATCCTTAAGCGATTCGTTGTACGTTTCGATTTGCTTTTTCACCTGCCGCATGCGGTTTACGGCCTTGTGCAGTTCATCAAATTGCTCACTGGCCTGCCGTAAGAATTCCTGCTGAGCCGCCCACTCCGCAGCTGTGGCCTTCACATGGGGATCGGAAATGATTTCCAATTCCGTCTCGGAAGACTGCCCCTTGTACGTAATGCGGGCTTTATACTTGCCCGGTGCAACCCGATAGCCGCTGTGATCGCCATACACAAAAACACCGGGCACGCCCGTCAAAGCCTCGGTGCGGAAATCCCACGCAAAGCGATTGAGGCCAGCCTCAGCGGGAATGGTTTGTTTGGCGGGAGGGCCGCCCGGCCAGGGTTTGAAACCGTCATCGGCCTTGTTTGAATACGAGCGAATCACACGACCGTTCAGGTCCACGATCTGTAAGGTAACCTTGGCGGTATCGGCCTTCTCCTTCAAATAATAATCGAGGATGACGCCATTCAGCGGATTGCGGCCGAGGCCGGGTATATCACCGAAATAGGCCGGAATGGTAACCGATGACAACCGATAGGTAGGCTTGGGAGAAAACACTTTCACCACTGCATCGCCAAATGCGCCTTTGCTTTGCTGGATAGCTGACAGATCATCCAAAATCCAGAAGGAACGACCAGCCGTGGCGGCCACCAGATCATTGTCGCGGATGGTTAAGTCCGTAACAGGCACCACCGGCAGGTTGAGCTGAAACTTGCTGAAGTTTACACCCCCATTGTAGGAAATGTAAAAGCCCCGCTCCGAACCGGCATAAAGCAGATCTTTCACCTTTTTATCCTCGCGTATCACTTTGATAAAGTCATCGGCCTCTACACCGGCTCCAATCTTCGTCCAGGTCTTGCCGTAGTCAACCGACTTGTAGGTCATGTTGCTATAGTCGCTGAACTTATAGCGAGAAGCCGAAATGTAAACGGTGCCTTTTTCGTGAGGCGACACTTCGATGGAGTGAATCATGCCTTCCGGCAAACCGGCTGGCGTCACGTTGCTCCAGTTCTTGCCGCCATCGCGCGTCAGGTGCACCAGTCCACAATCACTGCCGGTGTAAATAACGCCCGGCTCGTGAGGCGACTCCATCACATAATAGATCGTATTGTAGTTCTCTCCGCCCGCGCCTTCATTGGTAATAGGTCCACCGCTTACATCTTGTTTGGTTGAGTCATTGCGCGTAAGGTCCGGGCTAATCACTTCCCAGCTCATACCCCCGTTGCTGGTACGGAACAGCACGTTGCCCGCATGATACATAACCTTTGGGTCGTGCGGAGAGTTGAGAAAGGGCGCGTTCCAGTTAAACCGATATTTCATTTTCTTGGGCGCGAAGGCAAGATTCGTTGACGGGTATTCCTGAATATCTTTAGTCTCACCCGTGCGCAGGTCAAGTACATCAATCTGACCTTGGTAACAACCACCAAAAAGCAACTGTGGATCATTCGGATTGTCGAAGGCGACCCAGGCACTTTCACATCCGGGTCCGTTTGTCCAGTCTTTGTCGGTGATACCAAAACTTCCGTTGCGGCTTGGCGTGGCTACTGAGGAGTTGTCTTGCTGGCCACCATAAACCCAGTATGGAAAACGATTATCGGCAATAACGCGGTAAAACTGGGCCGTAGCCTGATTGTTGATGGGCGACCAGGTGCGTCCGGTGTTGTAGGTAATTTCACCCCCGCCATCATCGGCCAGCGCCAGGTTTTGATTATTTTTTGGATTGATCCACAGATCATGCGTGTCGCCATGACCCACCCGGATATTGGCAAAGCTACGGCCACCATCAATGGAACGCATCATGGGCGCATTGAGGACATACACCACATCGGCATTGACCGGGTCAGCAAAGATCTCCATGTAGTACCATGAGCGGGCCGTCAGCGTCTGGTCGTTGGTCATGAGGTTCCATTTCTTGCCGCCATCATCACTTCGATAAACACCGGCTTTCGATTTTTCGGCTTCCACAATGGCGAACACCCGATTCGGATTCGCGCGTGAAACACTGATGCCAATCTTACCCATCTCTTTGGGCAGGCCGTCATTGATTTTATTCCACGTTTCACCACCATCGGTTGACTTCCACACGGAGCAGCCGGCACCACCGCTCTCCACTTTCCACGGGTAACGCCTGTGTTGCCAGGTGGCCGCATACAATATGCGGGGATTGGTCATGTCCATCGTGAGAGACGATGCCCCCGAGTTCTCATCCACAAACAAGACGCGTTTCCAGGTAGCACCCCCATCAGTTGACTTGTAGACACCACGCTCGGCATTGGGGCCATGCACCGTTCCTTGTGCAGCAACATACACGACATCCGGATTACCCGGATGGACGATAACATCCGAAATATGACGCGTTTTTTCGAGGCCGATATTTTTCCAGGTTTTGCCTCCATCGGTTGATTTGTAAACCCCATCGCCAAAGGAGGTCATCACGCCCCGCACTGCGTGCTCACCCGTGCCTATGTAAATCACATTCGGGTCGCTCTCACTCACGGCAATATCACCGATGGAACCAACCTTGAAAAACCCATCGGAAATGTTGCGCCAGGTCATACCACCATCATCGGTTTTGCCCACCCCACCACCGGTATAGCCAACATAGTACGTCATGGCATCCAGCGGATGGCCGGCAATGGCATTGGCGCGGCCGCCCCGGAAGGGGCCGATGTTCCGCCATTTCAAGCCCTTAAACTGATCAGCATTTATTGACGGGCCGCCAGGCTGCACAGCCGGTTTGGCTTTGCTTTTTTGCGCCCAACCGGTTGATGATATCAACAGGCACAATGAAAACAAAAAGAGAAAACGCTTCATACGGATTTAGATTTATTTCTCAGAGTTAAGGAAAAAGCAAAAAAGAACCTACTGGATTTTGGCAAGCGGTTCAGCGGTTGCCCAACTCGCGCAAGGCTTTGGCAAAAGCTACTTTGATGGCATGACCATCCCGGTGATGTTGGCTTTTAACGACCCAACGCCCCCCTACCAAGGTGCCGAGATTGCGGCTGGAGTCGGACGTATAAAGCAAGGTGGCCAGCCGGTTGCGGGCCGAAGTGGCCGCCACCAGGTGCGCAGTGGAGGTTACGACCAGGGCATCGAGGGGTTGACCGATATCAAAGTGATTTTCCTGATTTTTTCCCATCGCCAATCGCCCGCGGGTAACCGACTCATGGATCAGATAATGCGCGGCATCCCCGGAAAACGTGTTTCGCTTGTGAGTAATTAGTCTCTGCCGGTAGTCAATCATTCGCAATTCCTCGAACGGGTTCAGCCCGATGTGGCTGTCCGTGCCGATGCTCCATCGGCCGCCCTTTTGCACGTATTCCTTCATTCGAAAAATACCATCACCCAGATTGCCTTCGGTAGATGGACAAAGCACTACGTTGGCTCCAGACTTGGCGAGGCCATTTAACTCCGGGTCATCAAGATGAGTGGAATGAACAAGATGAAAGCGGCTACTTAGATCGGCATGGTTTAGCAACCACTGCATCGGTCGCTGCCCGCAGTACGCGAGGCAATCCGTGACCTCCTTCAGCTGTTCAGAAACGTGAAGATGGATGGGGAGCGTGGCAGGTGCCCACGCCAATGTTCTTTGCACATCCGAAAAATCAACCGCGCGCAAGGAATGAACACTCACTGCAGTTGATGCATTTTCATGCTTTCGCACAACCGCTTCCGTAGCCTCGAACAAGCAAACGTACTCATCCAAAGTTCTGGAGATAAACCTGCGTTGACGGGGTTGGGGATCGACTCCAAAATTTCCTTTCTGGTAAAAAACAGGAACCAACGTAAGGCGAATGCCAGCCTGAGCCGCTGCGGCCACCAATCGCTCACCCATCTCAGCAGGATGATGGTACGGCCGGCCATCCGGATCGTGATGCAGGTAATGAAACTCGGCCACCTGCGTATAGCCGTGCCGAACCATCTCCGCGTAAAGCATGGCGGCAATCGCCTGCATCTGTTCCGGGTTGATGGCCAACGCACATCGATACATGGCCTCGCGCCAGGTCCAGAAATCATCGTCTGTCCCAGCCGGGTGGTTTTCGGCCAGGCCCGCCATGGCATATTGAAAGGCGTGCGAATGAGCATTCTGAAATCCGGGGAGGGCAAAGCCCGCAACATATTCGATGGCAGTCGACTCGACTGGCGGTGAATCAGAAAGAAAACGAATGGTGCCTTTCTCATCCACACCGACATACGCTGGGGACACCCATCCCTCGCCCTGTAGCAGACCGGAAAACTGGAAGTATTTGAGATTTGGACTGTTGGATTTCCCCTGCGTTTCCATCGAACCAGATTGTGCAGGCTCCCCATTACCCATTGATGCGTTCATTCTATTGTGGGCCTCCTCGGCAATTTTCTGTAATACTTTATCCGTGTCGTTTAGAACTTCATGATTACCAAATCGGATAACTTGAATCTTATACTCCGCAAGATAATTAGTTCGTTGACGATCATAATCTCGCTGTTGCTTTGTTTCATGAATGTGCCCATCTACCTCAACACCTAATCTGGCAGCCTCGCAATAGAAATCCAGAATGAAGCCTTCGAATGGGTGTTGGCGTCTAAACTTCAAGCCTCGAAGCTTTCGTCCGCGGAGTCTTTCCCACAACAGTGCTTCGGCAGGTGTCGGGGCCTTTCGCATTTCGCGAGCAAAGGCTTTGATGGCATCCGGAATTCGTTCCCAAGGCCATGCCCGGTTGTTATTTTTCCGCTTCACTTTGCTTCGGTTGCCGTGCACGCTCCCTCACCTGCCCCCCTCTCCCTGTGGGGAGAGGGGTGCCCGTAGGGCGGGGTGAGGGATCACTTCAATACCTCAATCAACCGCTCAAAGGTTCGCTTGAGCAGTTCTCTCATTTTTTCCGCGCGAAGGGGCTCATAGACCTTCTCCGCGTCATCCATGTAATTCATTTTGGTCATTTCCAATTGCAACGCGTGCTGGTTAGCGGTTGGGCTTCCATACGCTCGCGTGATGTAACCGCCCTTAAACGGGTAGTTGTGGCTCCCCTGGTACGGGCTGTGGTCAAGCGTATGCAGGGCTGCTTCGATCAGTCCCGGGCTGGCCGAGGTACCATCGGCATCACCTAAAATCAAATCGGGAAATTTCTCCGGCCGTATAGTGGGCACATGCTGGCGAATGGAGTGGCAATCCCACAACAGCACGCGGCCAAACTGTTCTTTTGTGGCTGCCAGAAGCTGTTGCAGTTGTTGGTGGTACGGGGTGTAGTAACGTTCCACTCTGCGATGAATTTCAGTTGCATCCACTTCCTGGCGCTGATCGCGATAAAGTGCGCGGCCCAAAAAATCCGTAGTGGGACAAAGTGCGGTGATAATTCGTCCATCCGTGTACAACGGCTTGCTTTGCGGATCGCGGTTGAGATCAATTACCCAGCGGGAGTAGTGCGCATAAACCATCGTGATGCCCATGGTGGGTACGAAATCGTAGAGCTGATGCACAAACCAATCCGTGTCATCGGGCGCTGCCATCAACCCGGGATCATACTGTGAAACCAACTCCTCGGGGAAAGCGGTGCCGCAGTGAGGTACGCTTACCACTATGGGCACCCGTGTGCCAGACGGCTGCCGGATGTGAAATGGTGCCATGGGCTATTTCCCTTTACACCTGGCCAATGCTTGCTCTAACTCTCTAAGATGCTGCTCGGCTAACTCACGTTGTTTGGCCGCTTCGTGTAATGCTTGCGCTAACTCTCTAAGGTGCTGCTCGGCTAACTCACCCTGTTTGGCCACTTCAGCTTGAAGTGCCGCGGCTTCTCTCTTACATAAATCGGCTTCCGTTGAGGCCTCAATTGCGTGTTCCGCGTTCGCTACCGCGGCCTCCTCTTGTCGCTTGGCCTCCGCTTGTTGGACAAAAGCGTAAACAATAGCCGTGAGCAGGAGGAAGAACAAAACAGCGTTGGCTATCAAACTAATCTTTTCTGATTTCATGACTTTCAATTTAAGGTCAGGGGCTATCTCTATTTGCAATCCTGCAGTGCACGTTCCAACGCCACGCGATGCATTTCGGCAAGTTGCCGTTGACTCTCGGCTTCGCGTTGTGCCGCAATACTCATATCTCGTTGCATCTGCGCCTCGCGTAACATTACTTCAGCTTGTATCTGTTTGGTTAATCCGTAACCCAATGACACCAAAAGCAACAACCCTAATAAAATCAACACCAAAACAGGAACGCGAATTGTTTTCATGATTTCTTATCTTTTTTTCGTTTCTTCTTGGATGCAGGTTCCGGCTTCTTGGCCGCTTCCAATTGCTGTCGCAAGGCAATGTTATCGTTCATGGCCTTGATCCACAATTGACGATACTGCTCACCCGCCAAATCATTCATGGATGCTTTCAACTTTCGTATGCGCTGATACGACTCATCTATTCTTGCCCGCGGGATCTCACCTTTCAGTACAGCCTGGCGAATGACCTCAAAAATCCAGCTGGGCTTTTGTTTCAAACTGCCCGGCACGTTGTTGGCAAAGCACAACACATCCACCCCCGCCAGGATGGCCAGTTTAATGCTCTCTTCAAAACCATATTGCTTTGAGATGGCCTCCATCTGCATGTCATCGGAAAAAACAACTCCGTTGTAATTCAGGCGCTGGCGCAACATGCCGCTCAGTATCTCGCGCGAAAGCGTGCCCGGGAAACCGGCCGTGTCCAGTTTCTTGTTCACGATATGGCAACTCATGATGGCATCGACATGACCCGATTGCAATAACGCCTGGTAAGGCTTCAACTCGCGTTCCGTCCAGGTGCGGGTAACATCGGCAACGCCAAAATGCGAATCGGTGGTTGAGCTGCCATGTCCCGGAAAGTGTTTCAGTACGGTGACAACCCGGAATTTTCGGTGTTGCTCAATGAACTCGCGCGCCCAAAAGGTTACACTGTCTTCGTTGGCTGAATAGGCCCGCCCTGATTTTACGATGACCGGGTTAGTGGGCTCTACCGCTACGTCCACGCAAGGCGCAAAGTTGACATTGAAACCAAGGCCGGCCAGCGTTGCCGCTGTGGCCTCTGCATAAAAGCGTGCAGAGTCCAACGATTTTCCCTTCCCGGTGGCCTCGGCTGTGATCGACCGGGTGAAGCCGTACTTTTCCTTTAGTCGATTGACGCGCCCCCCCTCCTGATCAATGGCAACAAACAAGCGCGTGGGTGCGGCCTTCTGGTAGGCCCAAATGATTTTCTTCAGATCGGCAAAGGCACTGGTTTTCTTGGGGACATTTTTCTCAAATAGGATAATGCCACCCACCCGGCCGGATTTTACGGCTTCATACACCAGCGTATCCACGTCTGCCCGTGGTATGCCCATCAGCACCATTTGCCCGATCTTAAAATCAAGACTATCGCGTAACTGAGCTTGCGTGCTTGTGGCTAGCCCTATCAGGGTCAACGCTAAAAACAACTTCTTCATCAACATGTCAATAATGATCGCGGATGTACGTGAGCAGCGATTGCATCCAGGTGCGCACCTCGTTGCTGCTTTGCGTAAAATTAGCATTCATGAGGGCAAACACGAGTGTTTTGTTTTTACGCGTTATCAGGTAGCCGCTCAACGCGTGGTTGTTGGCCAGGCTGCCGGTCTTACCGAAAACAAAAGGGGGGTTAGCGACATACCAGTTTCGGAGCGTGCCCGGTTGCCCACCGGTGGCCAGCAGCGGGAAGAGGCGCTCGCGTGGGTAGGTTTGCAACAACTTTTCCCACAACCGCCCCAGGCTACGGGGCGTATTCAGGTTGTAGCGCGAGAGTCCCGACCCGTCAACCCACACGGGCTTGTCGGGCAGGTCGCTCAAATGGTTCTTCAGCAGGTAGTCGATGGCGATTTGAGTCTGCAAGGTGTCAGCTATTTTTCCGGCACAGGCGAGCAACAACTGTTCAGCCAAAAAATTATCGCTCTGCTGCATCATGACTTTATATACGCTATCGGCCGGAGTGGTCCACAGCGTTTGAAAACTGGCCGGTAACGGTTCGTCAATAACCGGTATGGACTTTTTCAACGTATCGGCCAGTAAGCGGGCAATCACACTGTCATCTGCGCGAAAAGGAATGATCCAATCGCGAACGTTTCGCGTGCCGCGCTTCACCACCACGTCATTGGCTTCACCCCTCAGTCGCTCAACCCGGGTACGTCCATTGCCCGCCTCTTCGCGCACATATTGATGGAAGTGATCAGGTGCCACACGTACAGTCTGCTCGTTCACTTGAATTTCCATCACATTGCCAAACACCGGCAGAGCCGAGCGCTCAGGTGAGTATGCCGCGTTGAAATCGTCCCAGGCCCAGCCGGGTCCAAATCGATCTTCGCGAAAGTTGGAGGACGAGAAGTAGATGGGCTTGGTTGTGGTGCTGAGAAAAGAATAAACCGGATTACTTACGTTAACCTGGTTATAGAACAAGGTGGGGTCACCGGTACCCCAAATGATGAGCGAGTCACCACGATCGGTAAACCGAAGAGCTGGAATCGAATCGCCCAACAAGGTGAGGCTGGCGAATAGGGTGAGGATTTTTGTGTTGGAGGCAGGCGTGAAATACCGCGAGGCCTGATGATCAGCCAGCACCTTTCGCGTGGCAGGGTCATACAAATAGAAGCCGATGTGATCCTGAAACCGGTCTTCAGCCGATCGAATTTCTTTGGCTACGTACCGCTGGGGGCTGCAGGCGGCCAGCAACGACAGCAGAAGCGCGAATACAACCAGCCTCATCCCATCCACGGCTTGCCCTGATAGCGTTCCGTAAGAACCCTACGATGATGAATTTCGTGCCCGGCAATAATAAATCCCAGGGCCAGCACCGATACTTCATTCTGGTTGGCTGTGCCCTTGCGCGTGAGCATTTCCTCGGTAAATCCCTCAAATAAATCCACTGTGGAAGAGCGCAGGTGAACCATTTCGGCTGCAATTTTTTTCAGCGGGCGTCCGGCCGCATTGGCCTCCGGGGCATAACTATTTTCGTCAAATGCAGACAATGGTGTTTTATCATTTCGCGCAAAACGCAGGGCACGGTAAGCAAAGATCCGTTCGGCATCCAGCGTGTGGCAAAGTACCTCGCGCACCGTCCACTTGCCTTCTGCATAGCGAAAGTCAGCTTTATCCTCCGGCCAGGCATGAACCCACTCCACCATGCGGTTGCCGGAGATGCGCAACGCCTGAATCACGTTGCTCTCCTCCACCAGTTTGACGTAATTTTTATAGAAAGAAGGAATGAAGTCCAGGTTGATCAACATAACAATCAGAATTCAGTAAAAAGAGCATCCGGTAGTGACTCATCCACTTTCACACGCTTGGGACCTCCGTTATCCGATCGGTCAGCCGACAGTAGAATGTTGCCGTACGTTTGATAGTTGTCCCATGGGCGAACAAAGTTTGCCGTGTCGTTAGCCGATTCTTCAAAGAAGGCCCAATGCCGGATAAGTTTGTCGTGGATATCTACATACAACTTGTATTTGTTTTGAGGGGTTCGGCCTACGTTCTGGAAGGTGAGTTGCAAAACGTTGTAATAGGGCAAGCCGCGCAGCGTATCCTGTCCCAGGTATTTTAGGGTGACCCCGGTGTCCTTCAGCTTAAACGGCATCACCAACCAGTAGGAGTCGTTAATCCAGATATTCTTCGCGCGCTCGAGCATCTGCCTACGCAACGAATCGGGCTCGGTAAGCTCCTGTCCTTTGATTTGTACACGGCCCTCACCCGTAGTGATGTTCACCAGGTAAATCGTGCTGTCATTCTTGCTTTCAATGCGCACGCGGCCCGTGTGTTTGTCCCACACCAGGTCTCGCCTGTCAAAAAAATTCCACGAAATGAAGCGCGTTTTATCCCACGCTTCGCGCCCGCCCATGGCGTGCATGATGCTGTCCGCCAAATCAATGGCGGCCGCATCCGAATTAGCGAAATCAAAACCTTCAGCAGCCGGGTTCAATTCCCCCAGCGTTTTTTCTTTGGGGCCGCAACGGGTTAGCCAAAAAACCAGGCAGGTGAACAGAAGCAGGTAACGCACAGGCATCCGGGTTATAGGTTAGGGTATGGTGCAAGGTAGGAAAAATAGCTCTATTCAGTTTGCCGCTTTTTCCATAACTTTTCGTACCGCTGCCTCTACAGGAAACACCACCAAAGCTATACTCACCTGAACAAAAAACTCCACTACCGGTGAGCTTTTGAGGGATACGAGGGAATACAAAACAGTCTGCAAAAACTGAATCAGCAGCACCACCGTGAGAAGTGACAATAGCCGGCTGATAATTCGGTATTTGCTGTCGGCCGTGCTCATCTTTATAGACAGCCACACTAATCCTGAAAAGAAGAAAAATTCCAGAGCATAAAACCATGAGCGCTTCCAGTAGGGGGCTTTCACCTCAAAATCAACCGTGGCCGCTACGGACTCCTGACCGAGAACATTTTTCGCCTGCATCACCAGTTGGTATTGGCCCACCGGCAGATAGGAGAAGTTGATCTGGCTATTGCCAGCCGACCAGCTTGACCACTTATTGAATAACCCGCGCACCTGATAACGATATTCCATCGCCTGCAGGCTAACGTAGTCGGGCTGAACAAACTCAAAGGTAACGCTACCTTGATCCTGGCTCACCAAAATTTGCTTGGCAGGTGGCAGCGCGGCTTGCTCTGTGCGCACTTGCCGGAGCATCAGCGGGTGCTTCTCGGCAACGGGCGGGGTGTTTTCCTGTGGAATAAACTTGTACAGCCGGTTGTCTCCGGATACTACCCATAAAGCATCTTCGCCCTGGGCCGGAGCGAGGTGTCGCAGACGCGGAAACAATGAAAGCCACTCCAGCTTCAACTTCTGCAGCCGCTTGTCAATCGTGCGCCACCCATGACCGTCATTAAACCAAAAGCTGCCGGCCGAGGCAAAATATTTGCGTGGGCCGGGCAACGAATCGTACCGCACCAACTGGTTACTCTCCGGCTGATAGCGGTAGAAAATTCCGGAGGCCGCAATGTAAACGTCCGAACCGTAGGCCAGGCCAACCGTTTCGTTCAGGGTAGGATTTTTGATTGACAACGTCTTGACCTCTGCGACTACACCCTCGAGCGTTTCAAGTTTATACACACCGCGGCTTCCACAAAACCAAACATTATCGAGACGATCCTCGAAAATATGGGTAACCTGATCGCGGATGGAGTCAACAATTACCTCGCGATACCAGTTCGTTGAGAACGGTTGGAGCGCGAGCATTTCATTCTCATACGTGCTGACCAGCAGTCGCTCGAGCGATACTGAATACATCATGGTTCGGATGGGCGATTGGAACACCGGTACCGTGGTAAGGCCCACGACTTCGAATAATCCGGCCGAGCCGCCTGCCAGAAGTTTACCTTTGACTTCCATCAGTTGGGTAATTTTGCCGTCAATTCCGGCTACCCGGCTAAATCGGAATGCCTCAACACCAGGCAAACCTGAGGGTTGCGCAGGCGGAACAACTGCTTTGGTTTTGGGGCGCGAGCGTTTGACTGGCCCGGGGTTAATGTCAGCAGCGGATGTGCGAGACTCCGGTTCGAGACGAAACAGACCTACCGTGGTGCCCACATAAAGCACCCCCGGTTTGGAAAAAACCGTAAGCAGATTTCCCGCCAAACCGGGGTAGTGATCGAACGCGCGAAACGGGATATCGGGCGCAATTCGGGTAAACCCATATTGGTGCGCTACCCAGACGCCCAGATCGTGATCGACAAAGAGGCAGTAGACTTCGTTATCCGGCAAGCCTGACTCATAGTTAATGACCTCGTGAATTTTCCCCGTTGCTTTATCGATAAAGATAACCCCACCCCGAACGGTGCCAATGGCAGCCAGAGTTGGCGTTACTGAAATGGCAGTCGCTAGTGTAACGCGGTTGAGCAACGTACGATCCTCCAATATGATTTCTCTCCAACCACCATCCGGTTTAATCACCAGCAACCGATTGGCCGATGTGCCTACAACCGGGGCACCATCCTCCCAGGCATTGACAAAAACGATCTCCTCGTCATCCAGGAGGGTGAGTGGAATTGCGCTCAGTTCCAGCTGGTCGATGTAATACAGTGCCGTTGAGGTGAAGGCTACGGGTCGGCCAAAAGCCACGCCTCCTCCCTTCCAGGCGACCTGCGCGGGCGCCTTTACCTGATGGAGTGCAACTTCTGATATGGCATCATAAACGGAGATACCCGTTTCTGAGATCTGGTACAGCAGACTGTCAGTTGCCACCAGATTGAGCACCGGCTTTTGCGTAAGAAGCTGATAGTGCGGAAAGCCATACCGATCCGTGCCTAACTTACCGGTGCCGTCAATGCCTCCGGCAAAGATTTTCCGTCCGGCCAGTTGCAAGGAAAAGACCGCACCGGGCGACTGAATTATTTTCCAGTTGCGGCCGTCAAATTCAAGAATGCCTTGGCGGTTGGCAAAGTAGAGAATACCCTCGCGGTTCTGGACAATGCTGCGGGTGAAGTACTCGAGGCGATCATCAGCGGGTGTGTGATGCGACAAGTAATAGTCTCCCGCCTGCGACCAGGCCGAAAAGCACGCCAACCATAGAACCCAAGAGAGGGCAAGAACCTTCATTTCAGGCTAAGACAATTTCAAAGATATTGAATTCCACTTATCAACTGATACGGCTCCAGTTGACGACCGACTTTTTCATGCGCTCAATTTGCTGGCGGACGACCGCGTGTTGCGGCAAAGCCAGGGAAGGATCGTTTTGCAATAGTTCGGATGCCTCCTCACGGGCTGCTTTCAAAAGATCCCCGTCTTTGGCAAGATCGGCAATGAGTAAGTCCAATACACCGCTCTGCTGAGTGCCCATCAGGTCACCGGGGCCGCGTAATCTCAAATCTGCTTCGGCAATTTCAAAACCATTGTTGGTGCGCACGAGTGTATCAATGCGTACGCGGGCCTCCGCACTCAGTTTGTTCCCGGTCATCAATACGCAATACGACTGCTCCGCACCCCGGCCAACACGCCCCCTCAATTGGTGAAGTTGCGAAAGGCCGAAGCGCTCAGCATTTTCAATAATCATCACGCTGGCGTTCGGCACATCCACACCCACTTCGATCACGGTGGTGGCCACCATGATTTTGGTTTCATTGCGTACAAACCGGGCCATTTCAAAATCTTTGGCTTCCGGTTTCATTTGGCCGTGAACGATACTTACCGGCACATCCGGGAAGGCGCGGGTGATGCTCTCATATCCGTCCATGAGATGTTTCAAATCCAGTTTCTCGGATTCATCAATGAGGGGATACACGATGTAGATCTGCCGGCCCAACACTACCTGTTCGTGAATAAAACCATGCACCTGCAGCCGGTGAGCGTCAAACCGATGAATCGTTTTAATAGGCTTACGCCCTTTCGGCAGTTCATCGATTACCGATACGTCCAGATCGCCATACAACGTCATGGCCAACGTGCGGGGTATTGGCGTAGCCGTCATGACCAATACGTGGGGATAGGTGTCGGCATTTTTTTGCCACAACCGCGAGCGCTGTGCTACGCCAAAGCGATGTTGTTCGTCAATAACGGCCAGCCCAAGGCGCTGGAATTTGACCTCCTCCTCCAGCAGCGCGTGAGTACCCACCAGAATTTTCAAATGGCCGGCTTGCAAAGCGGCATGCAGTGGCCTGCGATCGGCCTTTTTTACCGAGCCGGTTAGCAAGGCGATGGGGAGTTTCATCGCGTTAGCCAGTCGGCTCAGGTTTGTGAAGTGTTGCTGGGCCAGTATCTCGGTGGGTGCCATTAACACGGCTTGCGCATCGCTGCCAATCACCAGCAGCATGCAAATGAAGGCCACAATTGTTTTGCCGCTGCCCACATCGCCCTGTAACAATCGGTTCATTTGCCGACCCGATTTCATATCGGCATAAATCTCTTTCACCACTCGCTTCTGCGCATTGGTCAACGGAAAGGGCAGCTGGGTATTATAGAACTGGGTCAGAAGAGTCGTATCCGAAAACGCAAATCCCCGAAATTTGTCCTGCCGCACCAATTTCATCTTCAGCAGCCGCAGTTGAATAAAGAATAGTTCTTCAAACTTGAGCCGCTTCTGTGCCTGCAGCAAATCTTGCTGGTCCTTCGGGAAATGAATTTGCTGCACCGCCTCCTTTTTCTCCATCAACCGGTGCTTGCGGATAAGTTCGCTGGGAAGAGTTTCATGAACGTGGGGCACGGCCATCGACTGAAGCTGCTGTTGCAACTTGATCAACACTTTATTGTCGACATGGCGGGCGCGCAGTTTTTCTGAAAGCGGATATACCGGTTGTAAAAAACCTCTTGCGCTGTTTGCGGTGGATGACGGTTCTACCTCCGGATGTGCGATTGAAAACCGGCTGCCGTAACGGACCGGTTTCCCGAACACAACATAGTCGATACCGGGTTTGATTTTGTCCAGCGTCCAGTTGATGCCTTGAAACCAAACGAGTTCGATATCCCCTGTGCCATCGGTGAAACGGGCCACCAACCGCTTTTTTCGGTGCGCACCCATAACCTCCATTTTGGTAATTCGCCCGCGCACCTGCACATGAGGCATTTCTTCGGTAATCTCGCGCACGGAAAAAAAGCGGGTGCGGTCATCATAACGAAACGGGTAATGCTGAATTAAGTCCGCAAACGTGAAAATGACGAGCTCCTTTTGCAGTAAGGCAGCACGTTGAGGGCCCACGCCCTTCAAGAACTCGATCGGGGTTTCGAAAAAGTTAGTCAGGCAGCACCATTTTTGGAGAGAAGCAAATTAAGCCGAACCAACGGCATCATCAAAATGTAAACGCGGGGCGGAAACGCGCTCAAACGATTCTGCTCATGGCTTCTTCCACTCCACCGTGTTGATCAGGTGCATGGCTTCGCGCTTCATAAACTCGATTGCCGGGGCCAGCGAATCGTTGGCTACGCGGGTGTTAAAATATACGGCACCCCGCAAGAAATTCCGGGATGAATCGGTCATGGTAAACTGAAACTGGCTGGGCACTTCTCCGGAAATCTCTGCAATCACAGCCGTTTTGCCACTGGGTGTACGAACGTTTACTTCATCGATACCGTAAGCTTTAATCTGATGTTTGGCCGTGAGCCGGTAGGCATCGTCCATCAGCTCACGTAATACATCTTCCCGGTTTTGCATTTGCTTGTAGGTGATGTGAATGTTGGTTTTCAAGTCCGGGTAGTAAATCTCCACCCAATGCCGGCCGCGAATCCACGAGGTATCGCGCAGCAGGTGAGCATGTTTTGAATATTCAAAACGATAGGGAAGTGAATCCGGAGTGATGCGGTATTCAGCTGCCGGCAACACCAGGCGGTTATACCCCTTCGGTTTTGGCTGGTAGTTGCTTTGGCAAGATGAAGCACACACCGCGGCTATTGCCCAGATCACGATCAACCAATACTTCATCACCAGTTAAAACGGCAAATCATCGGTGGCGGTATCGGCAGTCGGTTTAAATTCTTCTTGTGGTGGGCTGTAGGCGCCACCTGAACCGCGCTCGGTATTGCTGCTTCCGCCCCCGCGGGTGCTCAGCATGGTCATATTATCGCCAACTACTTCCGTGGTGTACCGGGTAACGCCCTCCTTTTCCCACGAACGCGTGCGTAGCTTACCCTCGATGTAAACCATGTCGCCCTTATGGAGGTATTTGGCCGCGATATCCGCCAGGCCGCGCCACAACACAATGTTGTGCCACTCGGTTACTTCCTTGCGGTCACCCGTTGTTTTATCGCGATACGTTTCGGACGTAGCGAGTGTAAAATTGCAGACTGTGGCCCCGTTTTCGAGGTTGCGCACCTCGGGGTCTTTTCCCAGCCTACCCACCAAAATCACCTTATTTACTCCAGACATATGCAGATTATTTGAAATTGCTCATTCAGCCGCCACGGGCGGGTGGTAAAATTACCAATTTTTACGAGGCCGCTCTTTTGCTATCCCGCAAATACTTATCAATAATGATCGGTTTGGGCAAGCGCTCAACCTGTCGGGTTGAGAAAAAGTTACCGCCCACCTTCTGTTGGATACGCTGCGCCTGCGCGGCCGTGGTCAGCTTTACACGAATCAGTTGAATGTGGAGCCGTTGGTGCGAAAGCAAATGTTGATACGAGATCGGCTTTGAGATAACGACCGCACGGCCGAGCGGTAAACCGCTTGCTTTGATGATGGCGGATGCACTGCGCCTGGTTTTCGTCTCAACCAAATGAAATTCATAAAGGCCGCGCCAAATGTCTTTATCGGTGCGTGGCTTCATTAATACTTTTTCGGCATGGGCAAACACGATATACGAAAGGTGGCGGTGGCGTACGGCCGCCTTCTTACTCTTTACCGGAAACTCATGAACGCGTTGCTGTCGAAACGCTTCGCAATTTTTTACCAGTGGACACTCCGGGCAGTTCGGAGCCTTGGGCGTACACTGCAGCGCCCCGAATTCCATCAAGGCCTGGTTAAAAAGGTCGGGTGGTTCGGAGACCAGCAGCCCGTTAGCGAGCCGGGTGAACTTCGCTTTGGCTGCCGGGCGGGTGATGTCATCCTCCAGGCCAAAAACACGAGCCAGTACACGAAAAACATTGCCATCCACCACGGCAACACGCTGGCCAAACGAAATGGAGGCAATAGCCGCTGCCGTGTAAGGACCAATTCCGGGCAGGTCAAGCAATTGGATATAGGTAGATGGAAATGTGCCACCAAATTCGTGCACCACCCGTTGTGCGCAGGCATGGAGGTTCCGCGCCCTCGAATAATATCCCAAACCTTGCCACAGGCGCAACACTTTTTGCTGGGGGGCGGCTGCCAGATGATGGATGGAAGGAAAAGCTTCAATGAATTTCTGGTAGTACGGCAATCCCTGAGCTACACGGGTCTGCTGAAGGATGATTTCCGAAAGCCAGATCCGATAAGGATCACGGGTTTCGCGCCAGGGTAACAAACGCTGGTTTTCATGGTACCAATCCAGCAGGCGCTGGGCAAAAATTCGCTTATTCATTCGTTGCGGTTGCGAAACTTTCAAAAAGCGCCCGTTATTCGAAAGCCTTCTTGCATCAATTTGTACAGTTTAACGCATCTTTTTGATAATCAAAGATTTCATTTTGTGAATGAGGCGCAGGCAACTAAATTTGCCCTCCTCTTACCAAACCTACCTACCGTGACGAAGGCTGATATTATCAATCAAATCGCAGAGAAAACCGGCATCGATAAAGCCGATGTGACTGCGAGCGTGGAGGCATTCTTCAACATTGTGAAAACCAACATGTCGAATGGTCACAATATCTACGTGCGCGGGTTCGGAAGTTTCATTAATAAGAAGCGTAAGAAAAAAATTGCCCGGAACATTTCGCGGAACACCGCCATCGTGATCGATGAGCATTACATCCCCAGCTTTAAGCCCGCGAAGATCTTCATCAATAAAATTAAGAACAGCGAGAAGGTGAAATCGCTGGCCGAGAAGCAAGCCTGAGGGTTTTGCCTGAGTACGAATGTGGAAATCGAGAATCTTGTTGACGGTTGTGGCGGTGGGTATTGGCACCGGACTTTACTTTCTGCCCAAATCCGTTGTTGAGAACGAAAGCCAACTGAAAAGCGAGACGGTTGAGAACGCCTCGGCCGACCCGCATAGCGATATTCCTATGGCTTTGGCGGAAGCCATTGCCGCGCTGCGGCCCATGGCACAGCCGGTGCTCAATGAAAAAAGTGCTACTTTTGCCGACTCGTTGAGCCGATTATACGCCCAGGCAGGCAAATATGACAGCTCCGCGTGGTATGCCGGTGAAGCGGCAACGTTCTTTAAGAGTTTGGAATCGTACCGGCAGGCAGCCGCGCGCTACTATGAAGCGTACAGTTTTGCGGTTGACCCCGGGCGCCAGAAGGTGCTGGCCGCTGAAGCTCAGCGTTTCCTCAACCAGGTATTGGAGCAGCGGCCCGATGATTTGGATGCACAGGGCCAACTGGCCATGACCCTGCTGGCGACCGCCCCGCCCATGCAGGGTATTCGAAAGCTGCAAGAGATCATTCAGAAAGATCCCCAAAATGAGTTTGCGCTTTTTAACCTCGGTATGTTGTCGGTGCAAACCAGTCAGTATGATCGAGCACAAGACTACCTGGCTCGTTTACTGGAGATCAAACCGGATAATAGCCAGGCCCGGATGTTGCTGGGCGTTGCGTACCTGAATGGCGGAGATAAAGACAAGGCCAGGGCTGAATTTGAAGAAGTAAAAAAACGCGATCCTGATCCTGCCGTGCAGGCCGCAGCCGATTCCTACCTGAAAGACTTAAGATAAACCCGGGCCGAATGGCTTAGGGTAGAGACCATAAACTAACACATTTACGTATGCCAAGTGGTAAGAAAAGAAAGAAGCACAAAATGGCGACTCATAAACGCAAGAAGCGTTTGAGAAAGAACCGCCACAAGAAGAAGTAATTGATTTATTAACCGCCCCGACCTGGTCGGGGCACAACCATTTAAAGTTTTGAGTACCGAACTAATCATTAGTTCAGCTCAAAGCGGAAGTCGGATCGCTCTTCTTAAGGACAAACAGCTGGTTGAGTTTCATCATGAGAATGAAGCCAACCGGTTTGTAGTCGGTGACATTTACATGGGCCTGGTCAAAAAAGTTGTACCGGGCTTAAATGCGGCCTTCATCGATATCGGGTACGAGAAAGATGCCTTTCTCCACTACCTGGATTTGGGCCCACAGTTCAGTTCACTGCAGAAGTACACCAAGTTGGTACGGTCCGGTAAAATCACCGGGGGACGTCTGGACAAGTTCCAGGCCGAGAAAGACATTGATAAGCATGGGAAAATCGCCCAACAGCTTTCCAAAAACCAACTCATCCCCGTTCAGATTGTAAAGGAGCCCATCTCAACCAAGGGTCCCCGACTTTCGTCAGAGCTGTCATTGGCCGGGCGCTATTTAGTGCTCGTGCCCTTTTCAGATGCTGTAAGCGTCTCGAAAAAAATCTCCAGTAGCGAGGAGCGCAAGCGCCTGCAGCGCCTCATTCAATCCATCAAGCCGCCCGGTTTCGGTGTTATCATCCGCACCGTGGCCGAAGGCAAAGAAGTGGCTGAACTGGATCGCGACCTGCGCAATCTCTTCAGCACCTGGCAAGAAGGCATGAACCGATTGGTGAAAGCCGAAGCCCGCGAGAAAGTAATCGGAGAATTAAGCAAAACCTCTTCCCTGCTGCGCGATTTGCTCAACGAATCGTTCGATAGCATCGTGGTGGACGACAAAAAAGCGTTTGACGAGGTGAAAGCCTACGTTCAGCAAATCGCCCCGGAGAAAGAGAAGATCGTCAAATTGCACACCAGCAAGGCCAAGGTATTTGAGCAGTATGGCATCGAAAAACAGATCAAATCGGCATTTGGGCAAACCGTAAGCCTAAAGGGTGGTGGCTACCTGATCATTGAGCACACCGAAGCGCTGCATGTGATTGACGTCAACAGCGGCAACAAGAGCACACGCGAAGACAACCAGGAAACCACAGCCGTGCATGTGAACCAGGAGGCGGCACGCGAAATTGCACGCCAGCTTCGCCTGCGGGATATGGGCGGCATCATTGTGGTGGATTTCATCGACATGCGCAGCCAGGAAAGTCGCAAGCTCATTCAGAAAACGATGAAGGAGGCGATGGAGCAGGATCGCGCCAAGCACACGATTCTGCCGCTCTCCAAATTTGGTTTGATGCAGATCACGCGCGAGCGTGTGCGGCCTCAGATGAATATTGTAACCAAAGAAGTGTGCCCCACATGTAATGGCACGGGCAAAATCTCCGCTTCCATTTTGGTTACCGACCTGATTGAGCAAACGGTGGAGCACTTGTTCGTGAAACAGAATGAGAAACAACTCGTACTGGCCGTGCATCCGTTCCTGCACGCGTATTACACCAAGGGCATGTTTTCGAAGCGATTCAAATGGTGGTGGAAATACAAACGCTCGGTGGATCTGGTGAAAGACTCCAGCCTGGGCATCACCGAATACAAATTTCTGAACCGCGAGGGCGAAGAAATCGACCTGGGGCAAAAAGAAAAGCCCGCTGAAGTGGTGATGGAAGCATAGTTAAAAACCCCGGCAAGTGCCGGGGTTTTTTT
>DAIPHR010000027.1:0-20338 GCA_036771215.1 Cyclobacteriaceae bacterium
CCATATCAGTTATATTGTAGATAGTATACTTGAAAGTTACGTCTGCTGTAAAGTATTGAATATCTTCTGAAGTAGCATCAAATTGCAAAGTCGATAGTGAGTAAGGCCACATATCTTTGATATTAACTTTAAAATTTGGATTTTCTTTATACTCGTACATCAGTCTAAGGGTTTCTAAATCCTTGATTTTTACAAAGACTTGATTCGCGGATCTGATATCGCCATTTATCTTATATGCGTCATAGAACTTTTTGTAAAACTTCACCAGGTTCTTGAATGCAATTAAGTCGCCAATCTGATCCTCTGTTGTTCCCGTGTAAAATCCATGTTTTGAATCAAAATTTCCGTATTCCTGGGTTCTTAGACCCGTATTACTAGTAGAAATATCATTCCAGTAAATTGTATTATCTCCATCAGGTATCTTGAATGGATCAAATCCAAGTGCTATAAACTTATTGTCGTATATTTTCAGAGCATCCAAATAGAGGCCTAAACTAAGCGCCACCGGAACACCTAAGTCATTATTTTTTAGCTCAACTTCCTTGGCTTCGCTGTCAAATCTAATTTGAAAGACTTTTAGGAAAAATAAACTGTCATTGCTTCGTAATTGATCAATATTTGAACTAACCTGATTTCCTTTAATATAGTTTGACTTGGCTTTACTTGAAATCATCCCTTTGATTGATGCAACATTCCGCTGCTCATCCTGAAAATTAAACTCCAACTTGTTGTTCTTAAATTCAAACGATAAATCATTCGTGTAAATTGAAAATGTAGACTGTTGTAAATTATCCAGCTGCACATCACCTTCATAACTCCTGAAGTGAAGCCTGCTGTTTTTGGGTTTTGGATTAAACTTACAAAGGGTTATGGAAGCAAGCCCTGAATACCCGGCTTCTTCATAAATTGAAAAATCTCCTTTAAAGGAACTGTTCGATAGCTCAAAAGCAAAAGCAAGTTCCCCACTCAAGTTTAGGCTAAAGTCTCTGTCAAAAATCGTGTTATCAATAATTAGGGTAGACAATTCTCCTTCGTAGTAAGGCCTTGGTAGCAATGCTGATATAAATAGCCTTACCTCTTTCTTAAACCAAAACCTCCTGAGCTCCACCCATTGTTCAAATCTACAATTTATAAGAGTTACCCTTCGGTTGACTATAATCAGACTATCCTTCGATAAATCAACATTTGAAAAAATCTCTAATGCATGCTTATACAATTCACCATTTCCATAGAAGTCAATGTCCTTCAATACAAGTGGAATTGTGTCGTTGGATAATAATTCTTTCACCAGTTCGGTAAGTTCAATCCTTTTGTTGTTATCTACACCATTTTCAAACGACTGTGAATATGAATCAATGTTTAGTAGTAGTGCTAGGGCAAAAGCTATTAAAGTCTGTTTCATTTGAATATATCTAATATTAAGATATCTATTTTGCTAAAAATTGTTTGTAAACATCCCCATTACAGGTCCTATTTCTAATCTAATCTGGGTAGAATTAGTTCTTTCGACAGCTTGCACACAACATCCGAATATGTTCCGCACCATTGCATATATTGCGTATACTTCCCGATCACTGAACCAATTTACAAGGTTGCCCTTTACGCCCAACAAAAGAGGGCGTATTTTTTAATGCCATGGATTGGCCAGCACCCATGCGGGCCAATACATCAGAAAATCAATTTTCCATCACCACCGTGCTCAACGAGTGGGCCGGTAGCGTCAACCTAACGTTTCCAGAGACCGACAGTCTGATGTGCGCAGCGGAGGATCGGTCATTCTGCACGACCACCACCACTTTCCCTTCGGGTGTGCGGAAGGCCACGTGCGAAAGGCTGTCGGGCCCATTGGAATACACCCGCACCGAACCCGGAGGCACAAACCGCGAAGCGTGCGCAATGACATAGTACGAAACATTTCGGGTGATGGAATCCCCGATGGTGAGTGCGCCCAGGCAACTGGTGCACCCGCCATCGTCCGTATGCGGACCAAATTCCGGATCGTTGGCCAGGTTCCACTCCAGCACGGTGCGCGCCCAGTTTTGCGTAGCGCCAATCAACACGTGGCGGGCATGCCACTGCAGATCACCGCCAAACTCGCCCTTGGCTGACGTCCACTGCTCGGTGAAGTAAATGTTTTTGTCCGGGTGGGCTGCGTGAACGTTGGCCATCGCGCTTGCTTCGCCTGCATACAAGTGAAACGCTGATCCATCCACAAACTTTCGGGCCGCGGAGTCATTCAAAATGGAGATCGGATATTCGGGATGGTCGCAGTTGTGGTCGTACACCACAATACGGGTGGTGATCCGGTTCTTCTGAAAGGCCGGCCCCAGGTAGTTTTTGACAAAAGACGCCTGCTCGGCAGCGGTCATCAGCATGCTGGGTGTGTTGTGCGGATTCTCCGGCTCGTTTTGCAGCGTAACGGCATGCAGGGTAATGCCCTGCTGTTGCATGGCTGATATGTATCGAACAAAGTAATCGGCATAGGCCTGGGAAAATTCTGGTCTGAGGCTGCCGCCTTTCGCCTGGCCGTTCGTCTTCATCCAAGCCGGGGCCGACCACGGGCTGGCCATTAGGTTCACGTCCGGGCTAAGCGCCCGAATTTCCTTCAGCAACGGAATGAGGTACAGCGTGTCGCGGGAGAGATTGAAGTGATTGAGCTGCGGATCAACTTCACCAGCCGGTAAATCGCAATAGGAAAAAACCTGGTCATCGAGATCGGAGGCGCCCATACTCACGCGCAGGTAACGGATGCCTATTCCGTTGCCCTCTCGGGTGAACAACTCGCGCAGCAAGGCCGCCCGTGCCGCGCTATCCAGTTGATAAATCAGTCGTGCACTGCCACCGGTTAACGTAAAACCAAAGCCATCGATGGATTGGTACCGAACGGCCGTATCCAATTTGATTTCCCAGACGATGGTGTCATCGCCCGGTGCGGATAGTGTTAACTCGTGCTCCGCCAGCAGCCATTGCCGGTCGGCTGTGGTGGTGTAAACCCGCACGTGCGGTGGTGAGGGCGCACAACTGACGGCCAACGCAAACAAGAGCCCCCAGGTGCATCGGCTGTTCATCGGTGCTTGGTTATTGCAGGTGCTTCAGGCGCACCACTTCCGCATCTTTTAACATTCGCCACTTGCCGCGCGGCAGGTCTTTTTTATCGAGGCCCGCATATACCACCCGATCCAGTTTAAGCACCTGGTAGTCGAGCGACTCAAAAATTCTGCGCACAATTCGATTCCACCCGATATGCAACTCGATGCCAATCGTTTTCTTGTCGTCACTCACGATGGCCACATCATCGGGCACGGCCTTGCCTTCTTCCAACTGTACACCCGCGGCAATCGTCTCGAAGTCGGCCTTGGTGATGGGTTTATCCAACTCTACTTTGTAAATCTTTTTCACATTATACGAAGGGTGCGTCAGCTTGTCGGCCAGGTCGCCATCGTTGGTGAGCAGCAGCAAGCCCGTGGTATTGCGGTCCAGCCGGCCAACGGGGTACACGCGCTGCTTGCACGCGCCTGCAATCAGGTTCATCACCGTGTTGCGCTCTTGCGGATCTTCCGTAGTGGTAATAAACCCTTTGGGTTTGTTGAGTAAGATGTAAACGGGTTTCTCCGCGGTCAGCTTTTTCCCCTCGTAACGTACGTCATCGGTGGCCTTCACTTTATAGCCCATCTCCGTAACGGTCGTTCCATTTACGCTGACCAGGCCCATCTTGATCAGTTCATCCGCTTCGCGTCTTGAGCACACCCCGCTGTTGGAGATATACTTGTTCAACCGGATCAGGCCATCACCTTTCTTAACACTCTCCTCCTTAGCCTTGCGGTGATACTGTTTCTCTTTGCGGTTTTCAACAAATGATCTCTTCTTCCGCGGTGCGCGTGCAAAAGGTCTGCTGCGCATAGACTCGCCAGAATCCTCTCGTCTCCGATCATCGCGTTCGGTCCGGTCGCCATACGGTTTTCGAAAGCCCCGGCCCGTTCCGCGGTCTTCGCCACGAGAGTAGGGAGCTTTGCCTCTTTTGGGAAAACGATCACCGTCTCCCCTGGGCTCCGGGCGTTCTGAACGATCTCCGTAGGATTTGCCGCTGGCCCGACCCGCCCCGCGATCTTCACCGCGGGCATAGGGCCGCTTGCTCTCGCCCCGCGAAAAAGGCGCTTTGCCTCTGCGTGGAAATTCTCCGCCTTCCTCTTTTCTGCGATCGGTACGGTCACCAAACGGCTTTCGAAATCCGGAACGTGGCCCTTGGTCACGGTCACCCCGGCCTGCGGAATAGGGACGCTGACTGCGCGACCCGGAACCGGATTCTCCGCGGCTGCCAAATCCGCCCCGTTTGGCACCCCCTTGACTAGGTTTGCGGGCGTCATCCTCGGGAGAACGGGATTCGCGGTCAGACGATGAAAATCGGCCAGTGGGGCGTTGGCGTTGAGGGCGACCAGAACCTCTGCGGTTGCCGGATGATCGGTCGGGGCGTGTGTTGCGTGCCATAGGAATTAAAGATAGATAAAAATAAAAAAGCGCTCTTCGCCTGAGGCCAAGAGCGCTCGAGTTGTGTTAATACGAATTACTGATTCTCCGGTGCTTCACCAATGGTATTCACCTCTTGCGAGAAATCCTTCGGGGTGGGCAACTCCTGGATATCATTGATGCCAAAATACTCCATGAACTTGGGGCTGGTGCCATACAGCATGGGGCGGCCTACCGTTTCCGCTTTGCCCCGGATTTCAATTAGTCCTTTGTCCAGCAATTTCTGCATGGCGTAGTCGCAGTTTACCCCGCGAATGTTTTCCACTTCGGTCTTCGAAATCGGCTGCTTGTAGGCGATGATGGAAAGTGTTTCCATAGCCGATGTCGACAGTCTTTTCTTCGACTGCTGCTTGAGCATAATGCCAATGCTGCTCTGGTAAGCCGGCTTGGTCATGAACTGAAAACCACCGCCTGCCTTATAGATCTGAAAAGCGTACTCCTCATTCTGGTATTTCTCTTCCAGCCGCTGAATCGCACCAGTGATATCCTCTTCCGGAACTTCCGCATTGAACATTTCGGAGAGGCAGGCTTTGATTTCGGCTACCCGCGTAGGTGTGGGCGAGCAGAAGATCAGCGCTTCAACATGGTTTTGTAAGAAGTCCATCAATCCTGCTTCATCATTTTCGCTTCAATCGACTGCGTGGTGTGCGGCACGGCAATCAGGCGCTCCTTGGAAATCAACTTGCCGGTAACGGAGCAGATGCCATAGGTGCCATTCTTGATTCGGATCAGGGCGTTCTCCAGATTCTGAATGTACTTCTGTTGGCGTGCAGCCAACTGGCTGAGGTTTTCCTTCTCGGCTGTCTCGGCTCCGTCTTCCAATACTTTCGTATTACCACCGGAGGTGGCATCGGTACCTTCATCATTATTGCGGGTGAGCGTATCTTTTAAGATGCGAAATTCTTCGCGCGCCTTCTCCAGTTTTGTGTTAATCAGTGATTCAAACTCCTTCAATTCTTCGTCACTGTAGCGCATGCGGTCGTCCACGGTAGAGGGCTTAGCCGGTTTATGCGCCACAGGGCGCTGAGTCAGCTGAGGGAAAATGTTGAGCTGCGGGGCAACCTTCGGGGGTGCCATGGCCATTTTCCCCTCCATTTTTTTGGGTGGCAAGTGGGTTTCCACTTTTTTGATCACCGGTGTTTTTACCTCCACTTTGCTTGCCGCGCCCTTCTTTTCAACCTTTTTAGGAGCCACTTTGACGGCCTTCTTCGCAGCTACCTTTTTAGCCGGTTTCGAGGGCTTCTTTAACGGCTTGGGGGCGGGCTTTTTCTTAGCGGGTTTTGCAGCCGCTTTAGGCTTCGAAGAAGCTTTTTTGGCTGGTTTTGCGGGTTTTTTCTTCGACTTCGCCATAATTTCCTTCGTTATAAACGGTTAAAAAAAGATCGCGCAAAAATACGGGCGCAGGCCCCTAAAACAAACAGAAGCAATTAATTAATTCCCGGGGCTTGGGTTATCATATTAAGCAAATGGGGAAGTTTTTTCGCAAAAACAGCGGGACAGGCGGCCAAAAAAATCAGATACGGTAATGACGGTAACAACCAAAAAGTATGGATTCGGCCTGGTGAGGTTCGTATTCCGAAGTTTTCCAGCCCAACGGCCTGTAACCTCCGCCCGGTGATTACGTCAATGCCCAGGCGATACGTTCTTGCCTTTGTGGCATCTCCGCCATTTTCCTCGAAACGCCTGTATCACCTGCAGTCGCTTTAGGTTTCAATCAAAAGGGATCAGCCGTAAATCGTAAGACTGATTTCTGAACTGCCTTCGCCAAAAGCCGGTTTTGACGCAATCGACCAGTCACTCTCTTAATCTGCCGACTCACGATCAAAATCAGACTGGCCACTCTCCAGCGCGGGTGTTTCACCCATTTGGCCCCGTTGTTACGGGCATAAACAACAAAACACATGAAAACAAACATCACAATTTTGAAAGTCACCAGATTCATAGTGATTCTGATGATCACCAGTATGGGGCTGGGGGTAACCAGTTGTAACGAGGACCAGAAGGCGGGGCCGTCTGAGAGCATTGTTGAAATAGCGCAAGCTCAGCCCAACCTGAGTTCGCTGGTGGCAGCTCTGACCAAGTACCCGGATTTAGTAGCCACCCTTAGCGGATCGGGTCAATACACGGTTTTTGCACCCACCAACGATGCTTTCTCTGCGCTGCTTACCGCAGTAGGTCAAACCAACATCAATGACGTTCCTGAGAATGTATTGAAATCACTGCTGCAATATCACGTGGTAACCAGCGGTGCACTGCTATCCAATCAGCTGACAGCCGGAAATATTGTGACAGCAAACGGGGAATCCATTGCCGTTACGCTCAGCGGGGGCATTAAGTTTAATAACTCGGCCAGTGTGGTTACAGCTGATGTGCGCGCTTCCAACGGTGTTGTGCACGTTGTGAACCAAGTTTTGGTGCCGGCCTCCATTGCGAAGTTTGTAAACACCGTTGTAGAGCCTGCCTACTTCAATAAAAATTTTACAACTTTAATTGCGGCCGTTACAGCCGCCAGTCCCAACATCCTTACCACGCTGTTGAACTCATCGAAGAAAACACTGTTTGCTCCGACCAACGCGGCCTTTACTGCTGCGGGTATCACCACCTTGCCCAACCAGGCCACGTTGGATGCGGTGCTAACCTATCACGTAATCGGCAGCGAGGTTCGCGCAAGCCAGCTTCCTACAAACACCGCCCCGGCCAACTCCGCCATTACCACATTGGGGGGTGTATTCTACCTGAGCAACCGCGGCAGCAGTGGGGTGTTTATCAACGGCCGCACGCGCGTGACCACCACCGACATTCTGGCTGACAATGGTGTTGTACACGTGATTGACCGCACGCTCATGCCTCCGTCTCAGACCATTGATCAAATCGTGACCAGCCTGTCTGGCGGTAATCCAGCTCAGTTTACGCAGTTGCGGGCAGCGCTGAATCGTGTACCCGCTTTGGTTACGGCAGCCGGGTCGGCATCGTCAAACCTCACTGTGTTTGCGCCCACGGATGCCGCCTTCCAGGCCTTGTATACTGCGCTTGGGGTTGCCAATGTTAATGCGATTAACATCAACACACTGACGGCTGTATTACAGCATCACATCGTATCTGCACCCACCACGGCAACCGGTCGGGTCTTTTCGCGAGATCTTGTCTCGGCTGCCGTGCCTACCCTTAATGGCAACATCACGTTGAACGCAACTGCCGGCACGGTAACCTCGGGCAACGGTACGGTCGCCACCATTGAAACCACACCCGCCCTGATCAATGTGCTGGGTACCAATGGTGTTATTCACACGATCAATAATGTTTTGATTCCGCAATAAAGATGCTCCGTTCGGGTGGTGGCGGTGGTGAAGAAGGGTTTGAAAAAGAGGCCCCTGACACCGGCCCGAGAAGGGGTTAGCGAGATGCCCGGGGGAGAAATCCCCCGGGCAGATCGTGTAAACCAAAATTCTAAATAGTTGTTACATTCATAGCCATGTTTAAGGTTCGCTACCGGTATTTCCTGATTCTGCTGTTAGGCGGATACTCCTACTTCAACATCGTGTTTACCGGTGGAGATCAACTCGTTGACCTCCAAGTTCCGGGGTGGCTTTTAGCTTTCATTGTAATTATTCTGGTGGCTATGGTTTGGGACGCCAATCGCCTCATTGAACATGTACTGGAACTTGACAAAACCAAACGAAAAAGATTTCATCCGCTGATCGTTCACTTTCTCATAAGCCTGATTGTCTCTGTGATTATTGCCATCAGCCCCCTGGTTGTGATGCACTACACATCCTCCTTTGCCCCCGATCTGAACTGGACCTCGCTGAAGATTTCGATCGGCTTCACCTCGCGCATCAATCTGTTTCTGCACTGTGTAAATGCGATTGTATTTTACATGAACAAATATAAGAGAGCACAGGTGGAGGCCGAGCAATTAAAGATTCAAAATATTGAGGCGCGGTTTGATGCCTTGCGTAATCAAATCAACCCGCACTTTCTTTTCAACTCGCTGAATGTTCTTTCCTCTCTCGTTTACAAAGATCCGGATACTTCGGCCCGCTTCATCGAACAGTTATCCTACGTCTACCGCTATTTGCTCTTTAATCAGGATCAGAAATTGATCCCGCTAAAAGATGAACTTGACTTTTTGAACGCCTACATCTTCCTGCTCAAAATCCGCTTTCAGGAAAATCTTCAGGTCAACGTAAACGTAGCCGAGCCATACCGGCAATTGTGCGTAGCGCCCTCCACCCTCCAGATTTTGATCGAAAACGCCATCAAACACAACGTGGTGTCCAGGCGAGATCCGCTCACGATTGATATTTTTGCTGAGAACGGTGTCTCACCCAACCGGCTGGTGGTGCGAAACAACCTCAACCCAAAAATAATGACGGAAAACTCATCGCGGCTCGGATTAAAGAATATTCAATCCAGGTATAGTTTCCTCACCGGGGAAGATTCAGTTAGTATCGTGCGCGATGATCATTTTACCGTTAAGGTGCCGTTGATTGAAATGACCCCTGCCTTACATTCGTGATGAGAGTATTGATTGTCGAAGACGAACAGCTGGCGGCCGAGCGCTTGGGTAATCTGATACGAAATTATGATTCAGGCATTGAAATACTCGGCCCGCTGGATACGGTAGAGGAAGCTGCCGAGACACTGAAGCGCGCGGACCTCGATATCGTGTTTCTTGACATCCAACTGGCGGATGGCAAGAGCTTCGAAATATTTGATCAAGTAAACTATACGCGGCCGGTCATCTTCACCACGGCATACGACCAATACGCGTTGTGGGCCTTCAAGCTCAACAGCATTGATTACTTGCTGAAGCCAATTCGGCCGGAAGAGTTGCATGGTGCGCTGGACAAATTCAAACGACTTGCTCCGGCTTCGCCAGCGCCAAGCCTTTCGCCCGAGGTGCTGCGCGAGTTAATCCGGAGTATACGCCCGGCATACAAGACCCGTTTTGTGGTCAAGCAGGGCAGCAAGTTGTTTTCAAAACCCGTTGGCGAGGTAGCCTATTTTTTTGCCGATGGAAAACTAACCTTCCTCGTAGGTCTGGATACGCGCCCCTACCTGGTTGATCATACGCTGGAAGAACTGGAATGCACACTGTTGGATCCGCATGAGTTCTTTCGCATCAGCCGAAAACACCTGGTGCGCATTTCGTCTGTAAACGAGGTGAAAATGGCTGAGGGCAAGGCTGTGGTTCGGGTATTGGGCGCGGATTCGCCCTTGCCGATCAGCCGTGAGCGCGTGACCGAGTTCAAAGCATGGTTAAATCAATAATCGTACAATGAAAAAGTGGATTTTTTTGATGGGTTGTCTGGCGGTTGCTTTTCACAGCCGCGCACAGCAAAACATTATGTCTCAGGATTCGCTGAAGATGCAGATTTTACAAATGGAACAGCGCCTGGATAACATCGAAGTGAACCTGGGTTTGTCCCAGAAAAAATTTCAAACCGGTATGCTGGTAGCCACCATCGGCTATACGGTGACCATAGCCGGAGGATTGATGCTGGGCCGCGAGCAAGATCAGTTGGGGCAAGTACTGCTGGTGGCCGGTGGTGCCACCGGTATCACCGGTACATATATGCTGGTGGATTCATTCAAATACCTCGGGCGCGCCTCCGGGAAGAAAAGCAAGCGAAGGTAAAACCAGGCCTAAAATTCAACAACGGGGTTGAATTGATCCAGGGTCAGCGCCAGTGAAAGGGCGAAAAAGCCCAGGCTGGCAAAGGTCACGATACGACCGGTCTTGGTTCGGGGCGAGAGAATGAGAGCTAAAATCGCCAATACTGAAGCGGTCGCAGAGAATAAAACTAACCCACCACGAAAAGGATCAGGAAACCAGGCCCACTCTGCTTTAGAGGAGGTAACCTGCACCTCCCGGATTATTTTCAGAATGGGAGTTGCCCTGATTACAAAGAGTTCATCCTGATATTCTTCCGGCAACGACCGAGGCACCAGGAACTCAAATGTCTTGGTGCGTACAATGGCAATCTGACCGACATAGTAAGAGTGAGCATATTGTCTTAATCCTACTCCTATTCTTATAGATGTCCTTGATCCAGCGATACTCTGCCTGTTCCTGATAAGTCTTGGGCGTCAGGAAATGATCGACACAGATCAGCGAACTACCCATACAGGTTGCCCCCAGGGAAATCCGGAATATCCAAACCAACTGATCCATTTGATATCTGCCGCGTGTGAAGCTAAAATTAAAAAATACTCGCGACCTTGGCCGTGTTATGAGTCTTCACCTGGAGGCTTCTCCCGGAGCCATTGCACCCCTTGTACTGATTGCCGGAGATCCGCTGCGGGCAAAGCATATTGCCGAAACCCAATTGGAACGGGCAGTATGTTACAACCGCATTCGCCACATGTTGGGGTATACCGGCTATTACCGCGGTCAGCGGCTCTCCGTTCAGGGCACCGGCATCGGCATTCCCAGCACCGCGCTCTATTTGCATGAGCTTATCCACGAGTATGGGGTAAAGGTGGTGATGCGGGTGGGCACCTGTGGTGCTATTCAACCCGAGCTTGAGTTGGGCTCGGTCATCATCGCCTCGCGCGCGCTAACGGACTCGGCTGCGGTTCGGGCTTTTAGCCCTGCGCCATCCCCTATGGCCGATCCGGACATGATGAATTTGGCGCAGCAAAAGGCCCGGCTGCTGAATATTTCCGTAGAGGTCGGGCCGCTTTTCAGCACAGACTTATTTTACAGCCCCGATACGGCCCGATATCAAAAACCGGCAGCCGAGGGCGTATTAGGCGTGGACATGGAAACGGCTATGCTCTACGCCATGGCCTCCCACTACGGCATTCAGGCTCTGGCCCTGCTCACGGTCAGCGACAATATCATTACGGGTGCAACCGCACCGGCTGTGGCCCGCGAAAAACACAACGAGGCCATGATGCAATTGGCGCTCGAATTGGCGGCTGATCTGGCCTCCTGACGTTTGTCATTTTATTGCCGGGTGTTCGTGGCGTTCTTCGGCCACTATTGCCAACCCATGGGTGAGCACAGCATTCGTATTGCCGAGTACTCGGAGGAGCGCAGAGCTTTTCTGCAACAGTTGTTGCATGATGTGCAGGCGCTGGACCTGATGGTGGAGCGCGGCCTCATCGAAACCGGCATTGCCCGCATCGGTGCCGAGCAGGAGTTTTTTCTGGTCGATCGCCATTTCAAACCAACCCGCAACGGGCCCGAGATTTTAACTCAATTGAACGACCCCCACTACGCCACCGAACTGGCGCGATACAATCTGGAAATCAATCTCGACCCGCTCCCACTGCAAGGCGACTGTCTGAAAAAAATGGAAGGTCAGTTGTGCCAGTTGCTGAAGCAGGCCAACGCAGCAGCCGGGCAATGGGGTGACCGCGTTTTGCTTACCGGCATTCTGCCCTCCATCGATCTTCGGGCGGTTGACCTCGACTATCTGACACCCAACCCGCGTTACCAGGCCCTGGGAGAAATCGTAAGGCGACTGCGCGGCCAGGACTTTGAAGTGAACATCAAGGGCGTGGACGAGTTAATGCTCGCCCACACCAACATTCTGCTCGAAGCCTGCAACACCAGTTTCCAGGCTCACTTGCAGGTGAATGCAGACGATTTTGTCAGCCTGTACAACTGGGCTCAGGCCATTTCGGGTCCGGTGCTGGCCGTGTGCACCAATTCTCCGCTGTTGTTTGGGCGCGAGTTGTGGAGCGAAACGCGGATCACCTTGTTTCAGCAAAGTGTGGACATGCGCAGCCGAAAATATAATCTGCGGGAACGTCAGCAGCGCGTGTCCTTCGGAAGTAAATGGATTCGCTCGGTGACGGAGGTTTACAAAGATGACATCTCACGCTACCCGCTGATTTTCCTGACCCAGCTGGAAACCGACTCGCTGGCGCAACTCCAACGGGGCGAAACGCCCGAGCTCAAAGCTCTGCGCATTCACAATGGCACCATCTGGAAGTGGAATCGACCCTGCTACGGTGTGATCAACGGAAGGCCGCACCTGCGCATTGAGAACCGCTACATTCCGGCCGGCCCAACGGTAGTTGACGAAATGGCCAACCTGGCCTTTTGGGTTGGTTTAATGAAGGCCATACCCGAATCGCACCGCGCAATTTGGCACGTCATGGATTTTGAAGACGCCAAGGAAAACTTTTACAAAGCCGCCCGCATCGGTTTGTTCAGTCAAATGCGATGGGACAACACCTTCTGGAAAACCCAGGATCTCATACTTGACATTTTGCTACCGTTGGCACGAACTGGGTTGACGGCAGCCGGCATTGAGCCTGCTCATATCGATCACTACCTCGCCATTATTGAGGCGCGGGTGCGCGCAGGTGTTACCGGTAGCCGATGGATGGTGGAAAATTTCCGGCACCTGAAGCGGCAGCTGGGCCGCGAGGAAGCCACGGTAACGCTTACCGCAGCCATGTGCCAGCGCATGGATACGGAAAAACCTGTGCACGAGTGGTTGCCCGTAACGGTAGCGGAGCGCGACCTGCTTTCGCTCGACTATGATCACGTGGGCAACGTCATGTCCACTGATCTGGTAACGGCACGGGCCAATGATCCGCTCGCGTTGGTGCAAAAAGTAATGGAGTGGCGTCAGATCCGGCACTTACCGGTGGAGGATGACCAGGGCAACATTCGGGGCATCATCACCCGCAGGCGAATTGACGATTTCCTGAGCCGGCCGGGGCCTGCCCTGCCGCTCACCGCAGAGGATGTGATGATTCGCGATCCGATTTGCATTACCCCCAGCGTGTCGATTGCCGAGGCGATGCAACTCATGCTGGACCGTAAGGTGAGTTGCCTGCCCGTGATTGACCAGGGGCAGTTGGTGGGCATTGTAACGGAACAGGATATGACCGCCCTGCACGAGAAAATGAGCCGGCAGAATACCCGCCCCTCTTTGCGGTTTCCCGGCCAGTTATGATCAATATCATGGTTTTTCTCAAGTTTGTTGCCGTACCTTAAGCCGTATAAAAAGGAGGATATATGAAAACACGTGAATTTGTAAAAGCTGCCGAAAACCTGAAAATTGAACAGGAAAAAAGGTATCAGCGAAAAGTTAAGCGAATCCAGGAGGAAAAACAGACCGCCTTACGCGACTTCAAAAAGCCAAAAGGCTGGGGTCTGCGGAAGGAAGCCAAATCGAAGTAAAAAACTTAACCATACCCCTACATATGAAGATGAACATCCAAAGCGTGGGCCTGACCCCACGCGAATCACTGGTTGATTTGTTACAGGAAAAACTGGACACCCTCGACCGCTTCAGTGACCGGATTACGGAAGCCAAAGTGACGTTGAAAGTTGACAAGGCCGATGACCGCCAGAACAAGATTCTGGAAGTGCGCCTCGTGGTACCCGGCAATGACATTTTCGTGAAAAAGCAAGGTGCCACATTTGAAGAGTTGGTGCCGAAAGTGACGGAAACACTTCAGCGCGAAGTGAAGGAATGGAAAGAGCGAAAGAGCTAAACGACAGGTTATGAACTACCGTAGAATCTCACTTGACGAACTCAGGAAAAGCCACTTCGCACCACACGATGTGCTCACCGATCACCTCGAATGCCGCCAGCGCGAACATGATTTGAGATCCGCCATGGCATTCACCAACACGGAGCATGATGAAGTGGGTTTGATTATTGAACTGGCGAATGGCGAGCAGGTCGAGTACGTATCCGATATGATTGACCTGGAAGAAACCCTGGTGGAAGTCAAAGGCGGTTATGCGATCCCCATTAAGTCAATTGTAAAAGTTGAAATCTAAAACCTAACCGAGTAGTTTATGTCGCGAAGTCTGATCTCAATCCTGATGGCCGGGGTGCTGGTATTGGCTACCAGCATGCTGATGATGTACGCAGCGGCTTTTGCGCTGCCCTCGCTCTCCGAAGAATACTACAGTACGGTTTTCCGATCGTCCAACTTCGAGACGCAGTGGCTGTTCTACATTCACCCGTTTGTGCTAAGTGCGGCCTTGTTGTGGTTTTGGCATCATTTGAAGGATCAGCTAAGCGAAGGCAGGGTGGCCAAGGCCGTTGAGTTTGGCGCCCGTTATGGCGTGGTGGCCATGCTGCCGGTGCTGCTGCTAACGTTCAGCGCCATCGATATCTCTTTTCTGATGGTGATGACCTGGCTGTTTTATGGCATCGTTCAGGCGATGGTGGCCGGGCTCGTGTATGCCGGCCGACACGCCTGAATCACGCAGGCACATTGCGCAACGCCTGAACCATGTGTCGATGGCTGTGCATAATAAAGAATTGAAGCACATCGCCCAGTTTAAGGCGAACCCAGCGGCTGATGGAGATGGGTATGCGAATGTGATTTAGATTGACGCCACGGGCTTCGCGAAGCAATTTCAACAGCCACTCTTGCTGGCGGATGAATTCAGCTACTACCTGTTGCACATCCAGTTGAGTGGGAGGCGTGTGCGATTTAAACGCCTTCATCTTTTTCATGTTTTCGCCCGGCTTCATCATTTTGGTAAAGTAAGCCCCCAACCAACCGCTCGAAAAAACGGGAGACGGCTGGCCTCCCTTCTGAATTTCGGCCTCCACCCGGGGCAGGTAATAATCACCATAGCTGTTCAAGTGCCATAGGCACTGCGCGATACTCCACCCACCGGAAGCCGAGGGCGCGTTGAGTACCGCGGGCGTCAGATTTTGAAATACCCGGATTGCTGTTTCCAAATTTTGTTCGACACGCTCTTCCAGGTCGCGTAATAATTCGTTTGAAGCTTGTGTTGGCATGGCTGTAATCTTTGCTCAAAAGTGCGGGCCTCCGGCCAAAATAATCTTGGTATTTGCCAAGATTCAGCGCAAAAGTCAAATTCTAACGCTGTTCAATAGTTTGCTGAAGTTCGTGGCGTCCATGCCGAGGTAATTCGCCAAATACTTGTGAGGGATCAACTGTAAGATATGGGGGCTGCGTTTGAGGAGCGTACGAAATCGTTCCTCCGCGGAGAAGCACTCCAACTCAACCAAACGTTCCATGATACCGGACATTGACCAGGTAACGCCTTTGCGCACCAGTGTTTCGAGCGAACGGTGGTCGGCCATCAGCACAAGCAGGTCGGCCTGCCGGGCACGCAGAAATTCGGAGGGGCCAAGCGTTTCATAATAATACCGCGAGGGCTGTTGCATCAACAACGAATCCAACACCCCGCCAAAGGAATGAGTATAGGTGAAGACAAGCGTTGCCTCTTTCGCTCCATCCGAAAAATACACGCGCTGGATTCCGCTCAGCACAAAATAAATGAAGCGCTCAGGCTCACCCGCGAGGGTCAACTGCTCTTTGCGTTTCGCGGAAAAGGGTGACCATATCCCGGCAAACGCATCCCACTCGGCACGCTGAAGTGGATGAAATCGGCTGGTGAGCTGATGCAACGCAGCGAGTGCCTCATTCATAGTTTGCGTTCTAGTATAAGGGCCAACCGGCAAATGTTACTTTACCGCGAGGTGAGTCAATTTCAAATGACAAGGCCGGGTAAGATTCAGATCTGACGTTTAGGCCAAGCCTTAATTGCTGATTCATTTTTTCCATCGGCCCGACATCCGGACGCGCAACCGAAACCGCCACCAAGCGGCAACCGACCGGTGACGTTTCCGATGGATGTGTGCTTTCCCGATCCCATTCAATGAAAAACGGAAAGGATTCCGCATTCGTGATAGCAAACGAAGTCCACGCCAGCATTTTTCCATCCGGCTTTGCCCGTGAGCCGGGACGATCTTCACTGCAGACGAGGCCGATGGCGCGAAGTTTCTCCCTCGTTTTGAGGCGATCGCGCGTGCGCACCGCCCAACCGATGGCGGTCAAACTATCCAGCGGTTGAATAAAATCCGGAATGCTGTCAGCTCCGGGCTGCGGAGCCAGAATCTCAATGTACACGTTATCATCAAGCGCTACCAGGGCATTTTGACTGAACCGCCCGGGATGAATTCCGCCAAACACGGGCTCCACTCCGGTAAGGGCTTTGAATTGCTCAATCCCTTTTTGAAGATCGTTAATTCCCAGAATAATGTGGTCAACCTGCTCTTGGGGCTGACGCGCAGTGGGCCCGCAGGCGGCCAGCGCCAAAACCATAATCAGGAATAAAGCTTTCATCATGTGCCTTTTGTTGGATCAGATAAAGATTGCATTTTTTCTTTAAGTGTTTGACCCCGATAGCCCGGTTTCACCGGTACAAGATCCATCGCGTACTCAGCAAGTGCCGTAATGGTGAGCGAGGGATTGACTCCGAGATTGGCTGGAATGATGCTGCCATCCAGGATATAAAAGTCAGGATAGCCATGTACCTGAAACCGATCATCCACTACACCTTCTTCTGCCGTGCACCCCAGGGGACAGCCGCCCAGGATGTGTGCCGTTGAAGCCAGTCCGAACATCACTTCACTGAAGGCGTTGTGGGCCACTCCATTGACTTTCCTGGCATACCGATGGAGAGCTTCTTGGCCGATCGGAATGTAGCTCGGCACGGGCTGCCCGCTGGTATTTTTCATCGACAACCGGGTGCCGAACCAGTTGCGCTTCAAACGCATTTGCATGGCATTCGGCAGTGACTGCATGATCAGAAATATCACTCCATGGCGGGCGGGATTGATGGAGAAAAACGACCGAAGGAAATCCCACGGGTGCGCCAGGGCATTGCCCAGCATTTTGGCCGTACGCACCAGCGGGTGCCCGGGTCCAGCGGCCATCACGGCCAATTTCATCATCGCTCCGGAGCCGGCTGGAAATTTGCACACTTCAATAGACGTGCTTTCATCTGGTTGAAATACAGTGCCGATAGCCAGGCCATGATTCAACTTGCGGTCAGCCGCCAGTACACCGGACAGCATCTCCGAGTTTGTAAGAATGTTTTCGCCAAGCTTGTCGGACAAACCCGGCAGGGTATTCAAAACGTGCTTCTGGCGCAGGAGCAAATCCAGAGTACCGAGTACTCCACCGCTCACCACCAGGCCCTTCGATTGATATACCTGCTTTTTACTCGGCCACCAACGTGTGCTGCTTCGGGTGTGCACCGTATAGCCGCCCTCTCCAAATTCAATACGCGTTACTTCGTTTTCGGCCAGTATGCGCACGCCAAAAACGTGCTCGGCCAGCCAGAGGTAATTTTTGTCCAACGTGTTCTTGGCGTTGTGCCGGCAGCCCACCATGCAACCCGCGCATTCGGTGCAGCCTTGCCGCAACGGTCCGAGCCCATTGAAATAGGGATCAACTGGCTTTTTCGGATCGCCCAGATAAACGCCAACATAATCCACCGCCCGATAGGAATCGGCATGCCCCATCTCGGCTGCCACTTCGTGCAGCGCACGGTCTTCATCATGTTCGCGCAAGTAACGCGCGCTGCCGAGCATGACCTTCGCCTTTTCAAAGAAGGGGGCTAACGTTTGCTTCCAGTTCCTGATCTGTGCCCAGCGCGGGCTTTCGTAGAATGAATCGCGCGGCATCATGTGAGTGTTGGCATACACCAACGAACCTCCACCTACCCCCACCCCGGAAATCACAAACACATCGCGAAAAAAACTAAGCTTCTGGAAGCCGAAGAAGCGCAAGGCCGGCCACCACAGGTATTGACGCACGTTCCAGTTCGATTTCGGAAAATCGTGTGATTTCCAGCGCTTCCCTTTCTCAATAACTAAAACAGAATAGCCTTTCTCGGCCAGCCGCATGGCGGAGACTGATCCACCGAAACCAGATCCGATAACGATATAATCAAAGCGAGCTGACATCCGCAGGTAGCCGGCTCAAGGTAAACAAATTATGCTATCGGATACTCTTCGCGCCCATCGGGGTACCGCGCAAACCGACCGCGCGAGGCTTCATGCACATGTTCGTAAGAAGGCCAGGGCCAACCACCAAAATCCGAACGTTGAAACTCATACATGATTTGTTGAATGTCCTCGGCACTGTTGCCCACAAACGGCCCATGCTGCACCACCGGCTCACCAATGGGAACGCCTTGCAACAATAAAAACGAGGCAGTTGAATCCATATTCACAATCTCTACGTCCTGATCCGGCCATAGCTCCACTGCCTGATGGCTGGTGAAAGGCTGACCGGCAATTTTTACTCCGGACCCCTCATAAAAAAACAGCGTGCGGTTGGCCTGCGGAGTTGCTTTCGGCAGGGTCCAGGTGGCCCCGGGTTGCATTGAGATTACCCAAATGGCAACATCATGCCGATCATCCGCAGCCCAGGAATCCGGTGCCGGTGCCGGTGCACGATGACCCAGGTAACTCCCCGCCACAATTTTTACAGACGTGGATTTCCCTTGTGTGTCAGCTGACGTCATCACCGGAATGCGGTTGTTCCACAGCATGGCAAAATAAGGTTCAGCCTTTTTCCTGGCGCGTGGCAGGTTCAGCCAGATTTGAAATAACTCGAGTGGGTTCTCCTGGCGCGCATCGAGCAGCGGAAACATTTCGCAATGCTGCACACCCTTACCTGCCGTCATCCATTGTACATCGCCCAGGCCGAAACGGCCGGCTGCGCCCAGCGAGTCCGAGTGGTCAACCAATCCCCGCGTAACGATCGTAACGGTTTCGAAGCCACTGTGGGGATGAGCCGGAAACCCGGGGACTTGCTCACCATGATACATCCGCCATTTTTGGCGTGGGTCAAAATCCTGGCCAATCGGTCGCCCGGCCAGCGAGGTGGCTGGTCCGAGTTGCGGGTTACCGGGTGGGTAATAATCCACGTGATGAACACAAAAGAGGAACGGATCCTGGGTGGACCACGGAAACCCCAATGGCTTTTTATTTTTTATAGGACTCATGATAGTATCCGGATGTGGTGGATAAACCCCGTTTTTCAACAAAATGTTTCGCGGGCAAAGTGTCCGTACTTGGAACTGCACAAAGAAATTCATAAAATTTGCCTCGGCAATTGATCTCCACACCCAACCGGTTGCCCCAACATATGAAAAATGCTTTTGTCATTTTGATCCTCGGTTTTGTTGGTTTTTCATGTGAAACGAAAAAAGAAGAGACCGCGAAACCCGAACCCATCACCATTGGTGACATTACCCGCAGTGAAATTTGCCGGGCCAGCCTGGATGGCTTATCGAAAGGCGACATTGACAGCTTTGTTGGGCCCATGGCGGACAATGCGGTATACGTATTCAATAACGGTGACAGCTTAGTCGGAAAGGAAGCCATCACCAACTATTGGCGCGATCGCAGAGAGAACGTGATCGATAAACTCACCTTCTCCAGCGATGTTTGGCTGGTGGTCAATGTGAACGAGTCGCCTTCGAGCCGTGTCATGACGGGCCCGTGGGTGATGGGTTGGTTCCTGGCCAAAGCCACGTACAAAACAGGCAAGTCGATGCAGCAGTGGATCCACACCGATTACCACCTGAATGACGAGGGTAAAATTGACCGGGTGATTCAATACCTCGATCGGCAATCCATCAATCAGGCGCAGCAAACCGAATAGTTGAATCGGTCGGGTTCGATTAATCCCGTTTTATCAATTTTTTGGGCCGGCTCGCGAAGCGCCCGATGCCATAACCGATCAACAACAACCAAGGCAACCCATGTACGGCCGTATCGAACCAATCCAACGGCTGCATACCCCGCGCGCCTCCCGCAATCCATTTTAACTTACCCCACAGGTGAGGCTCCGGAAAAAACGGAGCCAGGCCGAGCGACACGCAGGCAAAAACGAGGAGCCAGGGGTTAAAGAGCTTTTTCATCTACAATCACTTCGGCAATACCTTTTGGGTTCGTCAGGTACTGAGGATCCAGGAGTGTGGCCGCACAGGCCGCGGCATGTGGCATCTCGTATCGGAAAAAGAACTTCATGGTGTGTACAATGCCTT
>DAIPHR010000028.1:0-18234 GCA_036771215.1 Cyclobacteriaceae bacterium
CATGCTTTTCCACTTCGGTCAGTCCATAAAAATTGGTTACGGCACCCGTAGCGAGGACGAGGTAATCGTATTTAACACCCCCAATGCTGGTTTCAATAAAGTTCTCCTCAGGTCGGATATTCCTGACTTCGCCCAGCCGGAAATAAAAATCGCTTTGCCGCGAAAACAATTTGCGAAAAGGGGCAACAATCGTGTTGGTTTCAAGGCCTGAGGTGGCTACCTGGTACAGCAGGGGTTGAAAAGTGTGATGGTTGTACTTGTCAAAAAGCACGACCTGGGCTTTCGCACCGTTCATTCCTTTGATCACTTCCAACCCACCAAATCCTCCGCCTATAACGATGACGCGGGGTTTGCCCAGGTCTGCGATACGCGTGCGCGTAGTGATTAATTTGGGCATTTAATCTGAAATTCTGACCAAAAACGAGGTCAAATGTACAGGTAAACACAGGATTTCCGGTTTCCCCAAAAAAATAAATTAAAGCCCTCAGCGATAGCGTCAAACCGTGTATTTTTGTGCCTAACTTAATTACACCGGTATGTTAACACGATTCATCAGTATCATCTCCTTTGCTGCTTTATTTGCCAGTTGCGATGGTGGCGAAAAAGCAAAAATGCAGGCCGAACTCGATTCGCTGCGATCGGTAGCCACGGAAGGCCAGCAAGTAGCGCAAACGTTGGCAGAGGTAGGCACACTCATGGACTCCATTGATGCCAATCGCCAGCTGCTGCGAGTGAACATGGTAGAAGGCACTACCTACTCGGACTACACGGCCCGGATGAAGGACATCAACAGCTACGTCAAGCAGAGCCAACAAAAAGTGGAAGAACTCGAGAAAGCACTGAAAAAATCAAAGGGCAACGCCAGTGCCTATGCGGCCACGATCAAGAAATTGAAGGCTGATTTGGAAGCGCGCAACGAAGAGCTGGCTAAAATGCAGGCGCTGGCCGATCAGTTGAAAAACGAAAACCAGAACCTGATTACCACCGTTGGCTTGCAGGAAGCCGAATTGAACGACAAGGAAGCTCAGATACAAGCAAAGACACAAGAGTTGGCTATCATCGAAGCAAAAATTCAAGAGATGTGGGTACAGAGCAAGATGAGTGAGGCGGATTCCTACTTTGCCCGTGCCCAGGCTGTGGAAGAGGCCGCCAACCGCACCAAGCTGGCACCCCGAAAGAAGAAGGACACGCTGAAGGAGGCCCTGGAGTTGTATAAGAAGTCGCTCTCGCTGGGCAAAACTGAAGCTCAGGCCAAGATTGACGAGTTAGAGAAGAAAGTGAAGTGATATAACAGATAAGAAAGGGCTGCCTCCGGCTTTTGGTCACCGGGCACAACGTGCAAGGGACTAAAAAGCGGGGGCAGCTACTTTTTTTATCTTTGCAAGTCATATGGCGTTCGATATTTTCCTGACCATCTTCCTGGTCCTTCTTAACGGTTTTTTTGTGGCGGCTGAGTTTGCGATCGTGAAAGTTCGCTCTTCGCAGATCGCGCTGAAGGAGGGTACCATGCGGAAACGGGCCGCGCAGGTGATAATTAACAACTTAGATGGCTTTTTAGCCGCTACCCAGCTGGGTATTACACTTGCCAGTCTCGGCCTCGGCTGGATTGGCGAAGACGTCATGAGCAAACTGGTGCTCAACCTGGTCAACGCTCTTGGGTTTGAAATGAACGAGCAACTGGCTCACAATATCGCGCTCCCGACTGCCTTTTTCCTGATTACCGTCATGCACATCGTTTTTGGCGAATTGGCGCCCAAGTCGTTGGCAATCCGCTTCCCAACCCAAACCACCCTGTCGGTGTCCGTTCCGTTGCGGGTGTTTTATTTTGTGTTTCGCCCCTTCATTCGGTTGCTCAACGGCTTTGCCAACCTTATCCTGCGTTTATTCGGCATTGCTCCGGTGAGTGAACAAGAAATCCACAGCGAGGAAGAGTTAAAGTTGATCATTGCCGAAAGTGAAGAAGGCGGGGCCATCGAAAGCTCCGAACGCGAGCTGATTCAGAATGTGTTTGACTTTGACAATCGAATCGTTAAACAGATTATGGTGCCGCGCGCCAAAATTTCGGGCATCAGCATGCACGCCTCGCTTGAAGATGCGCTGCAGATTGTATTTCGTGAGGGGTACTCGCGCTATCCGTTGTTTGATAAAAGCTTGGATGACATCACCGGCATTGTGCACACAAAAGATCTGGTGCAAAACTTCATTCAAAAAACCGGAAAAACGCTGGCCGAGACCGGGCAAAAGCCGTTCTATGTTACCGAGAATAAGCCGATCGATCAATTGCTGCGCGAGCTCCAGAAGAAAAAGGTACAAATGGCCATTGTGGTGAGTGAGTATGGCGATACCATGGGTATTGTAACCCTGGAGGATATTCTGGAAGAATTAGTTGGTGAGATTCAGGATGAACACGACCAGGAGGCACAAATTGTGACCCGCACAGGCAATGTCTTCACCGTAATTGCCACATCACCCCTGCATGACATCAATAAGGTGTTGGACGAGCCTTTTACTGAAAGTGAAGAATACGAGACATTAGCGGGACTTTTGATCCAACACAAGCCAATTGACATTCGCGAAGGCGATGAGCTTACGGTAGAGGGGTACCAGATAAAAGTAATCAAGATGCGTAAAAACCTCCCCGAACTGGTCGAACTCAAGCGCGTTGATTCATCCAAAAAATAGGGCTTACTCTAGCGACATCAGGTACACCGTGTATGTGATGTATCCACCGAGGAAGAGGAAAGCTTCCCAGCGGTCGAGTTTGCGTGTGTTTAGCGTGAACATGAAGATCATCAATACCACCGTGCAACCCATTAACACATATAAATCGAAATTCATAGCTGTGTTATAGGGAATCGGGCTGATCGTGCCCGTGATGCCGAGAATAAAGAAGATGTTGAAGATGTTTGAACCCACCACATTGCCAATCGCGATGTCAGTATTCCTTTTGTACGCGGCAACAGCAGAAGTGGCTAACTCGGGCAACGAGGTGCCTGCGGCCAGGATGGTTAGGCCAATGATCTTTTCGCTGAGGCCATAATAATGTGCAATGGTCGTGGCACTATTCACTACCGTGGTACCACCGCCCACGAGCATGGCCAGGCCCAAAATCACCATCCCAATGGCTAGTCCCATCGGATAGATTTTGATCTGTTCACCCTCTTCCAGGTCTGTTGTTTGCTTCATGGTGCGATAGATGTAAGCCAGAAACCCAACAAAGAAGACCAGTAATATGATGCTGTCTAACCGGCTTAAAATGTTTACCTCTCCTCCAAACCAAAGGGTATCATTGACGAGAAGAAAAAGAATTAAAGCGGCACCGATAGAAATGGGCACCTCATACTTCACCGTATTACGCTGGACCACTAACGGGTAAATTAATCCGGCAATGCCCAAAATAAACAACAGGTTAAAGTTATTGCTCCCGATCACATTTCCGAATGAGGCGTCATTTTTTCCGTCCAAAGCCGACAATAGACTCACAATTAGCTCTGGCATGGAGGTTCCGAAAGCCACCACCGTAAGGCCGATAGCCAGGTTGGAAATGCCATATTTTTTGGCGGCAGAGGATGCCCCACCCACCAGGAAATCGGCCCCTTTGATCAGAATTACAAAACCGATAATGAGATCTACAAAACTGAATGCAAGACCATCAAAGAAGTAAGAAAGCATAGGGGTAGGTAGTTGACAGCCCGAAAGTTAAAACCATTTTTTGAATTTGAAATAACCCACCATGGCCAAGGCCACGCCCACCATGATTATCCACAAAATCGGGTAGCTCCATTGAAAGTGCAGTTCGGGCAGGTAGTCGAAGTTCATGCCGTAAACACCCACGATAAAGGTCAGGGGTATAAAAATGACCGAAATGATGGTCAGGAGCTTCATCACCTCGTTGGTGCGGGTATTGAGGTTGTTGATGTGGATGTCCATCAGGCCGCTGGACAGGTCTTTATAGGTGTCCAGCGAGTCGATCAGGTGGATCACATGGTCGTAGACATCGGCAAAATACCGGATGGTCTGCGGCTCAATAAAGCCGGAGTCATTCTTGATGATCTTGCTCAGCGCATCGCGGAGCGGGTACAGGGATTTCCGCAGAAAAATGAGCTCTTTTTTGATTTTCTGAATCTTGCGGAACTCCTCAATCGTAGGATTCTCATATACATCGTCTTCCACTTCCTCAATTTGCTGGCCAAGGGCATCCAGTACAGCATAATAGTTGTCGACAATGATGTCCACCAGGCGGTACAACAGGTAATCGGACTTGCGTCTCCGCACACGTCCCTGATCAAGTCGAATCCGCTCGCGAAACCCATCAAACAAGTCGCCTTCTTTTTCCTGAAAACACAGCAGGTAGTCACGCCCGAGAACAAAGCTGATTTGCTCATAGTCAATGCGGCCATTGTCAATTTTGTAGAGCATTTTGAGCGTGAAAAACAGATAGTCTTCGTATTCTTCGGCCTTGGGCTGATGCTCCTGAATGATATCCTCCAGCAATAAGCCATGCAGGCTGAAATGGTCACCCAGTTTATTGATGATGGTGTGGTCATGCAGCCCGTCAACATTAATCCAGTTTACCCAGTTGGGTTTAAAGTAGGTGAGCATTTCCTGCACATGCAGGTCGGCATGCTTGGCATACTCTTTTTCGTTATACTGAATCAACTCCAGAATCACCCGGTTTTGGCTGGGTGGAGGCAAGGGTTCATGAACCAGTTTACGTCTTCCTCGTTTGGCCATCAGTCAGTCCCGGGTTGGTTGCGGTAAATTAAGGTGCGGTGGGGGTACGCGATTTCAATGCCTTCGCGCAGGCATCGCTCCTGTATCTGCTTGAACAAATCGCATTTCAGATCAAAACCATCGCTGGGGTTTCGGGCCCACACCCACGCGCGTACGAGCATACCGGTCTCGTTGATGTTGATCACTTTAGTGATCACGGGATGATCTCCACGCTGAAGTTCCACTCGCGTGCGGTTATCAACACATAACGGATGCTTCAGTGATTCTTCCTGCATGATGCTGAAGATCCTGTTCAAATCAGAATGAAAGGCAAACGGAATCTCAACAAACATGCAAACCATCTCTTCGGTGATGGTCGAATTGATGATTGTCTCGTTGCTGATTACACTGTTCGGAATCACGACCCTTCGGTTCTCAAAGTCCTTGATTACGGTGTGGCGAAGAGTGATGTCCTCCACGTCACCCGAATAATGCTGACCTACGCGCACGCGGTCGCCCACGCGAAAGGGCTTGAAGATGACCAGGAAGAACCCGCTGATGATATTGGAAAAAGCTGACTGGGAGGCAAAACCCACGATGGCCGCCAGCACACCGGCACTGGCCAATAGGGTGGTGCCCACCGTGCGGAAGTACGGAATGGAGCGGAAGATGATAATGGAGGCGGTGAAGTAGATGATGAAATCAGCCGCATTTTTGAAAAAGTTGTAGCGCGTGGGGTCAACCTTGAGCTTTTGAGCGGCTCCCCGGATAAAACGACCGATGAGATAGCGCAGGATTCGCGACACCACCACGGCCACCGCCAGCACGGTGATAGCAAACAACACTTGTTCCCACCTTTGATCCATCAACTCCATAAGGTCGAAAATTAGAAAAAACCTTTGAGAGATCGGTGTTTTAGGCGTTAAAACTGATGACGCTGGCACGGGTTTATGTGTATACTTGCAGTTCCGTTGATGTTAAAGCTGGACGATATCAAGGCGCCTATTGCGCGCGAAATGGAAGAGTTCGAAACCAAGTTTCGAGCTTCGATGAAAACGCGTGTCTTGCTGCTGGATAAGATCATGAATTATATCGTGAAGCGGAAGGGCAAGCAGATGCGCCCCATGTTTGTTTTCCTCAGCGCGGGCATGTGTGGGCGAATTACCGAGTCCACTTTTCGCGGGGCATCCCTAATTGAATTGCTGCACACGGCCACCCTGGTCCATGACGATGTTGTAGACGATGCGAACTACCGCAGGGGTTTTTTCTCGGTCAACGCCCTTTGGAAAAATAAGATTGCCGTTCTCGTGGGTGATTTTCTTCTGTCCCGCGGGCTCATTCTCTCGGTGGAACACAAAGAGTTCGGTCTACTGGAGATTGTAGCCCATGCCGTTCGTGAAATGAGTGAGGGGGAGTTGCTCCAAATGGAGAAAGCGCGGCAACTCGACATTGATGAGGAAATTTACTACGAAGTTATCCGGCAAAAGACGGCCTCTTTGATCGCCTCGTGTTGTGCGGTGGGAGCCCGTTCAGCGGGGGCATCGCCCGAGGTGGTTGCCGACATGAAAAAGTTTGGTGAGGCGGTCGGTATGGCCTTTCAAATCAAAGACGATTTATTCGACTACGGAGAGGCTGAAATCGGCAAACCGGTAGGCATTGATATCAAAGAGAAGAAAATGACGCTGCCCCTGATTTATGCCCTGGCCAAAGCCGGGTTTTGGGACAAGCGCAGGATCATCGGTATTGTCCGCAGCGAGTCCGATAAACCAAAGAAGGTGCAGGAAGTGATTGCATTTGTGAAAAATTCTGGGGGTATCGATTATGCACGTGAAAAAATGACGTTCTATTTTCAGCAGGCCCTGGCCATTCTCGATCGGTACCCTGAATCGGCCTATCGGCAGTCGCTTCGGCAAATGGTGCAGTTTACAATTGAGCGCCAGAATTAGCCACCGATAGTTTTGCCGTTAAGCCGCGCGGCTAGCGGCCGCCCTGTGGCGCCCGGCTTCCAGAATGGCATAATCGCGGTAGTGTTGGAATGTCTCCGCAGGCAAATGTTCAGCAGCCGGCCCGGCATTGGTCGGTGCATGCTGGCCTTCGGTTTCCCACCACTTTTTCGCTTCCTGGCGGGCCGTTGCCCGATCTACATCAAAGTAGCCGATGATCGAATCGGATACGATCCACGGTTTGCTGATGCCCGCATATTTCTCGAAAATCATGGAGCGCATTTGGGTGCCGCTGGCCTGGTTGTTGAAGTGCGAGAGGGTGTACGAGAGTGTCTCAGGCTCTGTCATCACCATATCCCAGTATTTCTGAGAAGAGATAACCTGAGCGGTAGTTAACATGTAGCCAAAGCCCCGCTCAATCGGCTCCTTGGTGATGGGACACGAGGCTTTTAACTCTTTCTTTTTCTTTCCAATCAACTCAAACAATGCCATAGCTGGGAAGGGTTACGTGAATAAGATACTCGCAACCGGTGAAATAGTTGCATTTGGCATGTAAAAAAATGTAAAAAACCTCGTTGTGCCCCCAATTACTGGGTTTTGGAGGGTGGCGCACCCTGCTTCTGAAAGCTTTCGTATCGGGTGAGGAATTCCTCAAGTTTCTCCACCGGCAATTTTTTGCCAATGATCTTTCGTTTGTTGTCAATTACATACAACGAGGGCGTTGTTTCAGCATCGTACAGTTTTTGGTGATGTCCCACATAGGTGCGTGGCCCGTTTACCGTGATGCACGTCATCTTGAATTCTTTGATGAAATCCCGCATTTTTTTCATGGAGGTATCCACGGAAACAGCAAACACTTCGACATCCAGCTTCATTTTATTCTTGTTGTAGAATTCAACCAGCTTGGGTGTCTCTTGCCGGCAGTGGCCACAATCTGGATCAAAGATGAAAAGCACGGTGTACTTCTTTTTGATGTCGTACATGGATCGGGGCTGGAGATTCTCATCCTGCATGATCAGGTTGGGTGCGGTATTGCCAATCAGGCTCAGCCGAAGCCGGTCGGCATACGTCTTGACATTTTGTTTCAACTTTTTATCAATCCAGTAGTCCATTTCGCCCGAAGCAAAATACTCATCGTACAGCCGAACATACACCGCGTCCAAACCCATGATTTCCGGGTTTTGATAGTTATACAGGCAGTTCCAGACTAAAAATTTATACGTCTCGGGATTTTTCTTTGCCTTGGCCACCATCAAATGGATGGCTCGCATGATCGTGTCGGGCTGGGGCGCATAGAGGCGCTCGAGGTATTCTTTGATTTTTTCCGCGTAGAAGGGGCGGGGCAGGCCCAGCAGGGCATCGTCCGCCAGGTCAAAGTCATCGAAGAAATGCTCGCGGTAGTATTTGAGCAAATAGCTGGAGTCCGGTTTGCCGTCAGCGCGCTTGGGCAGTTCAGGCGATTTCAGCGGCCGCATGGCCTTCAGCACGCGTGCGGTTACCGTTTTGGGGTACTGGTCAACCAGCTGGTTTTGGTAGGTCACTACTTTGTCGTTCACACGGTTGAAGGCTTCGCGGGCTTCCTTTTTCTGATCGGGTTTCAGCGTGCTGTCATTCAGTATTTTAATAAAGGGCTCCGCCTCCTGGTGCCGTTCTCCATTGTGGCGCAGGTTGTCGAAGAAGATCTTGTTGTCCACATCGCCCGTCACCACCATATTTCGAATCGGGTCATCGGCTGAGGTTTCCATCCGAAATTGCTGTTGCTCGCCAATCACGATATCGAAGAGCTTGGTCTTGTTCATCACCAGGAAGTAAACGCCCTGCGGAAGTTTCTGCTTTCCATCGAACCGGAAGGCACCTTTGCTGCTGACGCGGGCCGTGTCTTTCAGGTACGTGCCCTCGCCCATGTAGTAGCCCAGGTTCACCGTGGTGTCTTGCCAGCCTTTCACAAAAAAGTCAATCTGGTACCCTGCCTGGCCAAAGGCGGCTGAAGAGAGCAAGAGGGAAAAAGCAAATAGTAGGCGCATAGATATCCAATACAGTCAAAAACCGGTCGCAATTTATAAGCCAAAAGTAAAGAAGGTAAGTGTCGGCCGACTTTACGTTAACAAAACATTTGCGAAAACACCCGAAAATCAGGTGAGCGAACGTTCAAATACCCAGTTAATAGTAGTTTTGCGCCCGTTATGGCCGTCTCGGTTCAACACGTTACCAAAATTTTCGGCTCCCAGCGGGCTGTCGATGAGGTTTCGTTCACGCTGCAACCGGGTGAGATTGTCGGTTTTCTCGGGCCCAATGGCGCGGGCAAATCCACCACTATGAAAATACTGACCGGGTATTGGTCGCCCTCATCCGGAGAGGCCAGCGTCAATGGCGTTTCGGTGAGTGCTGAGCCCGGGCAGGTGAAGCGGTTGATCGGTTACTTACCGGAGCACAACCCATTGTACCTTGACCTGTATGTGCGCGAGTACCTTGCCCTCTCGGGATCGTTCCATGGATTACGTGGGCGAAGCCTACACCTACGCATTGACGAAATGATTAACCGCTGTGGTCTTGAGCGCGAGCAGAACAAAAAAATTGAATCGCTGTCGAAGGGTTACCGCCAGCGCGTGGGCCTGGCTCAGGCCCTGCTTCACGATCCCCCCGTTCTGATTCTGGATGAACCCACCAGCGGCCTGGATCCCAATCAGATCCTGGAAATCCGGAAGCTGATTCAAGACGTCAGTGTCAACAAAACGGTGCTGTTCAGTTCTCATATCCTGCAGGAGGTGCAGGCGCTGTGCGAACGTGTACTCGTGATCAACCGCGGTAAGCTGGTGGCCGATGGCAACTGGCGCCAGTTGATCAGTCGGCATGCTTCCGCGCCTACGGTGGTGGTGGAATTTCAGCAACCCGTAACGCTGGATATCTCCGTGCCCGGCATACATTCAATTGAGGCCATTACACCCTCTTCTTTCCGAATTGTGCCCAAGGCGGGCGTTGATTTACGGGCGGATCTGTTTCGTTGGGCAACCGATCACCAACTGACCATTGTTGGCCTGCGGGTAGAGGAGAACAATTTGGAAGATCTGTTTCAGCAACTTACCCGTGCCGCCTTATGATTCAGGTTTTTCGAAAGGAGATGGCCGCGTTTCTGAATTCGCTTATTGCGTACGTGGTCATGGGCGTTTTCCTCATCAGCACAGGGCTGTTGGTTTGGGTGTTACCGGACACCTCGGTTCTTGAGTTTGGATTTGCTGATCTCGGTTCGTTCTTCGCGGTAGCTCCGTATGTGCTCTTGTTCCTGGTGCCCGCCATCACCATGCGTTCCGTGGCTGAAGAACGCAAACTCGGCACTTTAGAATGGTTGCTGACCAAACCGGTTTCGGAAACGGCTATCGTCACGGGCAAGTATCTGGCGGCCTGGTTGCTCACGCTGCTGGCGCTGTTGCCTACGGTTGTTTATGTGTTTTCGTTATACCGCCTGGGCAACCCGGTGGGCAATCTTGATCTCGCGGGCACGATTGGTTCTTACCTCGGCCTGGCGTTGCTGGCAGCCGTTTTCTGTGCAATTGGATTACTCGCGTCCGCGTCTACGTCAAATCAGATTATCTCCTTTGTGCTGGCGGCCTTCGGGTGTTATGTGTTTTTTGCCGGGTTTGACTTGCTGGCCGGGCTTATTACCGAAGGTCAGTTCAACCTTTTCATACGCCAGCTTGGCTTAACGGAACACTACCAAAGCATGAGCAAAGGGGTGATTGACTCGCGCGATGTGTTCTACTTCGGTTCCGTCATTTTCGTTTTGCTGGCACTCACCCGGTTAACCTTGCGGGCTCGGCAATGGGAACCGGCTCATTGGATGGAATCCCAGCGCACCGGTGATGTCCTCTCGATTGTGAATGCCGTCTTGCTGGTTGTTTTGGGATCGCTGGTCTTGGCAAATGTTTTCTTCCGCCTTGACCTTACCGAAGAAAAACGGTACACCATTAAGCCGCAAACCCGCCAGTTGTTGCGCCAATTGGAGGAGCCGGTGCAGGTGGAAGTGTTTCTGGCGGGTGATTTGAACCCGGGATTCACACGGCTGCAGCAGGCGGTGCGCGAAATCTTGAACGAATTCAAAATCTACTCCGGTAACCGGGTAAACGTTTTGTTTACCAATCCCACCGCAGCGGCAAGTGAAAAGGCGCGGCAGGAGTATATGGCGGTTCTGGCGGAAAAGGGAATTCAACCGCTGAATGTCATCGAAGGAACCGGCAGTTCCCGAAAGGAAAAGTTTGTTTTCCCGGGAGCGCTCGTTTCCATGGGCAACGTGGAAATTCCGGTTATGCTGTTAAAGGGCAATCGTAGTCAAAACTCCCAGGAGGTGTTAAACCAATCGATCGAAAATCTGGAATTTGAATTTTCGAAGGCGTTGGCTCAACTTACTTCAACTGAAACCAATCGCGTGGGTTGGTTAACCGGCCATAATGAATTGACTGGTTTGGCTGCGCAAGGTGCGTGGCAGGCACTGGCCACACAATTTGAGGTCAATGAGGTGCGTGCCGATGAGTTGTCCGTCCATCCGCCAAACGTGCTGGTTGTGGCTAAGCCCACAGCCGGCTTCCCGGAAGCTGACAAATACCACATTGATCAATACATCATGAAAGGCGGCAAAGTGTTGTGGTTGATCGACCGGCTGGATGCCACGATGGACAGTGCCTCGCAGGCACAGTATTTTGCCTTCCCGTACAATACCCATTTGGATGATCAGCTGTTTCGGTATGGCGTTCGCGTCAATCCTGATCTCGTGCAGGATCGGGTTGCCGCCAGCTATCCCATTGCCATTGGCGAACTCAACGGGCGGCCGCGCATTGTACCCCTGGAGTGGCCATTCTGGCCGTTGGTTAATCAGTATGCCAATCATGCCATCACCCGAAACCTGGATGCCACGTTATTGAGGTTTGCCTCTTCGGTTGATACGGTGAAAGCCGAAGGTGTACGAAAGACCCCGCTGTTGATGACGTCCGACTATTCGCGGAAAATCAGCGCACCGGTAAAGGTGAGTGTAAATGATTTACGCCAGGAACTGCGCCCGGAGAATTTCCAATCGGGAAAAATTCCGGTCGGGTATTTACTGGAAGGGGAGTTTACGTCCGTTTTTCGCAATCGGTTTGTGCCGCCCGGGGTAGATGAAAAAAACCGCCTGGACAAAAGCCGGCCCACGAAGATGATCGTTGTAGCCGATGGCGACCTGGCGCGAAACGAAGTCAGCCAACGCACGGGCGAGCCGCAGGCATTAGGCTACGAGCCCTTCTCGCGCTACACGTTTGCCAATGCCGACCTGCTGGTGAATATGGTGGCCTTTCTCGCAGATGAAAACGGCCTGGTCAGCACCCGGGTTAAAGAAGTGAAGCTCAGACCCCTCGACAAAAAGAAGATGGAGTCAGAGAGAACATATTGGCAGCTTGTCAACGTGGTGCTGCCACTTCTGGTGATTTTGGCGCTGGGTGTCGCCCGGCACTATTGGCGCAAACGGAAATATGCCTCAGCTACTGTATGACCCAGCGACAGAAAAATATCCGTGGAATCATCTTGTCCGGCTTATTGCTGACCCTGGTGCTCGGGTGGTATGGGTGGCAGTACATAAGCGAAGCCGGGGCGCGTGCCGACCGGAAAAAGTTTTCTCTGCCAGACGCTACTCACATTTCGAAAGTTGAGTTGCGATCAGCTTTGGACACGGTTGACTTGCACTACGATGGAAACCGCTGGATCGTAAATCAAACCTGGCCGGCCGACCGGCAGATGATTACTGTTTTTTTTGCCACGTTGGCTCAGGTGGAGACCAAAAGAAAGATTGAAGCCGCACGGGCGGATTCAGTAAAGGCTGTCATCCGGCAAGAAGGAGTGAATGTACGGCTCGTGGATACAGATGGTGGCGCCACCGAACTATGGGTGAGCAGCGGATCGCCCACCTACATCATGAATGAGCAATATCCCGTACCTGAATTGGTCACCCTGCCGGGCTATCGGGTGGATGTTTCCGCAATCTTTCGGCAAACGACAAACGACTGGCGCGATAAGCGCATCTTTAATTTCAACTGGCAGAATTTTAAGTCATTGCGAGCCACATTCCCAATCCCGGAAGGTAACTTCGTAATCCAATCGGTTAACGGGGCTTTTTCGGTGGAAGGTATGCCCACCGACACCGCGCGCATGAACGAATATCTCGATGCGGTCTCCCTGCTGCAAGCCGATCGAATCTTATCATCCGATCGTGTACGGGATAGCCTGTTGCAGCAGACCCCCGCGAGGGTGAATATTGTGGTGGAGGACCTGGCCGGCCGCCAATATCCACTGGAGCTATGGCCCAACCCGGAGCAGCCGCGGTTAAAAATTGGCCGCTGGCAGGGCGATTGGGTTCAGTTTGATGACCCGCGGAGCAACCTGTTGTTGACCACCCGCGGGGCATTTAAAGCCCGGCCGCAATAATGGATTTTGGGGGTATGTATTGTCAAAAATCCCCCTAAATTTGCCGGTAATCTAAAAACCACTACGTTCCGATGAAGTTTATTGTCAACTCCAGCTACCTGCTCAAGCAGCTGTCGCAAATAAACGGAGTGATTACCACCAACCCGGTAGTTCCCATTCTTGAAAACTTTCTTTTTGAAGTCAACAAAACCACGTTGACCGTAACGGCCTCTGATCTGCAAACCTCGATGATTACGGAAATCAACGTGGAATCGAAAGAGAAAGGTAGTATTGCCGTGCCGGCCCGCATTTTGTTGGACACGCTGAGAAACCTGCCCGACCAACCGGTTACGTTTTCCATTGACGAAACGACTTACGCAATCGAAATCAGTTCCGACAATGGCCGTTACAAGCTGGCCGGTGAAAACGCAACTGATTTTCCGAAGGTACCTGGTGTATCGCAGGATTTTTCGGCCACCCTCTCTTCTCAGGTGCTCGCCCACGCCATCAACAGCACCATTTTTGCCACCAGCAGCGATGAACTTCGCCCCGCCATGACGGGCGTGTACGTGAACCTCGGAGAGAAGAATACCACGTTTGTTGCCACGGATGGCCATCGCCTCGTGCGCTACCGCAGAACCGATGTGAAATCCGAAAACGGAAATGCCATCATCATTCCCCGCAAGGCCCTCAATTTGCTGAAAGCCACCTTGCCGGTGGAAAACACCGATGTGAGCATTGACTTCAACATGTCGAATGCCTTCTTCAAGTTTGGCAATATCCGTATGATCTGTCGCCTGATTGATGAGCGCTTCCCGGATTATGAAAATGTTATCCCGGGGCAAAACCCGATCAAGATGACAATCAACCGCGCAGATTTCCTTGGCTCATTGAAACGTATTTCAATCTACGCCAACAAAACGACTCATCAGGTGCGGCTGAAAATTACCGGTAGCGAGCTTCAGGTGTCGGCCGAAGATCTGGACTTTTCCAACGAAGCGAACGAGCGGCTCTCCTGCGAACATGAAGGCGAGGATATTGAAATTGGATTCAATGCCCGGTTCCTGGTGGAGATGCTCGGCAACCTGGATGGTGAACAGGTGAAGTTGAATATGTCGGCTCCCAATAAGGCAGGCCTGGTAGTGCCGGCTGAAAAAGATAAAAACGAAGATGTTTTGATGCTGGTAATGCCCGTGATGCTAAACCAGTACGTATAAATTTTCCGGGCTAACCGATTGAAAGCCATGGGTTGCCATGGCTTTTGTTTTTTGTCGGGGTTACATCCGGGTTGGCCAATTGATGAATTACTGCTAATTTAACCCAACGATTGGCAGTCTATGGAAGCTTTTAATGAGTGGTGGGGCGGCTTGAGCCTGGTGTTGAAGATCTATTGGGGGGTAGCCATTCCTTTTACCGTGTTTTTTCTTCTTCAATTGGTAACCTCTTTCATCGGGGTGGATTCTCCGGACGATCTACCCTCCTCGGATGCTGAAATTGAAGCAGATCAGGGAGCCGGGTTCCAGTTTTTTACGCTGAAAAACCTGGTGGGCTTTTTCACCCTTTTCGGCTGGACGGGCATTGCCAGCATCAACGCAGGAGCCTCGGTGCTGGTCAGCATGGTGGCCGCTACCGCGGCAGGGGCAGCCATGATGGGCCTCATGGGCGGGCTGTTTTATTTGCTCTCGAAGGCTGGTGCTGACGGCACCATGAAAATTGAAATGGCCGTGGGGCAAACCGCTGAGGTATATCTGGTGATACAGGCGGCTCGCGGAGGCCTGGGCAAAGTACAAGTGAAAGTAAGCGGTGCCTTGCGCACACTGGATGCCATGACGGACGATGCGGCTGACATCCCTACGGGGAAGTTGGTTAAAGTCTCCAAAGTCATTGGCGACAATATTCTGTTGGTTACATTACTCTAACTTAATCTGTTTTTTATGGGTGGTTTTCTTCCGATCCTGGTGCTGGTTGCACTCTTTGCTTTTGTGTTGATTGTATCGGTGTTGAGACGGTACAAGCGTTGCCCCTCCGATCGCGTGCTGGTCGTGTACGGTAAGGTGGGCGGAGGTGGTTCGGCCAAGTGTATTCATGGTGGCGCAGCCTTTATCTGGCCGGTGTTTCAGGATTATTCGTTCATGGATCTCACACCGATTTCCATTGAAGTGAATCTGACCAATGCGCTGAGCAAGCAGAATATCCGGGTGGATGTTCCGTCCAAGTTCACAGTCGGTATTTCCACCGAATCCGGTGTGATGGAAAATGCGGCTGAGCGCCTGCTGGGCTTGCAGCGGCAGGATGTGCACGCGCTGGCGCACGATATCATTGTGGGCCAAATGCGCCTGGTGGTGGCCATGATGGACATTGAAGAGATTAACACCAACCGCGATAAGTTTTTGCAGAACGTGTCGCACAACGTGGAGTCGGAATTGAAGAAGATTGGTTTGAAGCTGATCAACGTTAACATTACCGACATCAAAGACGAAAGCGGTTACATTGCCGCCCTCGGTAAAGAGGCGGCCGCTAAGGCCATTAACGAGGCGAAGATTCGCGTGGCTGACCAGGAACGTCTCGGTGATATTGGTAAAACGGAAGCTGAAAAAGAACGCGATATCAAAGTGGCGGAAATGGTGCGCGACCGCGACACACAAGTAGCCGTAACGATTAAAGATAAGGAGGTCTTGATTGCAGGCGCCAAGCGCGATGAGCAAATTGGTAAGGTTGAAGCTGAGCGGGATACGCGTATTAAGTCTGCCGAGGCCAATGCCCTGGCGGTAAAGGGCGAGAACACCTCCAAGATTGCCATTGCCAATTCCGATGCCGAACGAAGAGAGCGGGAGGCCGAAGCGTTAAAGAAGGCTATAGCAGCCGAAAAAGTGCAATCTGCGAAAGCGTTGGAGGAAGCCTATCTGGCTGAACAACGTGCGGAAGCGGCCCGTGCCGAACGAGAGCGTGCTTCACAGAATGCCAACATCGTGGTAGCCGCTGAGATACAAAAGCAGAAAGCGATTATTGAAGCCCAGGCCGAAGCGGAAAAGTTGCGTGAGCGGGCGAAAGGTGAGGCCGATGCCATTTATGCCAAGCTCGAAGCGGAAGCCCGCGGTATGTATGAGATACTCACCAAGCAGGCGCAAGGCTTGCAACAAATTGTGAAAGCTTCGGGTGACAACGCGCGCGATGCTGTGTTGCTGTTGATTGTGGATAAGCTGCCCGAACTGGTGCGCCTGCAAACCGAGGCGATCAAGAATATCAAGATCGACAAGCTCACCGTGTGGGATGGGGGTGCCGGTACCAGCGGTGATGGAAAAACCTCTACTGCCAATTTCATCTCCGGATTGTATAAGTCGGTGCCGCCCTTACAAGAGATCTTCAACATGGCCGGCATGGAGTTGCCCGACTACCTGAAAGGCAAGACCGCTGCCGAGCTGCAGCAAATGGCGGATGAGGCAAAAGCGAAGGCAGGGGAAAAGAGCAAACCGGCTTAGAACCGGTATCCAATTCGAAAGCCCTTGAATAAGTCAAAGTACCGGTCACTTGGATTGCTGGGGGGAATGGCGTTATTGACGTTCTGCATGAAGGTAACCGTGTATTCCAAACTTAGTGTCAATCGAGACTTGAGTACAAATTGGTATCCAGCGGGTATTCCGATTGCAGGACCGTATCGGTACTGGCTTCTTACTTTTACAAAGTAAGATGGCATGATCCCTACAAAAACACCCTGAAATTTTTTACCCGATTGTTTTCGAAACGGATAATACTTTACCGCGTAGCCAAGACAAAGATTCTGCTGACCGAAGAAATTATCGCTGGGATTTTCTGATGTGATGGTTCGGTATTCAATTCGGGTTGCTTGGGAAAACTTAATGGTTCGACCAAGAGATTTCTCAAACTCAAGGCCGATGGTTATACCTGGATTACTGAAATGAGGGTATAGGTTTAACTTTATGATCTTATCTCCTGACTGGGTGAAGCCATATTGCATATTCAAAAGTGAGAGTGTTGCGGTAACTGTTAGAATGACTCTCATGGTATCAAAGCCGAGTAAGTATTAGAAGCCAATTTTAATAAATTAGCCTGTAGCTAACCTATAAAACTGTCGTGTTTCGCTGGGTACCCTATGCCATGGTGCGTATCGCTGCGTTTTTCGTGGCCGGCATTTTGTTGGGCATCTATCAACCTCAACTGGGCATTACCACACGCCTTTCGCTGACAGGCGCGTTAGCCGTCCTTTATTTTGTCATTAGCCTTCGGTATCCCCGGCAGCGTGCCTGGGTCGGCACGATTGGCCTGGTTGCTATTGCTGCCTTTGGCTACACCCACGTGTATTGGTCGAGCGACCGGAACCGACCCGGCCACCTGGCTACGATGGCCGACTCGGTGCGCGCGTATGAAGCCGTGGTGGTCGGTGGGCCGCACGAGCGTGACAAGAGCATCAAATACAAGGTGGAGGTGGTGCAGGTGCTCAACAAAAACTGGCAGCCCGCTCACGGTTCGCTCAACCTGTACATCAGCCGAAAGGATAGTGCGCGCCTGCAATACGGAGACCGCATTCTGTTGAAAGGCCGTCCCCATGAACTAACCCCTCCGCAAAACCCCGGTGAGTTTGACTTCAGGCGTTACCTCAGCTTTCAAAATGTCTATCATCAGCATTTTCTTCGGCCGGGTGAGTGGCGATTGCTTGAGCGGGGACACCGAAAGGGGGCGCTTTTTTATGCCAACCAGGCCCGGGCGTGGTGTACGCGCGTGCTTCGGCAGAACATCTCGGGAGAACGTGAACAGGCGATCGCGATGGCGCTTGTGTTGGGTGTAACGGATGGCATTGATACCGATTTGCAAAATGCGTATGCCGCGAGCGGGGCCATGCACGTGCTGGCCGTGTCGGGTTTGCATGTCGGTATTTTGTATGGCATTATACTGTTGTTGATGAAGCCGTTGGAGCGAGTGGCATCGAGCCGCTGGTGGGTAGCGGGGGTCAGCCTGGTGCTGCTATGGGGTTTCGCTTTTGTTACGGGATTGTCGCCTTCCGTATTGCGGGCGGTCACCATGTTCAGTTTTGTTGCTGTGGCGGGGGGGGGGGGGGGGGCGGCACGCGAGCAACAAAAAAGAGAAATAGACAAAAAAAAGTAAAAAAAAAGAAATAAAACAAAAAAAATAAAAAAAA
>DAIPHR010000028.1:18244-20121 GCA_036771215.1 Cyclobacteriaceae bacterium
GTGGGCGGTCACATGGTTCTGTTTTGTTGGTGTGGTGTGTACTGTCGGGCGCGCCACCAACATCTACAATACGTTAGCGGCTTCTGCCTTCGTTCTCTTGCTGTACGATCCGTTCATGATCATGTCCGTTGGATTCCAACTGTCGTACCTGGCGGTGTTGGGGATCGTGTACCTACAAAAGCCGATTTACGATTTGTGGGAAGTGGAGAACCCGGTTCTTGACTGGGTGTGGAAGATTTCGTGCATCTCACTTGCCGCACAGTTGGCTACGTTCGCGTTGGGCATGCTGTATTTCCACCAGTTTCCGGTATACTTCCTTTTTTCAAACCTTTTTGTAATCCCGCTGTCAACGGCTGTCCTGGTCGGAGGTATTGTGTTGCTGCTGGTGAGCTGGCTCTCGCCTGTGGCCAGCGCGGTGGGGTGGCTGCTGCAAGGGCTTGTTCACCTGTTAAACTCAGCGGTGGTGTGGGTCGAGAAAATGCCGTCCAGCCTCATTGAAAATATCCATCTCACCACGTTTCAATGTTGGCTGGGCATTGGCGTGCTGCTTTCGCTGATTTTGTTTGTTCAGTTTCGCCAGGTGCGGTGGGTATACCTGGCGGTGTTTGTGGCCACGGTGCTGATGGCAACGGAGTGGATTCATACCAACAACCATGTTGCCACCCGCAAGCTTACCATCTACCGTATCAATGGGCACAGCGCGGTGGAATGGATTGATCACGGGCGCTCCACTTTTTGGGGTGATTCGGCCTTAGCTGGTGATGAGGATCGAATGCGCTTTCATATCCGGCCAAACCGTTTACGCCATGGCGTCAACCACACATCTGTGCAGCATTGGCCCGAGGGGCAATCTGCGCTGCTCACGCTAGGCGGAAAGAGGATTCTGCTGCTCGGTAACCACCGTTGGAAGTCGGACGTAGACTCGGTTGATGTAGTGGTGGTACGTGACCGGGCAGTGCAGGCACTGCCGGCCTTGGATGAAAAACTCAATTATCAGACACTGGTATTGGATGGCACCAATGCGGAATGGTATATTTCACGGTTGTTGGAGCAGGATACCCTGGGCCGTATTCATGCGGTTACACGAAAAGGCGCCTTTCAACTCGAGATCAAATGAACATGGTCAACTACCACGCAGAAGATTGCATCGGCTACATCACCCTTAACCGACCGGATAAACGCAACGCGCTGAGTCCGGAGTTGATCAAAGCCCTGTCCGAGGCGTTCGACCGCGCCACCCGCGATGAACAGGCGAAGGTTATTGTGCTCAAGGCCAATGGCGAAGCATTCTGCTCGGGAGCTGACCTGGCTTTTCTCCAGCAAATGCAGGCCTTTTCAGAAGAGGAGAATTATCAGGACTCTTCTCGCCTGAAGGAACTGTTTCTGAAGATATATACGCTGCCGAAAGTGGTGATTGCACAAGTGCAGGGCCATGCGCTGGCGGGTGGTTGCGGGCTGGCTACCGTGTGCGACTTCACCTTTGCCGTGCCGCAGGCTCGTTTTGGTTATACCGAAGTGAAGATCGGGTTTGTGCCCGCCATCGTTATGGTGTTTCTGTTGCGCAAACTGGGTGAGCAGAAAGCAAAACAGCTATTGCTATCAGGTGATGTCGTTCAGGCAGAGGAAGCCCTCCGCCTGGGACTGATCAATCGGGTGGTTTCGGCAGACCAGTTGGAGCACGAGGTGCGCGAGTTTGCGCAGCAGTTAATCCGGCAGAACTCGGCTCAGTCGATGATGCTCACCAAGCAGATGATGGCGGCCGTTCAATCAAAGCCTTTGGACGAGGCGCTGGATTATGCTGCCCGCCTAAACGCCCGCGCCCGGGCGATGGAAGATTGCCAGCGCGGCATTGCGGCCTTTTTGGCCAAAGAGAAGAT
>DAIPHR010000029.1:0-19862 GCA_036771215.1 Cyclobacteriaceae bacterium
GGTAAGCGGCACCCTGTGCAGTTGATTCAATCACTTCCGGGCGTTCTACCGGGGTGTTCAAAATATCCGCCTGGAATTGCATGAGGATATTGTTGGCACATGCCCCACCATCCACTTTCAGAGCCGACAACTTCAGGCCAGCGTCCTCCTCCATGGCCGTCAAAATATCTTTCGATTGATAGGCGAGTGATTCTAGAGTCGCTTTGATGATGTGGTCTTTGCCTGTATCACGGGTGAGGCCAAAAATGGCGCCCCGGGCATACATATCCCAGTACGGAGCGCCCAGTCCGGCAAAAGCCGGCACCACGTATACGTCATTTGATCCTAGTGCTTTGGCCGCAAAGTATTCCGAGTCTTTTGATTGATCAATCAGGTGCAGGCTGTCACGAAGCCATTGCACGGCAGCACCTGCGATAAAAACGCTTCCTTCCAGCGCGTATTCCACTTTGCCATCCAAACCCCAGGCAATCGTTGTGATCAAACCGTTCTTGGAATACTGAATGTTGGCTCCCGTGTTCATCAGCATAAAACAACCCGTGCCGTAGGTATTTTTGGCCATACCGGGTTCGAAGCAAGCCTGACCAAAAAGGGCCGCTTGCTGATCGCCCGCAATTCCACTGATCGGAATATCAACTCCATCATAGTGCCAGACACCGAAGTCAGATGCCGAGGGCTTCACCTCCGGCAAGAGGCTTCTTGAAATCTTAAGTTCATTCAGCAGGTGTTCATCCCACACCAGCTTCCGGATGTCGAACAGCATCGTGCGCGATGCATTGGAGTAGTCGGTTACATGTTGCCGGCCGTTGGTAAGCTTCCACACCAGCCACGTGTCAATTGTTCCAAACGCAAGCTCTCCCCTTTCCGCCCGCTCAGCTGCGCCTTTAACGTTACGCAATATCCAATGCAGCTTGGTAGCCGAAAAATAGGAGTCGATGACCAGCCCGGTACTCTGGCGAACATGCTCCGATAAACCCCTTGCTTTCAGTTCTTCACAAATAACGGCTGTGCGCTTGTCCTGCCACACAATGGCGGGATAAACCGGTTCGCCTGTGTTTCGATCCCACACCACGGTAGTCTCACGCTGGTTGGTGATGCCGATGGCGGCAATGGAGCGAGCCGGCACCTGATTTTCCAATATTACCCGAAGCAGAACACCCAACTGGGTTTTCCAGATTTCCATGGGATCATGTTCGACCCACCCCGGCTGCGGGAAGAATTGCGTGAACTCCTGCTGTGCCGTTCCGCAGATTTTTCCCTGCTCGTCAAACAAAATAGCGCGACAACTGGTCGTGCCCTGATCAAGTGCAATGATGTACTTCATGCGTTCAGCCAAGAGAAGACTGCTACCCCAACCAAACCACCAAGCAGCGGCCCAAGTACCGGAATCCACGCATAGCCCCAGTCGCTACTACCCTTCCCGTGAATGGGAAGAAGCGCGTGTGCCAGCCGAGGTCCCAAATCGCGAGCCGGGTTGATCGCAAAGCCGGTGGTGCCGCCCAAACCCAAACCAATAACCATGATCAACAGGCCGACCGCGATCGGACTAAGACCCTGTGTAAACTCATTTGTGCCGATAAACAAAAGACCCAGCACCAGGACAGCTGTGGCCAGAATCTCGCTTAGCAGATTCGACCACGTGCTTCGGATGGCCGGGCCGGTGCAAAAAACACCAAGCTTTGCAGCCAGATCGCTGGTTCCCCGCCAGTGCGGCAAGTAGTGGAGCCAGACCAACACGGCACCCAGAAACGCCCCTGCCGTTTGGGCCAGGATGTATCCCAACGCGAGGCCGGAATCAAAACTGCCGTGGATAACAAAGGCCAGGGTAACGGCAGGATTGAGGTGTGCACCGCTAACATTACCGACCGCATAAATGGCAAGTGTCACTGCCAAACCCCAGGTAAAACAAATGGTGAGCCAGCCGGAGTTTTCCGACTTGCTGCCTTTCAACAGCGCACCGGCCACCACGCCATCGCCAATGAACACGAGCAGCAGCGTTCCAAAAAATTCAGCGAGATAAACATTCATATTTTACTATTTTGATGTTAATGACCAGAAGACGCGAGCACAACTTCTCCATCATCTGGTTTGTAATTGATCATTAATGTAGCGGCAGCGGCCAGCAGCAACAACACACCTGCAAAAACAATGGCGTAGCTCGAGTTATTCTGTAACCAATGCTCCATCACAAAACCAAATGTGAGGGTTTGCAACGTCATGGGGATTACAATCATCATGTTGATGATGCCCATGTACACCCCATAGCGCTCTTTTGGAATGCTGGGCACCACCATCAGGTAGGGAATGCCCATCATGCTCGCCCACCCGATACCAAAACCAGTGATGGCCGGGAACAGTAAGTATTTATTCTCAATAAAAGCAAACAGAATGAACCCAATCCCGGCCAACACCAGGCAAACGAAATGCACAATTTTCGGGGATGATTTCTTCACAATCCATACGAGCGCGAATGCCGAGAGAAACGTAACGAAGCTGTACCAACCATTGACAAGGCCGGTCCAGCTAACGGCACTTTCATACTTTTCCGAGTTCTTTTGTACCCGATCTAACCTTTCCACATCCTCCTCACTTAACGCAATCTCCGAATAGGTCTTCCACTGTTCGTAGAACTCAGACCAATCCATTGCGGAAAAATCCGATTCTTCAACCGCCCTACCCTCTATTTCCATCTTTGATTTAACTTCATCTCTAAACTGATTGAAGTGGTCTTCGGTTGCTTTTTCGGAGGCAGTAGGCACATGCCACTCATAGCTTGACAACGCCACGCTTTTGGACGAATTCTGCCAATAACAAAATAATGCATACCATTGAAAGAGGTAAACGAGGCCCAGTTGCCACATCACCTTCGGCATACTGCCGATGGCTCTGCCGATTTCAATAAAAGATGAGAACAGGTTGAGCGGTGAGGATCGCATGTGGCGCAGCTCATCTTCGGTGGGCGGTATTTCAGGCGTTGTACGCATGCTCCACCAAATGGTGCCGACTGAGCAAATGGCACCCAGGAAGAAGGAAGCAAAAACCCAATTGGGAATAGCGCCTGTCTTACCCAGAAAGAAAATTGGAAACACAAAAAGCGATACGTTAGCCAATGTCTGTCCCAGGCCGGTAAAAAAACTTTGGGTTTGAAAGCCGGTTGGGCGCTGGTCGTCATTCAATTTATCGGCAATAAAGGCCCGGTAAGGTTCCATGGCCGTATTGTTTCCTACATCCAAAATCCACAATAGCCCCACCGCCATCCACAACGCACTGCTAAACGGATAAAGAAAAAGAGCGAGGCTGCACAGCATGGCTCCAATGAAGAAGTACGGTTTTCTGCGGCCAAAGCGGGGGTGCCAGGTTTTGTCGCTAAGCGCACCAATAATAGGTTGAACAATCAACCCGGTAACGGGTCCGGCCAGGTTTAGCAGTGGTATTTCATGCGGGCTGGCGCCCAGAAAATCGTAAATCGGATTGACGGCACTTTGCTGTAAGCCGAAGCTGTACTGTATTCCGAAAAACCCCACGTTCATGTTGATGATCTGGGCGAACGTAAGACGGGGTTTTGCCGGCTGCATAGGGGTAAGTTTACGGAGTAAGGTAAGCAGCCGTGGTCAATCTCACAACCCACGCCACGCTGATTCGGGATGGCAATGCAAATACCTTTTTGCCCCTACCAAGGGACCGTGATCGATCAACCGCGAACGCGCCCGGCATCGCATTTTAATTCCGCACCTCATTACCTGTTTGAAGTAAACCAGTTTTATTTCGCGATCCAACAGAATATAATCCGCAACCGAAAAATCCCAAATCAGAAAACGTTAGCGCACGAAAGGCACCAAACCGGCTGGTGTGAAAGAACGACAGAAGTATTACCTGGCTTGAGAACAGACAAACATCCATTTGGTAAACCGATAATCGTTCACAGCAATAGTTCAAGCTGATCGCTTTCGGGTCTGCACCCGACTCCGGATGAACTCCCCAATCATTCGGCCGGAAACGAGCCCCTCATCAACGGCTCTTCGGTAGTGAATGCCCCCATAGAGGCGGCTGATGGCCGCCTCCTCAGCCGCGCTGGCAAATGAGGAAAAGCTTCGTACGGTCATGCCGTATTGTACCTCCGTTGAATCGGTAAAAGCAAATTTCTCACCGAACAGGCCCGTCAGTGCAATCGATGCACTACCCGAGATGGTGCTGTGTCCGCTTGTGTATTCTGGAAAAGGTGGAGTCTGCAAGAGCGGAATCCAATCCTTATCGATGTATAGGTTAATGTAGGTTTCCGGGCGAATCAGCCGGCTGCGATACTTTTCATCCCAACAACTGATGAAGGCGTCAAAAAGTGAAATGGCTACACGAACGTATGCTTCTGCCGATGTGGCCATGTCCGCTTTGCTTTGCTCACAGGCTACTCGTGTAATGTTCATCCAATGGCCGCCCGGTGATATCTTTTTTGTGGCAAACATCACACGACCCCGAACATTCATCACATAGGGATTACAATCCCAAAACGCAGCTATCTTCCTCTGCTCGTCCGAGAGTTCTTTCCCAACCACGTGCACCTCCCTGGCTTCTTTAAAAAAATCACTGGAAGGAGATGTGGAAAATGGAAGAGGCGGTGCCGGCTTGAACTGGCCCGCTGAATCAATGGCAAGTGTGCGAATCTTATTCCAGTGGGGTTCTACCCCATCCATATAGGCCGGAGGAGTCGGTTTCCAGGTAGAAGGGTCGCTGCTGATGCTGTACTTCGGAAACGACCGACTTTGCTTATAGGTGTCCTGATCGGCCCATTTAAGAATATGGTCAGCCACCGATTCACCAAACGCCACCGAGCGGTCGAACACATCATCGGGAATTCCGGTAGCCCTGAATTCTGCCATGATCTGATCATGATAGACATCCAACTCCGACTCAGAAAAAATCAGTGCGCGCCCTACCTTGAGCAATGCTTTAACGGATGCCAGGGGGAAGCAATACGTCTTACCCACCTCCGGCTTTGGACCGGGAGAAAGCCCGTTCAACTGGCCAGCTAGCGAAACCAGTGTAGAATCCGATGGAACCAGTGCTTCAAAAGCAGCGATGCTGCTGTAGGCATAAATCCGGCTTGCCACCGGGGGTGAAAATATGTCGTGAACGATCCGGTCGGTTACCGCAGCAACGGAACGGTGAAGGAAAGCTGGATTGGCCGCCTTTTGTACATACTCCGTGTTCTGTTCGCCACAGGCATGAACCGCGAACATGGCGAAAAGAAATAATACCACCCGAAGGGCTCTCATGTCAGTCAGAATATTTTGCCTGAAATGTAGCCAATGTGCGGCAAACTATTTCAACACAAAGGTCGACTTGTTAACGCCCACGCCCCGAACCTCAATTGACTTCCATTTGGATGGCAGTTTTGCTTTCACCTGGGTGACACCGGCATCCGAAATTCTAAGTCCGGCAAACCCAAAGAGCAGCGCCTGTAGCGTACCGCCTGCGCCAGTGGCAAAGTATGGGTTCGTGCCTCCGGCTGTCTCGGCCAGAACACCAAATGGTGGCACCTGGTTGGGGCGGTAACTTTTGATCAACAGGTCATAGGCGCGATCCATGTTGCCCTGTCGCGCAGCAATGGCCGCGAGCACAGAAAAACCCATAGCCGGGCCATCAGGCGCATAGCGCGGCTCATAATAGTTGAGGTCTCTCTCAACCTGCGCCTTATCGGTATAAAACTCGAGTGGAAAAGCCAACAAGTTTACATCCGCTTGTTTGATTCTGATGCCATCGTAGGTAGCATTCTCGCGTGTAACGCCATCCGGAAATTTGAGGATCGGAATGTTTTGTGCCACGTGGCCCCAATCGGGGTTGGCCGGTATGCCCAATTCCGTAGCTGCTTGGGTAGCATAACGAAGAACGGTAATGGCCATGGCGTTGGTGAAGGCATTGTTGTCAATGTTTTCCTCCCATTCATTAGCGCCAATCACATTCTTGATGTCATACTTTCCAGGCCCGTTGCGTTCCACCCGGCTAGCCCAAAAATCCGCTACTTCCTTCAGCATAGGATAACCCCTGTCCCGGAGCCACTGCTTGTCTTTGGTCACCTGGTAGTACTTCCAGAACGCCCACCCTACGCACCCCGTGATGTGATGCTGAAAGGGACCCGTAAGCGCCCACACGGGTGTAGCCTCCTGCCCTTCGCTGGCTGACTCCCAGGGAAACATGGCTCCTTTAAAACCGTGACTAAATGCATTTTGGCGAGCGGCCTCCAGGCGCTGGAACCGATATTCCAACAACGAACGGGCCAACTCAGGCTTCAAAGCTAAAAGTGGCGGATACATCCAAAGCTCAGTATCCCAAAAAACGTGACCGTTATAACCAAGCCCAGAAAGTCCCATGGGCGACAAGCTGAATGCTGTTCCCTCACGCGCAAAGGAATACAGGTGATACAACATGAATCGCACATCGCGTTGCAATTCAGGATCTCCGTCAATCACAATATCACTCTTCCACAACTCCTCCCACTCCTTCACATGCCGGCCCCACAGCCGGTCGTATCCTTCCAGTGCAGCAAACACCGTCAATCGCTCCGCTTCATTATGCGCATCCGCTACGTGAGCCGAGGCAATCACCGAACCCACGATACAAAAACGAAACGTTTGACCGGCTTTTAAATCCTTACTGAACTTGGTGAGGTGCATGTTATAATCCCAATCCTCATGAATGAGGCTGACCTCCTCTCCCTTGTCAAAGATAAAACTTGTGGATGCCGCTACGGTGTGTCGGCCCGAAGGACTCTTGCCAACCGAAGTCATCAGCGGGATACGAATCTTATGTGGATTTTTGGCGTAAGGATTCACCACCTCGCGATCAATCACCGCGTAGAGGTTACGCACGTCACGGAGGATGTCGGGCGATTCGATCACACTGGCGGGCGTAATTCGGCAATCCTGGCGGGCCTCGATTTCAATTACAGACAAGGCGGAATAGGGCAAATGACGCAACGCCAGCATGGTCTGCTTGACATGTACTTTGTTTCCAAAATCAAACTCCGTTACCAGCGAAGCGGTCTTCATATCCAATGACTGTTTGAATCCGCTGATGTTGCCCGGCCCGATGCGCTGAAAATCCACATCGAGGTAAACATTCAGAAAATTAAACCCTTTGAGTATGTTATCGACACGGCCACGGCCGTAATTGTCGAAGGCTCCATTGAGCACAACATCTTTAACACGCATCGGCTCGGGCGAAGATACCAGGCCGATCATGCCATTGCCGAGGGTGACTCCAAAATAGTTGGCATTGTCTGTCCCAAATGCCGTAACTCGCCAAGAATCAGCCGATTGCGAAAAGCCCGGGAGATAGCCAAAAACGATCACGCAAAAAAAACAAATCCACTTTGTATTTTTCATTCATTCCATCGCTAGTCAACACGATCAATAAAACGAAACCCAAAAACCAAATTTAAACTAAAATAATTTTGGGTTGTATTCACAGACCAAAGTCCTACGTCATTAATACCTCCAATCGAGTAAGATGCCAAAAACTTAGTCTCACTCAGAGTCGTAAGTCGGATTTGCCCTTCAAGCCTCAAAAAAGCCTGATCCGAGAGGTTGACCATTGCCCCACCAGCAAGCAAAAATGACCATGTGAACGGTTCATAGGATTCATTTAGCATTATAGACGGATCTGAAATCGTGTATTTACCGCTGGTATACCCCAACCCTGCTCCAAGATATGGTTTAAACGTGCGCCAATCAAATAACACCTGATTATAGCGAACAAAGAGATCTACAAACTTTTCAGTACTACTCACAGAAAATGGCTCAGCAATACCGTCAACCCGGCCCGACTGAAAAGAAATCGAAAAAAAGCGCAAGCGGTTAGCCGGTGCGCGCTCCAGCGAAACACCGAAAATACCAAATGGTGAATCATTCATCACTCTTCCATATGAAAAACTCAGCGCTGTTACACCTCTGGCAGTTCTAGCTCGAGAAATCACTGGGTTTGCAAGAATCGAATCACCCTTGCAGGCATTTATCTCACGCACAATCATGTTAATACGACTCTCATCAAAACTATTTGTCCTTGATATCAACCTCCCAATGTCCTTACAGCCAGTTGAATATCTTCTCAAAACAGTCTTGTATGCGGTGTCCTCAACATTGTACCTTTTGTTTTTGTAGGTAATGCTCCTCTTCAAATGCGGCAGTGGTGCAAGCTCCTGAGAAGTCTCGTACAAAAAATGCTGGGTTGTGCCAGGCATCTTTCTATTTAAAAAGCTGACGCGTGCACGAAGCAGAAACCGCAAAAACACCTTCGTGCCATCTAAATCAAACGACTCAAAATACTCATCGTTCCCAATCTGAAACGCGCGAATCTCTCCAGGCAAAAATTCTTTAAACTCATTATCACTGTTAGCCTTGAAACTGACGCGTTCGTAAAGAACATTTTCGGTCTGTGAGTAGAAAAAGCCTTCTACTTTCTGACCATCAAGGGTGACAATAAAGCCCTGAACATTATCTGCATAAATCGAGACGGTGGATATCGAATCACCCCGGCAATAATTTATTTCCTCCACAATCTTTTTTATCCGACTCTCCTCGAACTTACTAGTATTCGATATCAACCTGCCAATACTCCCGCAGCCAGTCGAATATCTTCGCAAAACGCTCTTGTAGGCAGTGTCCTCAACATTGTATCTTTTGTTGTTATAGGTGAAGCTCCTCTTCAAATGCGGCAGTGGCGTAAGCTCTTGAGAGGTCTCGAACAAAAAATGTTGGGTTGTGCCAAGCATCTTTCTATTCAATAAGCTAAGGCGCGCACGAAGCAAAAATTTCAAAAACACCTTCACACCCTTTAAATCAAACGATTCGAAATACTCTGCGTTCCCAATCTGAAAGGCACGAATCTCTCCAGGCAAAAAAACTTTAAACTCACTTTCATGATTAGCCTTGAAATTCACGCGTTCGTAGAGCAAATGCTCCGCCTGTAAATAAAAAGAACCTCCCACTTTCTGCCCATCAAGGGTAACGATAAAGCCCTGAACATTATCTGCATAAACCGCGACACTCGATAATGCGATGAGTAACCAAAGTATTCTAATCCATTTCATTTCGGTTGATTTTCGGTGTACAATTTAAAAATTATGAGAAACAATGAATAGCTCATCTAAAGAAAGCGTAGCATCGTCATTCTCAGCGGGCCACCTGGTGTCGTCCCTAACAACCTAACTTTTGAAGAAAAATCGTGAATAAATCCGAAGAACTTCATTTTACAAAAGTCAACACATATATAACTTCGCTCCTCTCAAACAATATCATGTTGGGCCGAACCGCACGGCAACGCGTTTCGTAAGCCCAAATTCAATAACACAGTGGTGTATCGGCCGATATTGTAAGATTAAGACGCTTCTATGCGCTAAAGCTGACGTAATATGCTCGTCCAACCTTATTCCAAGGGTTACTGCAAAATGCGGCACGATACCGGCATTCAACGCAGTCACATGCCAATGGACCTGCATCGTGTGAAAATGCGACAACATGCAGCCCGAACACAAACGCACGGCAATTCTAAACTTTTATGCACCTCCTGTATCCTCTAAATACTAAATTAACTCAATCGAATTGAACATCAGCAGCAAAATCATTTGAAATATCTGGCGTGAATATCGGGGACTTTAGCTATTTACGGTTTTGGGCCGTACTTTTGTCTAACATCAATCAACAACCTTTTTTCGGTTTAAAACGTAGACAAGAAACGCTCATCTCTGTTTGTTTTGAAGAAACTCTTTGTCTTGTTTTTTATTGGCTGTTCGTACGCAGCATCAAGTCAGGAAAGCCGGATTTTTGGTGACCCCCGTGCTTCTCAACCACCCCAGTGGTCTGTCACCGGCAAAGTAACACAGACCGAAAACGGCCTGCCCGTGGAAGGGGCTCATTTTTACGCTGACGGACTGACAACAGGCACCACCTCTGACTCAACCGGGCGTTATTTCATCTTACTGCCACCCGGAACACACCGCCTTACGGTGCGGCATATCAGTCGGGTACCCCAAACTGCCATTTTCGAACTGTTTGGACATGGTGTGATCCACTTTTCCCTGGAGGAAAAAGCAATGGCTCTGGAGGAAGTGGTGGTAGAATCCCGGGATAACCAGTCTGTGCTGAAGGAACCTTTCAGTGGGGTCGTGTCACTGAATCGCCAACAGTTGAAGTCGATTCCCGCACTTTTAGGAGAGGCCGACATTGGCCGGTCGCTTCAATATCTGCCGGGCGTTACGTCAGCCGGGGAAGGGGCATCCGGAAACAACATACGAGGCGGCCGAACAGATCAAAATCTGATGCTAATCAACGATGCCCTGGTTCTCAGCGCAAACCACGCGGCTGGTTTTCTGTCACCGTTCAATGCCGAAGTCGCGGAGAGCTTTTTGCTTTACAAAGGTGTAATGCCAAGCTACTACGGAGGTCGCTCCGCCTCTACTTTAGCCATTCGAATGCGCAAAGGAGACTTCGAAACCTGGAAGGCACAGTTATCGGGAGGAACGGCAGTTCAAAAAATTCTGATTGAAGGCCCACTGCGAAAAAACTCGGTTAGTATACTAAGTACCGGGCGTTTAAGTACCGTCAACTGGATGTTTAATCGCGCACGGAATGCGGATGTCCAATCGAGCAAAGTCAATTTTAGTGATTCTTACTCCAGCATCTCGGCTAAACTCAACTCAAAACACTTTCTTGATGTTGCACTCTTAACGACTCAGGATTTCCTACAGGTTGGCGATCGCTTTGGATACGAATGGTCGAGTTATGTCGGATCGCTCGCGTGGAAGGGTGTGTTGACGGAAAAACTCTCAGCCTCTGCCCTATTCGCAACAGGCAGTTTCAAGAATGGTTTCTTTGAACTCAATAGTCCGCAGGCGGCCAAATTGAACAACGGCCTTGGTTACAACCAGTTCAAATTGACCATGTTCTGGAGCAATTCCAAACATGACGTAACGGCCGGTGGCGAGTCCATACTCTACCAAACGCTCCCTGAAATGCTGTCGCCCGCAGACCCCGAATCAGTTGTTGAACCTGACGAAATTCAAAAAGGCCGAGGACTTGAGTCGTCTTTTTTTCTATCTGACGACTGGACTTTGTCGCCCGGAATTACATTATCGATTGGGCTTCGGTATTCCCGCTTTCAAGGCCTCGGCCCCGAAAATGTGTATTCGTATTTGGATGGTGTGCCGCGCTCTATCAACTCAATTACGGATACTACCTATTACTCTGCCAACAGTCGGACCAAGACATACGATGGATGGGAACCTCGGGCATCCATCAGTGTAAAGCTATCAACAAATCACTCCGTAAAAGTTGGTTACTCGAGAGTGTTCCAATACATCCACTCATTGTCAAACACCGCTTCCCCAACGCCCATTGACCTGTGGCAACTGAGTACCCCCCACATTTCGCCCCAGACATCTGACAACTTCTCGATTGGACACCACGCTAACCTAAAAGACAACAAATGGTCAACAACCCTTGAAGCTTTTTACCGGGCATCATCAAACCAACTGGAATACAAAGACTTTGCTGACCTGAATCTCAACCCGCATATTGAAACCGAAGTAGCGCAGGGTTTCGGCAAATCTTATGGCGTTGAAATACAGGTGAAACGCAATAGCGGCAAATGGACAGGCTGGTTGTCGTATACTTTTTCCCGAAGCCTTGTCCAGCTCAACAGTCCCGATCCTGAATTCAACGTAAACCGGGGCCAGTGGTTTGCTGCGAATCACGATCGCCCCCATGTTGCGGCCCTGGTGATCAATCGAAAATTGTGGCCAAAGGGCCTTATGGGCATCACCGCCAATTATGCCACCGGCAGACCCTTGACTGCCGTTGATACCTATTACTTCCTCGATGGCGCCACCATCCCAAACTTTTCAGATCGGAATCAGTATCGCATCCCGAACTACTTCAGAATTGATTTTTCCGTCACGACCGGCAGTGTATTCAAAAAAATTGATGATAGTCTCACCTTCAGTGTGTATAATTTGCTGCACCGCGACAATGCCTTCTCGGTTTTTTTTCAACCCGCTCCCAATCAACCCCGCCCCCTGCCCTATCAACTTGCCCTGATCGGTGTGGCCGTTCCCGCGATTTCCTATACTGTTCGACTCTGAGCTTATGCGTGCATCTTCCTTATCCCTACTCTTCCCCATAATTCTATTCAGCACCTGTATTGGCGTTATCGATTTTCCGGTGAACGAAGTAAGCTATGTGGTGATCTACGGACAACTGACAAATCTGGATGAACCACAGCTGATTCAGGTAAGCCGATCGTCTTCGCGCGGCAAACCACCACAGCCGATCAGCGGGGCCCAAGTAGAGCTAATCAGCAGTCAGGGCAATTTTAATGCCGTTGAAATCAAGCCGGGGCAATATCTCATTCAAGGTCTAACGGGTGGTATCCCGGGGCAGTCCTATTCGCTATCTGTTCGTGTCGGCAGTCGAACGTATCGGTCACAAGTTGAGACCATGCCCCTCTCTGTCGGTGTTGACTCCGCGTATCACATCTTCTCAGATGAATCGGTTATCAGCAGTGACGGAAAACGTCTTGTACGGTTGATCTATGTACATTCGAAATCAACCCTTCCTAACTCGAACAACTTATTTCTGCGATGGGAAGTTGAAGAGAACTATTACTTTGATCTCACCGATTTTCCCGATCCGTTTAACACGCCACCACCTCCTTGCTATGCATCGGACCGGGTAAACCCGCAAAAGATCAATCTGATCAATACAGCCGCGCTCACTAAAAATCAAATAGATCAGCAACTGGTAACGCGTGAAATCGACTTTACATTCAAAAGCCGTCACTATTTCACCGTCCGGCAGCTGAGCATTAGTGCTAACTGCCATTCCTATTGGGCAAGGATTCGAGATGTACTCGCAAACCGAGGTTCACCCTTCGACACACCACCCGCTACCGTTATCGGAAACTTCACCAATCCGGATGATCCAACTGAAAAAGTATTGGGCTACTTTGAGGTAGCCAACGTTTCGCTCAACCGCTTTTTCCTTGTGCCTGGCTGGATTCCCTTTTACCTGGAGCCCTATTGCGAATACAATCCCGACAAGCCCTTTGACAAATATCCGGCTATCTGCCTGGACTGCAGCAAACTGCCGAACGGATCGGGTGAGCCGCCACCGTGGTTTTAGACGCACGCTCTAGATTGTCGTTACGGGCTGGTCGCAACCGGACACCGTTTCTATTCCACAGACCGGACGTAATAGGCCCGTCCACCTTGCACGGCCAAGATCCACGCAACTCCTGTTGGCGTCCGAATCGCGCTTATCTTGCGCACAACCGACCGGGCGAACGGTGCAATGACTTCAACCGTCTCAGACTTTGTATCGTAGACCGCCAGCCCAAATGAATCCAACGCACCCAATCCGATAACCGTTGATTTTGTATTACCCGCAAGCAGCCAGTGATGCTGATCTTTCATTAAACTGATTTGATTGATACAGCTCAATTGTGCCGGCCCGGCAAATGGCTGAAAGATGTAGTCGCTACCTGTTGAAATCATAGCTCCGGATTCCATAATCTTCGAACGCTTTCGTTCCACTGTTGCCTCATCTTTAACATTTAGTACATCTGACGGGCCTTGATTCCGGGCGAAGCGTTCATTGGTCGGAAACCGTCTGTTTATAAAAGGCAATGCCTTACCCATTTGCTGCTTGCTTGACAAGGGGATCAATTGCCCCTTCTGCGGGTAAAACAAAACCGACTCGGCATTCCCGTTCCGATCAAAGTCACTCCGCCACAACTCAACTGAAAGTTCTCCACTCGGGCGTAACTTCGTGTTAGATCCTAAATTCCCAAGTAAGAAATCAACTACACCGTCTTGGTTTAGATCGGCAACGGTTACGGTGCGCCACCATCCTTCAGTACCTGCAAAGCCATTAACAGTCGCAAGTTTAAGCTGACCCCCTTCATTTCGAAACAAATTTATCGGCATCCAATCGCCCACCACAATTAACTCGGGAAGCCTGCCTGCACCTGGCGAAAACCACTGGGCATCGGTCACCATTCCGGGGGACAGATGCTGGGCGACTACAAATCTCAGGTTTCCATCATTTCGAAGCAGGTAACTAACGGGCGTCTGCCCGTACTGCCCCGGCACTGCACGAGCACCGACAAAAATATCTTCATCTCCATCACCATCTACGTCTGCTGTTCGAACGCAGGAAGCATTCAAACGAACTGAAGGAAAGTGCGGTGATCGGACAAAGCTGCCCTTCCCCATGTTTACATATAGGCGCACATCTAACTCTTCAGATCGCTCATTGGTGAAATTGCCCCCACTGACTACCAGCAAATCCAGATCTCCATCGTTCTCCGCATCAAAGAAGGCAGCATCAACATCCTCGGAATCGGAGTCTTGCTCAAAGGTGCCTCTCGGGTCGAATCGAACAAAACCTGAACTGTTCTGCAGATGCAGTTCGGCTGCCTGACCTTTTGCCCCTCCAAAAAAAATATCATCAAAGCCATCTCCGTTTACATCACCCGCGGCAAGCGCTGGTCCCTCTCTCGATAACAAGTATGGAATAAGAGGCTCTCTATCATAGTCCCGGAATCCGGAATCCTCACGATGAAAAAAGGCCAGTGGACGAACTTCCCAAGGTGAACGTGTCTGCTCCAAAAAAACCTCTTCAACTGATTTGCCGAAACCTTGTTCCAGGGTTATCTCTCCTCCGGGTGCCCCCCTGAACATTTCCGCCTGGCCGTCTGCCCAACGAACAAGAATGCTGTCTGCCCTCTCGGTGCCAAGTCCAACAAGCAAGGTTGGTGACACCGAGGACAGAAATCCGCGCGTAGCAATATTTTCTCGCATGTATTTTACTGAACCTGAAACCACCTGCACGGTGCTGCTCAAGCCGAGTTGGCAACGAGATGCTTTCAACCTTAACTTCAAAAAGTTTTTTCCGGATCCAGGCGATGTCTCGTTGCGGTAAATGAAAGCCGGCATGTTAACATTGTTGACAACCAGATCCAGGTCACCGTCATTATCAAGATCGGAATAGGCAGCACCTGACGAGTATGAGGCATCGGCCAATCCCCATTGCGCCCCAACATCGTCAAACTTTAACTCATCCCGTGACTTAAAGCAATAGTTCGAAATCTTAAGTGACGGCATCTTTGCAATAAGCTCGCCATCGGCTATTTGACCGCCTTTGCGGGCCATATTCGCCTGGTAGTGGATGTAATCCAGATCATTAGGCCGTTTGTAAATGCCATTTGTAACAAAGATCTCGTGCCGGGTGTCATTATCGAGGTCAGCCATGAGGCAAGACCAACTCCAGTCGGTGGCCTCAATGCCTGACCATTGCGCAATCTCCTGAAAGAATGACTTTTGATTTAGCTGTAATGCATTGCGCACGTTCTGTGGCCCATACCCAAATGCCAGTTTGATGTCAGATACTTCCTGCGTATCCTCCGCAGCTGATTTTTGTAAAATGTAGGGGTCATCCGGAAGCATATCCAATGTCATGACTTCGGGATATCCATCCCGATTCAAATCAGCTGCATCAACTCCCATGGAGTACCGGCTGGTATGGCCTAGCCAGGCCGATGACGACTCGGTGAATGTTTTATTATGATTATTGATGTAGAGATAGTCAATTTCATGAAAGTCATTTGCTACATATAAATCTAACCACCCATCCTGGTTAACATCGGTGGCCACCACCCCTAATCCATATCCAATCGAACTTGACCAAATTCCGGCTGACTGGGTGACATCACGAAAGAAAACTCTACCACCCTCTTCAACCCGTTCAAATAGCCGGTCGCCAGACTTGGGATCTACAACATGCCAGAGCGATGCTGGACAATAGTTGGCTACCTGGTGAACAGAGTGATTTATATGGTACACATCCTGATCACCATCCCGGTCGTAATCAAAAAAAACCGCCTGAGTGGAGAACCCTGAAAAATCCAAGCCATACTGGGCGGATTGCTCCATAAAAGTTAAGTCGCCTTGATTAACATACAAGAGATTATGCCCCTTTACCCCCTTGTAATCTCCGACCTGGCACACGTAGAAGTCCACCCATCCATCCATGTTGACATCACAAATGGTAACCCCGGTCGACCAGTCCCCTTTGTTTTGGTTTACACCTGCCGAGGCTGAAATGTCGTCAAATTGAAAATTGCCTTTATTCAGGTACAAAAAGTGGCCTACCTCATTTCCGGTAAAGAATATATCCTCAAGTCCGTCACGATTAACATCCGCAACAGCGACACCACCGCCATTGTAGTAATACAAGTACTGCACGATGTTGAGTTTGCGCTCATTAAGCTGATTTTGAAACGCAACGCCAGTGGCAGCAGGCGACATTAATTGGAAAAGCGGTTTATCTGCCGTATGGCGGCAGCCCGCCATCGCCAAGCAAGCCAACAAAAAGTAAAGCCCGTGGCTTTTCATTCCGGTTGGGAATACAAGGTCAAGCTGTCCTGGTTGGCCGTTACCATCAGGAATTTCTGTCTGGCAACATCTATTGTCCGAATCGCTCTCGCGGAAAGCACTTTCGTCAACCCCGTCTGCAAGTACGGAACCGCCTCAAATTGCATGTTACCCTTTCCCTGTAGAAGAACACCTCCGAGAAGGGCATCGTAGCGGCCGGCCTCGGGTTTAACCTCAAACAGGTTGCCCGCCAGGATTAGATCAGACACCCCATCTTTATTGTAGTCAAGAGACGAAATAGCGTAGACGGGAGCAAATTGAGCTTCCACCGGTAACGGCCGTAACTGCCACCGTCCGTTACCCTTATTCTCGACCACCGAAGTCGCCATGTAATTCGCTTCCAAACGAACCGATTTAGCCAATGCCTCTTTACCAAAGACCTCGTGAAGAGCCAAATTGTTATAGTCGGCATACTTTAAGAACTTCTTTTTCAACCCGGGCATCTGGGCGATCAGATCGTGCCGCAACGCGAGAGGCGTCCAGTTGCCTTTTTGATTCAAAGCGTAAACAGGTTCTACTGAGCCATTGGAATCAAAATCACCGACAAACAGGCCGAGCTTTTGCTCCTCGTTGACTTTAAAACGTGAGTTTAAGCCATGGTTGCCCACTACCAAATCAGGATCACCATCCTGATCAATATCAGAGCAATACACGGTATTCCACCAACCCCGATAACCGGAAAGTTCATTCTCAGAAAGCGAAAACACACCATCGTGGTTTTCCAAAATCAAAATACCTGTCCAATCGCCCACTAAAACCAAATCCTGGTCGCGATCCCCATCATAATCCAGTGCTACCGCGTCTGTGATCATACCTATTCCGGATAACAAGGACGCGCGATCAGCAGTACGCTCAAGCAATCGTCCTGAACCATCATTCAGAAACAGGTGACTGCCTGGCGTCATGCCGTAGGCGAAGGGAACCATTCGAGATCCGGTGAAAAGATCAAGATCTCCATCATTATCCCAATCAGCCAAAACCAGCGATGACGTTATTTCGTTAACCCGATCCAAATCAGTTCCCAATAGCCTGGTGAAATCGCCCTTTCCATTGTTGAGGTAGGCCCGATCACGAAGCGCGGGTGCCCCTAAGCCGAATTCACTTCCACCGCTCGCCACTACCGCGTCCAGGTCGCCATCTCCATCCAAATCACCTAGTACAATATCGGTATCCTCACTGTCGCGATCGAGCGCCAACGCAGGTTGTTCACTACGCGTAAATGTGCCTGTTGAATTTTGGAAGAAGATGGTTCCAGACGAACCCGCGGATCCACCCAACCAAACGTCTTCAAGACCATCACCATTCAGATCGCCCACGGCTGCTGGCGGGCCGCTGGTCGACAACATCTGATAAACCAATCTCTCCCGATCAAAATCAACGAAGGTATTCTCCGTGTGTTGGTAGTCAAGTCGCCCCTCCACCTTCGCGAAAATAGTGGCTCCTTCCTGTCGGCCCGGCCCAGGTTCACGAGCATCAGCCTCACGTATGACCAGTGTCTGTTTACATGGAACATTAGCCAAGATGGAAACCTTGCCCGATGGCCAGGTCACACTTAGCGTGTCGGCAACAGCCACTTCACCTAATCCAATAACCATCACCGGGTCAACGGAGGACTGAAAGCCTCGTGTTGGCATCTGTTCGAGTGTCACCTTACGGCCCGCGGTGGAAACAACAACCCGGGCTCCGACACCAGCGGTGTTTCGAAGGCCGCCTTGAAGTTTTATCCGCAGGTAGCCGGGCGGGGGTTGGCTTTGCTGCGCTGTATTTTCAAAAACAGCCACCTCGTTGTTTAGCTGGCTTACCACCAGATCCAAATCCCCATCACCATCCAAATCGCCATAAGCCGACCCATTTGAATGTGACGGAGTTCCCAAACCCCAGTCATCAGCACGATTATCAAATCGAAGATCACCCGTATTCTTGAAAGCATAGTTAGGAACCGGGTTAACCGGTATCGGATCGATCAATGCCCGATAATCAACGCCTTCCTTGGAGATAATTCTGCGTTTTGTTTCATCGCTATCGATAAAGTTAAGATAGTCAAGATCCGTGATATCCTGATAGATACCATTAGCGACAAAAATATCTTTTAGCCCATCGTTATCCATATCAAACATCAAGGCACCCCAACTCCAGTCGGTCGCTTCAACACCCGCCAGGCGGCCAATTTCACTAAACACACCGCCACCCCGATTCAGATGGAGCATATTGCGAGTGAGTTGATAATGGTAACCGTTCCGTTGATTGTAGTTGAATTTGTCCCAATTCTCAAACGTAGTGATTTGCTTCATTCGCCTGAGATCACCCGGCAACATATCCGTGACAAAGACATCCAGCCAGCCATCATTATTCACATCCGCCATATCTGCCCCCATAGACGCTGCACTAATGGATTGCAGTCGGCTCGTAAGCTCCTCACGAAACGTTCCATTCTTCTGATTGATGTAGAGGTAGTCACGCTCAAAAAAATCATTGGAGATAAAAATATCAGGCCACGTATCATTGTTCACATCCCCCACCGTAACGCCCAATCCAAACCCAATTTCGCTACCGTAGATTCCAGCTTCTTCACTTACGTCTTGAAACCGGTCTCCATCGTTTCGAAAGAGCTTATCACCACCGCGCGGATCTCTCGTGTCACGAAGATTATTCATCAGATTAAATGTACCGATGGCCGTAAACGAGTTGTTGAGTAAGTACATATCTAAATCCCCATCCTTATCATAATCAAAAAAAGCCGCATGGGTGGAAAGGCCCGAGTCTGCTAATCCGTAACGTTCAGCCTCTTCAGAAAAAGTGAGATCTCCCTGATTGATGAATAGCTCATTTTGGCGGTTGTCCCCATCCACATCACCCGAATTACAAACGTAAATATCCAGCCAACCATCACCATTGACATCGGCCATAGCAACGCCCGTACTCCAACCCCTCGAACCTTTTACCCCGGATGTAAGGGTTATGTCCTCAAACACAAAACTCCCCTTGTTCACATAGAGTTTGTTCTCGCCCAGATTTGAAGTAAGATAGACATCTGGCAATCCATCGTTGTTGATGTCGCCAATTCCCACTCCTCCCCCATTATAAAAATTCCGGTAGGTAAAGATGTTGAACTCTTGTGAAAATGATAAATCATTTCGGAAACGCAACCCCGTTCGGGACGATGGAAGTTGTTGAAAAAGCGATGTGCGATCCCCAGTATCACCACAACCGATAAGGAGTGCCGCAAGCAATACATTTAAGCCCACGATTTTTCTCGGTAACTTCATTAATCGTTTCGTTTATCGTTGGCCGGGATCATCAAGTCTACAAAATCTGCCCGCACCGATGAAATATTCATTTTATAGATGAGAAATCTCCGGTTGCCATCCACCTTCACCCACACCCG
>DAIPHR010000030.1:0-19807 GCA_036771215.1 Cyclobacteriaceae bacterium
CTGTTTCTATCGAGCGTATCATAACCCTTAATCTAGCAACGGTCAACACCCAGAAGCTATTAGCGCAAGTGGAAGATGCTCTCTCAAAAGGCGGAGTTGAAGCTGCAAAAGAGGTTACCAAGAATACTCGTGGACCTGTAGGTTCAATTTTCACACAAGGTTTGATGCGCGCCCCTGAGGGCATCGACATGGTTGAAAAATCAGTGGTATCCTATGGTGGCGTTGAAACCGGTCGCCTCGAGCGCGGTTTGATCTGGATTTCGCTCTTCATCTCCCTCGGCCCGATGTTGGGTTTCTTTGGAACGGTTATTGGGATGGTGCAGGCCTTCGATGCTATCGAGGCAGCTGGTGACATTTCTCCCCAGGTTGTGGCCGGTGGTATGAAGGTGGCCTTGATTACTACGGTTGGTGGTCTTATCGTGGGTATGATACTTCAGGTGTTGTACAACTACCTCGTATCAAAAATCGACAGCCTCGTCAACAGCATGGAAGATGCTTCCATTTCATTGGTTGATATTTTGGTGAAGCACAAACTGACGAAGTGATAAGTCATGGAAGCTGAAGATATTGGACTATACCTCGCCTATACAGTACTGATAGTTGCTGTTGCGGCTGCGATAGTACTGCCGTTGCTTAATGCGCTGAAGCACCCAAAGACCCTCATCGGGTCACTCATGGGAATCGGTGCCTTGGTGGTACTGTTTGTTATTTGCTATGCGATCTCGGATTCATCGGTATCTCCCACTGCTCGGGCGCTCGGTATCGATGAGTCAAGTTCAAAATTGATTGGTGCCGGTTTGTATACATTTTATGCGGTGTTCATTGTGTCTATTGTAGGCATGGTGTATTCTGAAGTAAACAAAGCCCTGAAGTAAAATGGCACGCTCAACCCCTGAGATACCCAACGCCTCCATGGCCGATATCGCCTTTTTGTTGCTCACCTTCTTTTTGGTGACCACTACGATTGCGAACGACCGGGGCTTGAGTATTCTGTTGCCTCCGCCACCCGATCCTAATGCCAAGCAGGACGAGGTGAAAATCCAGGAGCGTAACATGTTTAAAATCCAGGTGAACTCATCGGACGCCCTTTTGGTGGAAGGTGAGCCCATGGATGATGTAAGCGGATTGAAGGATATGATCAAGGCCTTTGTGCTCAACAATGGCCGTGATCCGAATTCCTCTGACAATCCCGAAAAAGCGATTGTTTCATATAAGACTGACCGGGGTACCAGCCACGCACGGTTTGTGCAGATTCTGGATATTATTCAGGCGGCCTACTATGATATTTATGCCGAGCGCGCGAGTGTCACCAACGCCAAGTTTCGCGAGGCAGCCTCCGACCTTTCCGATCCGCAGAATAAAGAGATTTATGACCGCGGTCGTGAAGGTATTCCGATGAACATTTCCATTGCTGAACCGACCAAAGTGGGCGGCTAAACCGAAACCAGTATGTCAAAGTTTAAGAAGAAGACCCAGGTTAAGCAGGATATTCCAACCTCCTCGATGCCCGATGTGGTGTTCATGTTGTTGTTCTTTTTCATGGTGACAACCGAACTCCGCCAGACGTCTATCGAAGTGAAGCAGAATATCCCCAAGGCGACCCAGTTGCGTAAGTTGCAACGGAAGTCTCTGGTTACGAACCTGTATATCGGTGAGCCGATTAAAAAGGACCAGTACGGTACTGAGCCGAAAATTCAGGCCAACGATGTGTTCATTGAGCCGAAGGATATTGTGCTCTGGGTTAACCGCGAAAAGGATAAATTATCCGAAGCGGAGCGTGATCAGTTGACGGTTTCGCTAAAAGTGGATAAGGAAGCCAAGCGTGGCCTGATTGCAGACGTGGAGACGGAACTGCGAAAAGCCAACTCCCGAAAGCTACTGTACACCACACTGGAGGACGATAAAAAGAACTAGGTTTTTTCCTGAAGTAAAAGAAGGACTGCGATGAGCAGTCCTTTTTTTATACAATCCAACATGCCCAACACTTCCGCCATTACGGTCAACAATCCGCGAACGGTCAGAGCCTGGACGATGTATGACTGGGCCAACTCGGTGTACTCCCTCGTGATTACCTCGGCCATTTTTCCCATTTACTACAAGGAGGTGGCTCGCGGTGCCGATGGCTCCGATGTGGTATCGTTCTTCGGCATCACCGTGCAGAATTCGGTGCTCTACTCGTATTCCCTTTCCTTCTCGTTCTTACTGGTAGCTGCCCTGCTGCCACTGCTCTCCGGCATGGCCGACTACACCGGCCGAAAGAAGTTCTTTATGAAACTGTTTGTATGGACGGGCGGCCTGGCCTGCATGGGCCTGTATGGGGTCCAGAGTGCCGATTGGGTGGTGTGGGGGATTGTCTGCTCCGTTATGGCCAGTGTTGGGTACTCGGGCAGTCTGGTCTTTTACGATGCGTTCCTGCCCGAAATTGTCACCGAGGACCGATATGACCGAACCAGTGCCCGCGGCTATTCAATGGGTTATTTTGGAAGCGTCATCCTTATGGTGGCCTGCCTCATCATGATCATGAACCCCACGGCATTTTGGTTTGAAAGTGCCGGGGACGCCACCCGTTTTTCGTTCTTGTTGGTAGGGGTTTGGTGGATTGGATTTGCCTACTTACCGTTCACGTTTTTGCCGGAAGTTGAGCGAGCCAGAGGTTGTGGCGTAAATGTGTGGACCAGCGGTTATCTCGAATTGCTCAAGGTGTGGCGTCAATTGAAACATCTGCCGGATCTGAAGCGATACCTGGCTTCCTTCTTTTTCTTTAATACCGGGGTGCAAACCGTGATGTACCTCGCTACTCTTTTTGGTACCGATGTGCTTCATCTGGAAAGTACCAAGCTGATTGCCACGATCTTACTTATTCAGCTGGTGGCTGCGGTGGGCGCTTCGTTATTTTCAAGAATTAGTCAGCGACAGGGTAATCAGATGGCATTGTACATCATGATTGCTATTTGGATGACGGTGTGCCTGGCCGCCTATCTGATTACGACCGAATGGGAATTCTATGCGCTGGCGTTCGTGGTGGGCATGATTATGGGTGGCATTCAGGCGCTCTCACGTGCCACGTATACGAAACTGATACCCGAGGGCACGGCCGACACGGCTTCCTATCTGAGTTTTTACAATGTGACGTACAACGTATCGATTGTGTTGGGTACGTTCACGTTTGGTATCATCAACCAACTCACCGGCAATATGCGCTACAGCGCGGTCAGCCTCACGCTCTTTTTTGTTGTCGGATTTTTCCTGCTGTCGCGGGTGAAATCTGCAGATATCCGCAAGCCCGTACGTCAGTAGTGCAAGTGCTTCACCGTAAGCCCCTTGTTGATGAGCTGTTTGAGCGAGTCAATGCCGATTTTCAGGTGGAGATCCACATAGTTTTGCGTCACTACCTTGTCACTGGCTTCGGTTTTCACCCCATCGGGAAACATGGGTTGATCCGACACCAGCAGTAGTGCGCCAGCCGGAATCTCATTGTAGAAGGCGGTGGAGAAAATGGTGGCCGTTTCCATATCAATGGCCATGGCGCGAATTTTTCGCAGGTATTCTTTAAACGTTTCATCCCACTCCCAAACCCTGCGGTTGGTAGTGTAAACCGTTCCGGTCCAGTAGTCCTGATCATAGTCCCGGATGGTAGTCGAAATGGCCTTTTGTAAAGCGAAAGCCGGCAGAGCGGGTACTTCCGGTGGGAAGTAATCGGTGGAGGTTCCTTCACCCCGTATGGCCGCAATGGGCAAAATAAAATCCCCGATGTCGTTTTTCTTTTTAAGCCCTCCACATTTGCCGAGAAAGAGGCAGGCGAGGGGCTTCACGGCTGTAAGGCAGTCCATGATGGTAGCTGCATTCGGGCTGCCCATGCCAAAATTGATCATGGTGATCCCTTCTGCCGTGGCGCTTAACATGGCGCGGTCCGTGCCATGCACTTCTACGTTGTGCATTTCGGCAAACTTGCGCACGTAGTTGTCGAAGTTGGTCAGCAAAATGTATTTTCCGAAATCCTGCAACGGCATGCCCGTGTATCGCGGGAGCCAGTTTTCAGCTATCTCTTGTTTTGTTTTCATCTTCTAATTAACAATTTAGCAGCGGTGTACCCGCTTAACCTTCCTGAATTCAAGCCAACCCTGCGTAAAGAGCAGGGCAAAGTATTCATTTTCGATCTAATTCGAAAAAAGTACATCGTGCTCACGCCAGAAGAATGGGTACGACAGCATCTGTTGAATTTTCTTATCGCACACCGGCAGTATCCCAAAGCCCTGTTCCGGGTAGAGGGAGGGGTAATGTACAACCAGCGTCAAAAAAGATCCGACATTTTGATTTTTGATCGGGTTGGTAAACCGTGGATGCTCATCGAATGTAAATCCCCTGCCATCAAACTGAATCAAAAAGCATTCAACCAGGTGGCCGTGTACAACATGACCATTGGCGCGCGCTACCTGGCCGTGAGCAACGGCATGGTTCATTTTTGCTGCGAGGCTGCTGAGCCGGGCCAAGACCCGCTATACCTGAATGATTTTCCGGCTTTTGCCGATGGACCAACTTCTTAAGCGATAAATTCTTTGATGTCGGTAAACGGCAGATTAAAGGCATCAGCAACGGCTTTGTACACCACCTTGCCGTTAATCACGTTCAAACCTTTCCTTAACTCCATACTGTCCTGACACGCTTTCTTCCAGCCGTGGTTAGCCAGCTTGATCGCATACGGAAGTGTTGCATTGGTTAGGGCCAGGGTTGATGTATACGGAACAGCACCCGGCATATTCGCCACACAATAGTGCACTACGTCATCGATAATGTAGGTCGGATCTTCGTGCGTGGTTGGCCGACAGGTTTCAATGCAACCACCTTGGTCTACGGCAACGTCAACCAGCACGGTGCCGGGCCGCATGGTCTTTAACATATCGCGCGTGATCAGTTTCGGTGCCTTGGCGCCCGGTATCAATACCCCACCCACAATCAAATCATGGGTTTTCACCAAGTCGCGGAGCACGTAATCATTGGACACCATCGTGCGCACGTTTTTCGGCATCACATCATCGAGGTAACGAAGGCGGTTGATGTTTACATCGGTAATAATCACATCGGCACCCATGCCCGCAGCCATTTTGGCTGCGTTGGTGCCCACCACACCACCACCGAGAATCAGCACTTTGGCTGGCATCACACCGGGAACGCCACCCAACAGTATACCCCGGCCTTTTAATGGTTTCTCCAGATACTTGGCACCTTCCTGTATGGCCATGCGACCGGCCACCTCACTCATTGGCACCAGCAGCGGCAGGCTGCCGTCAATTCGCTCCACGGTTTCGTACGCCAGGCAAACGGCTCCGGTTTTGATCATGGCGTGCGCCAAAGGTTCGTACGAGGCAAAGTGGAAATAGGTGAAAACCAGTTGGTCATTTTTGATCAACCCATACTCTTGCTCAATGGGTTCTTTCACTTTCATGATCATTTCGGCAATCCCGAAAACGTCCGCTGCAGAAGGGAGAATTTTGGCGCCTGCACCAACGTATTCGGCATCAGAAAAACCGCTGCCATCACCTGCTTTTGTTTGCATGTAAACGGTGTGTCCTTTGCGGACCAACTCCTGGGCACCGGCCGGGGTGAGCGCCACCCGGTTTTCGTTATTTTTTATTTCCTTCGGAACGCCAATGATCATGATGATTGAGTTTGGTTGAAAATCCGGCAAATATACTACTGTTATCGATTGAAAGACATGAATTCTCCTTTTGACCCCGGGCTGCGCCACTATGCATTTTATGGATCATTGCGCAGGGGAATGGCACTCCACTGGCAGTTTCAGCCTTACCTGCATTACCGGTTCAGTGCGCGCCTTCCCGGCTTTATCATGCGGGTCCACGGCCCGTATCCCACCGAGCAGTATGCGTTGCCGGCATACCCGGTGGTAAGCCGCGGGAACGGGGAAATTACCGTGGAGGTAACCGAGGTGACGAATACCGACATCGCGCGCGAAATTTTCACCCTTGAAATCAGGGCCGGTTATCGCTGTGAAAAAATTTCGGTTGGTGGGGAAAACGTGGGTATCTTTTTGTTTTCGGAGTCGCCCAATCTTCCCTTGGTTCCCTCTGGCGATTGGGTTCAATTCTTTGGCCATCAGAAAGTGAGGCCGTAGAAAGTTTTGTGCAGCATTGGTCATTAGTTGACTGCTGGGTTTTTATCTACTTTTGACCTCAGTAAAACGATTGTTGTGGCTACTTCCAAAACGCTTTCAGCCAAAGTATCACGCGATGCCGAAACCGTGCTGGGCGATTACCGCCTGGCCTGGGCGAGCCGCGAGGCCAGCTTGCTGGGCCGAAAGGAAGTATTTATGGGAAAGGCCAAGTTTGGCATTTTCGGAGATGGGAAAGAAGTGGCGCAAATCGCCATGGCCCGCGTATTCAAGCCCGGTGATTTTCGATCGGGGTACTACCGCGACCAAACGTTCATGTTTGCCATTGGCGAGCTTACGCTCCAACAGTACTTTGCTCAGCTCTATGCTCATCCGAGTGTGGAGGCTGATCCGGCATCGGCTGGTCGTTTGATGAACGGCCATTATGCCACGCGCATGGTGGATGAAACGGGTAACCTGATTGACCTGACCAAAAAGAAAAACAGCAGCGCGGATATTTCGCCCACGGCCGCTCAAATGCCGCGGTTGCTGGGTCTGGCTTACGCGTCAAAATTATTCCGGCAAAACCAATCGCTTCATACGTACAAAACGTTGTCACGCAAGGGAAATGAAATTGCCTTTGGAACAATCGGCAATGCCTCTACCTCGGAGGGTATGTTTTTTGAGGCCATGAACGCTGCCGGGGTTTTGCAGGTACCCATGCTGGTGGCGGTTTGGGATGATGACTATGGCATCTCCGTTCCGCAGGAGTACCACACCACCAAGCAAAGCATTTCAAAAGCACTGGCCGGATTCCAGCGGGGTGCCCATGAACCCGGTATCGAAATCATTACCGCCCGCGGTTGGGATTACCCCGGCTTAATGCAAGCCTTTGCCCAGGCTGAGAAAATTTGTCGTGAACAACACGTGCCCGTGTTGCTTCATGTTCGGGAAGTAACGCAGCCACAAGGGCATTCAACCTCGGGTTCACACGAGCGATATAAATCCAAAGAGCGTCTGGCCTGGGAACGAGACCATGACTGTTTGAAAAAAATGCGCGAGTGGATTTTGGACCGGGAGATGGCAACTCCTGCCGAGCTCGATCAGTTGGAGGCTGAGGGGAAGGCGTTGGCCAAGGAAGCCAAGGAAGCGGCCTGGAAAAGTTTCATGGCTGAGATTCACCGCGATCAGGATCAGCTGCTTGCAGTTTTAGCGCACGCAGAAAGTGAAATGCCTGGTATTGCGGAAGTGCGCGAAACACTGGCCAAGACCATTAACCCCTTACGGTTGGATGGAGCCCGTGCCGCCAAAAAGGCACTCCGATTGTTGCGGCATAGTGAGGCTGACGTGAAGGTGGAAATCCGAAAGTGGATTGAGCGAACCAGTTTGGATAACAACGACCGGTTTAACTCCCACCTGCATAGTCAGTCAGCCTACTCGGCACTTCAACAGGAAGCGGTTCCTCCGCAATATTCGGATCATTCGCCTTTGATAGACGGGCGCGAGATTTTGCAGGCCTGTTTCCGTGAGGCCCTCGCGCGCGATCCACGCGTCTTGGCCTTTGGCGAAGATGTGGGCCGCATCGGGGATGTTAACCAGGGATTTGCCGGCCTGCAGGAGCAGTTTGGTGAGTTGCGCGTCACGGATACGGGAATCCGCGAGTGCACGATCATCGGCCAGGGTATTGGCCTTGCCTTGCGCGGCCTTCGACCCATAGCTGAAATTCAATATCTGGACTACCTGCTTTATGCGATTCAGATTTTATCGGATGATCTGGCCAGCTTGCAGTACCGAACCAAAGGCGGGCAACGCGCGCCTCTCATCGTGAGAACCCGCGGCCACCGCTTGGAAGGTGTCTGGCATTCCGGATCACCCATGGGCATGATGCTCCATAGTTTGCGCGGCATGTATGTGCTCGTTCCGCGGAACATGACCCAAGCGGCTGGCTTCTACAATCTGCTGTTGGAGTCTGATGAGCCGGCCATTTTGGTAGAATGCCTCAATGGCTACCGATTAAAAGAAAAGTTGCCCGATAACATCGGCACTTTTAAAGTGCCGCTGGGCGTCCCCGAAGTGCTTCGTGAGGGTGATGATGTCACCGTTGTGACGTACGGCTCCATGTGCCGAATAGTGTTGGAAGCAGCAGCGGAACTGGCTGCGTTGGGTGTTTCCTGCGAGGTGATTGACGTACAGAGCTTGTTGCCGTTCGACCGCCACCATCGCATTGTGGAATCGGTCAAGAAAACAAATCGGGTGGTATTTTCGGATGAAGACGTGCCCGGTGGTGCCACGGCATTTATGATGCAGCACGTGCTGGAAACGCAGCAGGCATTTCGTTATTTGGATGCACCTCCGCTGACCATTCCGGCTAAAGATCACCGCCCGGCTTACGGCTCGGATGGAGATTACTTCTCAAAGCCAAATCAGGAAGAATTGATTGACAAGATTTACGCCCTGATGCGGGAATCCGATCCCGCTCGTTTCCCTGCCCTGTAGTTCAGCGCCTGATTTGCTGGAGGGTAAACTCCGGTGTTTCGATGACGTTACTAACGTTTAACGCCCGGTCTTTTATATAAACCCTGAGTTTGAGTGTACGTGTGCCAAATACTAAGTTGAACGCAGAACTTTTGAGGGCGTAGTTGATCACGCCCTCTAACGGGCTTCCGGGTGCTTCCTTGAACAAGATCGGAAAGCGACCATAGTAGGGATCCACCACGCATCCCGGATAAACAAACTCGGAATTCCAATCGTATACTTCAAAATTACCTGAAGGCTGCTTAATCAGGTAGTCGACAAAAATGTTGTAGTGATCGGGATTCAACTGAAAATACAAGGTATCCACAACGGTTTGTCCATTCCGGATAACTTCCCAGTTGATACAGTTATAGGGGGTTTCAAAACCCGGTAACGTGTCGTACTGCGGCTTTTTGCGAGCAGCGAAGTTCACCAACTTGCAGGTATTCGTAGTCCGGCAGGCGGGAAAGCCCGGAGCGGTAACATCAATAAAATAAAACCGGTTATTGTAACAAATGTCCTGGCTGATGCAGCCAACATCATTTGAACTCAATCCCAGATCTCCATCGCCATCGGTAAACCGTACGGAAATTACAATCGAGTCAGGCAGATTTGCTACCGGGTTATCGCCAAAATAAACATCCTGATACTGTATTTCCGGCACCACCGGGAATTCAGGCGGGTTAAAGCAGGTGGTGACTGAAATCCCCATTGCGATAATCACCAACACAGTCGACCAGCTTTTCATTGTGTCCTCTTTATATTCGTCCCTGAAAATTACTCAACAATTGCCCAACTTAAAAAGTTTTGAGAGCCTGCTGCGTACAGTAAACGATGATACGTTTGCCTCTATTGCTCTTGAACTGTTCCAAATTCAGGCACAGGCCAATCCGGTTTACCGCTCGTTTCTGGATGCCCGCAGTATAGCACCTTCCGCTGTCCGGAATGTTTCGGACATTCCCTTCCTGCCGATTTCGTTTTTTAAAACCACACGGGTTGTGACGGGGCAGTGGCAGCCGGAGGAGGTGTTCACCAGCAGTGGCACCACTGGATCGATCACCAGTTCGCACTATGTTCAATCCCTCGCGTTTTACCTTGAACACGCCACGCGGTTATTTGAGCGTACTTTTGGATCACCCACCAACTACCACCTGCTTGCTCTATTGCCCGGGTACGCAGAGCGCGAAGGCTCATCGCTGCTGGCGATGGTGCAACATCTCATTCGCCAGACGAAATCTCCTTTTTCTGGATATTATCTCCGCAACCAGATGGATCTCCTTCGTCAGATTGACCGTGTTCAACAAACCAATGACGGGAGGAGGGTGTTGATTTGGGGAGTTACCTTTTCCCTTTTGGAACTGGCGGAGCAGCACGCTCCCAACCTGGCAGACTGCCTGATCATTGAAACGGGAGGCATGAAGGGTGCGCGGCCCGAGTTGACACGCGCGGAATTGCATGAATTATTGAGAACTGCCTTTGGGGTCCGGCAGGTTGCATCGGAATACGGGATGACCGAATTGCTGTCACAGGCCTACTCCGAAGGAGAGGGTCGATTTGCAGTGCCCCCGTGCATGAAGATCCGGATTCGGGACATCAATGACCCTAAAGCCACTGTTTCGGCCGGCAAAACGGGGTTAATTCAGGTCATTGACCTGGCCAACATCCATTCCTGTGCCTTTATTGAGACTGAGGATTTAGGCCTCCTTGCCACGGATGGTTACTTTCAGGTGCTCGGCCGCATGGATAACAGCGATGCGCGAGGCTGTAATTTGCTGGTTGGGTAGCCATTCAAATGGTGAAAATTGGAATACTCGAAAAACATTAATATTGTTGTTTATCCAAGAGTTCGACTATGAGAAAGTTTTTACTCTTTTTCCTTCTTGCGGCCTTTGCAACCGCCTGCAGCCAGTACACGTGCCCTACGTACAGCAAGAAGGACGTGACGAACACGCCCGCTGAAAAACGCATTTAAACGAGGTATTTTTGTATGTCTTTCGGGCCAATTTCTGGCCCGCACATAATTACTAATCGTTCCATCACGTTCTTTAGCTCCCGGATATTCCCCGGCCAGTCATACTTTTCAAGCTCTTTTAGAGCCTCTTTTGACAACGATTTCTTCTTTGATCCGTACTCGGCCGCAATTTCCGAAAGGAATTTTTCGGTCAGCAAAGCAATGTCGGTTTTACGGTCTTTCAGAGCCGGAACCTTAATCAGGATCACCGCCAGCCGGTGGTAGAGGTCTTCGCGAAAGCGGCCTTCGGCAATCTCTTTCTTTAAGTCCTTATTGGTAGCCGCCAGAATGCGCACATTGACCGCAATGTCCTTTTCCCCGCCTACCCGCGTGATCTTGTTTTCCTGAAGGGCACGGAGTACTTTGGCCTGCGCGGAAAGAATCATATCACCAACTTCATCCAGGAACAAGGTACCGCCCTCGGCTTGCTCAAACTTGCCAATGCGCTGTTTCACTGCCGAGGTAAATGATCCTTTCTCGTGTCCGAACAATTCGCTTTCGATCAGTTCCGAGGGGATGGCCGCACAATTGACTTCTACAAATGAGCCAGCCTTGCGGTTGCTGGACTCGTGCAGTTGCCGGGCTACCAGCTCCTTGCCAGCACCATTGGGCCCGGTAATCAACACGCGGGCTTCGGTAGGCCCCACCTTTTCAATCATCTCTTTCACTTCCGCCAAGGCAGGTGATTCGCCCACGATTTCGTACTTCTGATTTACCTTTCGTCTCAGCGTTTTGGTCTCGCGAACGAGCGAGTTTTTTTCCAGCGCATTGCGCAACGTCACCAGCAGTCGGTTGAGGTCCGGAGGTTTTTGTAAAAAGTCGTAGGCACCGGCTTTCGTGGCATCCACGGCCAGTTCCGTGGTGCCGTGGGCCGAAATCATGATGAAGTTGGCCGGGTGATCGGCAGCCTTGGCGCGTTGCAACACTTCCATGCCATCAACCTTTGGCATTTTGATGTCGCAGAAAACCACGTCATACGCCTGTTGTTCCAGTTTGGTCAACCCTTCAGCCCCATCTTTCGCCTCATCCACTTCCAACTTCAATTCTTTTTGGTCGAGCAGGATATCTTTAAGCACAGCGCGAATGCTGGCTTCGTCTTCGATGATCAGAATGCGGGGCATGGTAAACGAAATTGGATAGCAAGATAGGGGTGAAAAAATTAAACCCTCAACACCAGGCGGTACTGAGGGTAAAAAAGCAAGCCTGTAAGCCGGGTTCTGTTCCCCGATCCCTATCGGGACCGGGGCGCCTGTCATTTATCTGTTCCGGATTTTGCAATCCGGAATCAAGCAGCCTACCCGTAGCACCCACCGAAGTGGACTGCGAGCCGCAGACCTCCCGAAGGAGATGCTACCTATTTGGCCTTTCAACTCGTAAGGTTTGCCATGCGTCCGAAATCACTCTCGGTACCGGTGGGCTCTTACCCCGCCTTTTCACTATCACCACGCCCGAGGCGTGGCTACCTGTTTTCTGTGGCACTGTCTGTTGGCGCCTTTGGCGCCACCTTCCCGTTAGGAAGTACGATGCTCTGTGTTGCCCGGACTTTCCTCCCCGTTGGGACGGAGCGACAAGCCGGCTTGCCCGACAAAGATACGGAACTTGTTAGCAAAGGTTTATTGGTCCTGCATGGCAGACCATGGGGTCGCGGCATATCTTTTCAGAAGCCACCAAGTAAGGCCAAACAACACGAGGCCTGCCGCCAACAGTACCGGAGGTGATTTTCCAAGGAAATAGTGGCCAACGCCAACCAACGCAAGAATGAATATCATGAGTATGCCATACGCTGCGTGACCACCCTGTTGACGCACGCTGGGAGGTTGGCTGAAGGGGAGATGTTTGTCATAAATAGCGGCTACCGCAGCAAACATAAGGAGGTTGGTGATCAGGCCAAACAATAAATCCGGTATTGCGGCTGGCCCCAGGGCAAGTGGTAGCGCAAGCGAAATAATAAGGTAGTAGGGGACAAAAAAACGAATGAGTACAGCTTTCCAGGCACCCATCAGAATTGGCCCCGGATCCTTTAGTGGCGCTGAGGTGAAAACCCAGGCTGATTTGAACTCATCAGTAAATCGAATTTCCAGGAAGGCTGTTTGAAGTATGGTAAACGCAAGATAAATGGGCACGAGATAAATCCGGGATTGAAGAATGTCCTCTTGCCAATTACCGAAGTCGATGGCGCGGTAGGTGAGAATAAATCCCATCACAAACATGTACCCGATGGAAGGGTAGATCTTCAACTTTAGTTTTCTGTCGCGGAGCAACATTCGAAACGTAAATTCGAAGGCTCCGCGCTCAATGCCTTTTGCTGTAAGCCATGGCGAAAAAAATAACCCTCGGGTTTCCCCGCCTTTGTTTGAAGTAGTTGAAACAACAGTAGGGTTACCCAAATCGGCCAACTTGGATACAAAAACTCTTGATAGTTGGTGGGTGGCCCACCACAAAGCGGCCGGTACAAAAACTGCGAGTGCTGCCATAATCAGGTGAAACCGGGTAATGGGCTCCGCCAAAAAGGCGTCTACCAGGCCGGCCATCCAGAAAGGCGGTACGAAAACATGCCACACCTGCAGCGCAGGTGTGTTTGCTTCCAGATTCTCAAAGTCAATCAAACGGGGTAACAGCTGATAACTGCCCATTAGCAAAATCGCCATCAGAATCTGGAAATAATTGATGAAGTTCTTCATTCGTTCCTCCGTGGTGAAACGCATGATCAACTGGTACAGCACATGAGTGAGGGAGACGGCCAAAACGGTGGTAAGTACATGAGCGATTACCAATCCGGCAGCCACCAGCGGACCAAAACGAAAGAGGCCTACGATCAGCGGCACCACCAGGAGCGCCAGGGATATTTGCACAATGTAAAGCAAAATATGCAACACCCTCGCGAACCAGAGTGTACGGCTGCTGATCGGTCGGGGAACCAGTATGGTATTGTCGCTGGTATCTAACAAAATGGATGAGAAATCGGCAATCAGGGTGAGCGCCATCATGGTCAGCGCCATGCTAAAGTAAATGGTGAATCCCCAAAAGGCAGGCAGAAAGCCAACCAGCAGCCCGCCAAAGGCACCAAGAAGAAAAAAAGCAGAGAGGGTTAATAAGAATGCGTAGTTATTCTCCTCCAATGAGTTTCGTGCGAAGACGGTAGACTGCCTTCGGTTGTCCATCAGCAGCTTGGTCTCCAGGATGGATCGCATTTGTTCATAATCTACGCCCGCGCGCCTGAACCACCCACCAAAAAGATCAATACCGCGTAGCCAGAAGGTCATGAGGCAGATAAAATTTCGATAAACCGTTCAGCGGTTGATTCGTGTTCCTGGTTGCCGGTTAGTTGGGTGAAAATCTGTTCAAGCGATCCGCGAAGCTTTGAGTTAAGTTCTGCGAAAGTGCCTTGTGCAATCAGTTCGCCCTGGTTGATAATGATGATGCGGTCCGAAATCTTTTCAACCACATCCATTATGTGTGAACTGTAGAAGATGGTTTTTCCCGAGCGCTTTAACTGCATTAAAATCTCTTTCACGAGAATAACCGCATTGGCATCCAAACCGGATAGGGGCTCATCGAGAAAGATCAGGTCCGGGTTGTGAAGAAGGCCGGCTATAAGGAGTACCTTTTGCCGCATGCCTTTAGAAAAAGTGGTCATGCGGGTATCACGCCTTTCAAAGAGTTCAAAAACCTGAAGCATCTCAGACGCCTTATGCTTTACTTTGCGGGCATCGAGGGCATATAACTGGCCGATAAAGGTGAGGTATTCAAGAGGGGTGAGGGTTTCATACAAGGATGCATTTTCGGGTATGTAGCCAATTCGCTTTTTCGCCTCCAAAGCCTGCGTTCGCATGTCAAGGCCCAATACCCTAACGCTTCCCGCAAATTCCGGGATAACACCGGCCATGATTTTTATGGTGGTACTCTTACCTGCCCCATTCGGCCCGATGTAGCCAATTACCTCACCGGGCTGAATAGTCAGGCTTATATTTCGCAGTACCTGGTTCTTCAGGTAAAATTTATTGAGATTGACAACCTCAACAACCGGCTGGTTACTTTCCATTTTTTTTAGTCTGTGATTGCCTGGTAGGTCAGAACTTTAAATTTGTCACCAATCGTCCAATACGGTGACGCGTACATGTTCGTAAAAATCATGCCCACCAGTTTTTCTTTGGGATCGGCCCAGTAATGCGTGTTGAACGCTCCACCCCAGGAAAACGACCCCAAGCTCAGAATCGACTGGTGATCGTTCTTTTCGGTTTCTAATCCAAATCCCAGCCCAAATTGCTGAGTAACGGGTGGTTGGAGTTGATTGGTAAGCATCAACTCAACGGTTTTGCGACTCAACAAACGCACGCCATTGAATTCCCCCTTGTTTAAAAACAGTTGAAGAAACTTCCCATAGTCCTCAACCGTAGAACTTAGCCCTGCACCGCCCGAGAAGTAGGTGCCGTTTAAAGTGGGATACTGTGGATTGACACCTTCGTAGGCAGGCTTGTCCATTTTTTGAATTTTTCCATTACGAGTTTGATACAGCCAAACCAGCCGACTGTGTTTTTCAGGCGGCAAGAAAAAGTACGTATCGTTCATACCCAGAGGCTGAAAAATTCGGGTTCGAAAAAACTGATCCAGCGGAAGGCCCGATAGAACCTCCACCAGGTAGCCCAATACATCGGTGTTTAATCCGTAGGTGTACTGCTCGCCCGGTTGGTGCCTGAGCGGGAGACCACCAAGTATTTTCATCTTTTCGGCCAGCACCATGTTATCGGTGCCGATGCCGCTGGGCACGCCCGCCTTCGCATAGATAGCTTTGAACTCCTGACTGCCGATGCTGGCATAATCAATGCCCGAGCTATGGGTGAGCAGTTGACGGATCGTAACCTCACTCTTGGCGGGGGTGGTGGTATACGTTGTGTCTGCCCAATTCAAGTTGACCAGCACTTTTGGATTGCGGAATTCCGGAATGTATCTCGAAACCGGATCATCCAGTACAAACTTACCCTCCTCAAACAAGAGCATAACAGCCAAACTGGTAATGGCCTTCGTTTGGGAGGCAATGCGAAAAATGTCATCTTTTTTCAGTTCTTTTTTTCCCTCAGCGTCACGGAAACCGTACGCTTTGTGATAGACTGCTTTACCGTTTCGCATGATGAGTACTACGGCCCCGGGTATTTGATCACGCTCAACCAGATCGTTGATCATGTTGTCGATTCTCACCAGTCGCGGCCCCGACATTCCCTGGTCTTCAGGCTTGGCCAACGTCAGAGGTTGGGAGGCGGCTGCCGGGCAGAGCGCGCAGATCAGGAGCAGGCAAAAAATTTTCGTCATCACTTTTTTTTAATGTTATAAGCCCTTTGCAGTCATGCCTCCGTCAACTGACAGATTTTGCCCGGTGACATAACTGGCGTTGTCCATGGCCAGGAAAGCTACCACCGAGGCTACCTCACGCGGTTGGCCCACCCGGCCCAGAGGTGTACGGGCCAGAATCTTCTCCAACCGTTCCGGATTTTTCAACACGGCTTCTGTGAGCGGGGTTTCGATATACCAGGGAGAGACTGTATTCACACGAATCTGATGGGGGGCCCATTCCGCTGCCAGATGCCGGGTCAATTGGATGATGGCGGCTTTGGTCATGCCATAGGGCGGGCCGCTCTGCACATCCACCGATCCGGCCACGGAGGCAATATTGATCACGCTGGCATTTCCTGAGTTTTTCAATAACGGAAAGGCGCGTTGGGTGAGGTCCACCAAACTGAATAAATTGATTTCGAAAAGTTTCCGGTATTCATCTTCACGGTAATCGACAAAGGGCTTTCGGATGTTGGTGCCAACATTGTTGACCAAAACGTCCAGTTTTTTCCAGTTCTCGTTTACCTTCGTCAGCAACTGGCTCCGAAATTCGTGGTTGGTTACATCACCCGACAGCCTGAACCACCGGTTAGGATGTCGCAGCGTTCCTTCCAACACACGGGTGTCACGCGCCACCACCAGTACCTCGGCCCCCAATTCAAGCATTTCCTCAACGATGGCAAGGCCAATCCCTTTGGTGCCCCCGGTAACCAATACCTTCTTATTTTTCAATGACCACATCAGGTTGCTAAATCGGGTTTCACGACCAGCAGGTAGTAATCTTTATCGAGCGGCAGGTATCCCTGATCGTAACAGTAATAATACACCGCACCCTCTTTCGTGGTGTACGTGTTGGTGTGAAACCGGAAGTCAAAGCCCTGTTCTTTCAGCCGGATGCCCATGATTTTCGTTTTGCCGCTTCCATTCAGGCTTTGCAGAATTCTGCGGTTTCGTCTCAATACATTGTTAACGTTGCGAATATAATTGGTTTCGTTGCTGTTGAGCCGGTTGTGATGGCTGATCCGGCACTGATCGCTGCAAAATTTCTTATCCTGACGCCCTTTTATAGGCTCGCCACATTCGAGGCAAGTTTTGGCAGCGGCAGGCATGACGAAACGAAAGTAGAAAACTATGTTCAAATGGCCATAACCTGATCAAAATCATGGGCAGCCATACCTGCGCTGACTAAGTTGAGGCGGTTATGGACCTCCTGCAGAAAAACCGTGAATTCTGGACCCACGAGCGTAGTCTCACGGCCTTGTTGATTTATCTGACGCTGGCTATTTTCACCTCCATTACCCTCTCGGGTATCCGCTGGTGGGAGTTCGTTATACGCGACATTTTGTTTAACCTGATTTTGCTATCGGGCGTTTTTGCGGTATTCACCAAGTGGAGGCACCTGAGTTTCTTTATTCTCACGGCCGTTATTGCATTTGTGTTGCGGATTTTGTCGTGGACCACCACCCCGGCCTGGATTGAAGTTCTCAGCAATACCATTATGTCTCTCTTTCTCGGGCTGCTCGCATGGATGGTATTGCATCACATTTACAAAGATGGCCCGGTAAACAAGTATCGCATTCAGGGTTCACTGGTGGTGTATCTGATTATGGGTTTGCTGTGGGCACAAATGTACCACAGTGCCTGGTTGATTGATCCGTCAAGTTTTGGCGGCCCCGAAGTGATTGAATCTTCACCACGGGCGTTTGCCGAGTTTATCTATTTCAGTTTTGTCACCTTGACGACCTTGGGGTACGGGGATATTGTTCCCGAGGTATCGCTCGTGCGGGCAGCCGTCATTTTCGAAGGTATGACCGGCATGCTATACCCCGTGCTGATGATCGCCAGGCTTGTTGCCCTGGAGCTACAGCACTCACGCTCCTGACGCGCGGGGTATGTACTTGGTAAACCAGCTGACGATCGTCATTTGAATAACGCCCCAGAAGGCTTCTTTAAATATGCCAGGCGACATTTTGGACTCACCGCGTGTGCGATCGGTAAAAATGATCGGCACTTCGATCAGGTGGAAGCCGTACTTCCACGCCAGAAATTTCATCTCGATTTGAAAGGCATAGCCGACAAACCGGATGTTGTGCAGCGGTAGGGTTTGGAGCACGTGGCGTTTGTAGCAGACAAAACCGGCCGTGGTATCGCGAATCGGCATGCCGGTGATCAATCGCACGTACATGCTCGCACCATACGAGAGCAATACACGACCCATTGGCCAGTTAACCACATTGACTCCGGTAGCATACCGCGACCCGATACTGAGATCAGCTCCCCCCTCGCTGCATTGCAGATACAAGGACACCAGATCCTGCGGGTTGTGCGAAAAGTCAGCATCCATCTCCATGATGTAATCATACCCTTTTTGAAGCGCATAGGCGAAACCGGCCAGATAGGCGGTGCCGAGGCCCTGTTTACCCTTCCGTTCCAGTAAATGCAGCCGTGTTGCTGTTACCGTATTGAACTTCGATTGCAAATCTTTGACTAAACCGGCCGTACCATCGGGTGAGCCATCATCTACAATTAATGCGTCAATCTCCTTGGGAAGCGAAAACACGGTTTCAATCACACGGACGATATTGTCCCGTTCATTGTAGGTGGGGATAATGACGATAGCGTTACTCACGTTGCCCTTGGCGAACATCAAATGTAGTAAAAACCCCAAAACGCAGTGTTGGACGGAACGTCCGAGCTTTGCATCTTGGCGCTATGAGTGGTTGCATCTTTCTCGATCGCGATGGCGTACTTAACCGCGACAATCCAAACTATACCTACCGCGTACGTGATTTTGAAATCCTGCCCGGTGTGCCGGAGGCCCTGTATTTTCTCAAAGAGGCCGGTTTTCGACTGGTGGTTGTCACCAACCAAAGCGGAGTAGCACAGCGCATCTATACGCACCGCCAGGTACATCTATGCCACATTTTTTTGCAACAGGCATGTGGCCATGTTATTGACGCGTTTTATTATTCGCCCTACCACCCCAGCGTAACAGCCTCGTTGGCACGCAAGCCCGGCACGCTGATGTTCGAGAAAGCAATCGCCCGGTTTTCGTTACTTCCGCAAGCGTGTTGGATGGTGGGCGATCGGGGGCGCGACATCATTCCCGCCCGTGCCCTGGGTATCACAACCATTCAGGTGGGCAATGAAATCGAAATGGAAAATCAGGCTGATTACAAAGCCGATTCGCTGATTTACGCGGCTTAACTGATTCTTGCTCGGGTTAATAAAAAAGGGCCCTTTGGGGGCCCTTTTTCAAAAAACCTATTCGACTAGCAGAATTACATCTTCTTGGGGACCAGAACTTTGTTCGTCATGTGGATAACGCCATTGTTAACAGCTACATCCGGATTAACTACTTCGGCACCGCCAACATAAACTTTGCCGTCCTTCATCTCAACTTTCAGTTTTTCGCCCTGCAGGGTGGTCAGTTCCTGACCATTCGAAAGATCAGCCGCCTTCACTGTACCGGCCACAACATGGTACTTCAGTACGCTTTGCAGCTTACTTTTGTTCTCGGCCTTCAACAGCATATCAACGGTTGACTGTACGGCACCAAATGCATCGTTGGTAGGAGCAAAAAGCGTGTATGCATCCGTGCCCCCGAAAACGGAAGTCAATTCACCGGCATCCAAAGCGGCTTTCAGAGTAGACAAGTTGGGGGTGTTCATAACGAATACGGCAATAGGCTTGGGCAGTGCAGCGATCGAGTCCGCTTTGCGCTGTTCCGTTGCAATCGAGTCGGCTACGCGAATCGAATCCAGGCGAGCTTTTTCACGGGCAGCTTTCTAACCACCGCCACAGCTGGCGGTAACAAGGGTAAAGGCTGCCAAAATACCTACAAACAA
>DAIPHR010000031.1:0-19475 GCA_036771215.1 Cyclobacteriaceae bacterium
CCTCCACCCCGCGCATCAAAAACGGTTGTAATCGTTTATATTCGTTTGGTGAACGCAAATGCGGGACGTTGTGGGTACAAATTAGACTAACAAATAAAATAAACGACAATGAGGACTTTAAAACTATTAGTATTACTTCTGACAACGGTCTCAACAACCTATGGACAAGATTTCGAGGGAAAGGTGGTTTACAAGAATCACTATAAAAGCAAGATTTCCAACGCAACAAGTGAGCAGTTTAGTGCAATGATGGGAACGACTCAGGAGTACTTAATTAAGGAAGGAAATTACAAGTCCTCGACAAATGGGACTTTCTTTCAATGGCAGCTTTACATTAACAAGGACAATAAGTTATACAACAAAATGGCGAATTCACCGACAATATTATGGAATGACGGTGCATCGAATCCTGACGAAGTTATTAAAGCAGAAATAAACAAGGGAGTAATTGACATCTTGGGGCACAAATGTGACGAACTTGTTTTGACCTGTAAGAGCGGAGTTCAAAAATACTATTTCAGTTCCAAGTTAAAAGTTGACTCTAAATTATTTGAACAACACAAATTCGGGAATTGGAATGAAGTAATTTCACGGACTAACTCGTTGCCATTAAAAATGATAATCGATAGTCAGCAGTTTACGCTTGAGTGTTTCGCGACAGAAATTGTTCCAATGGAACTGGACGACAAATTATTTGAATTACCGGCTGATAGCAAAGTAGAAAAGAGTCCGTATTAAAAAACTGCACCCAACAGCATGTTTGCGCTATGACCGGGCGACCGGTTAATCTTCGTATTTTTAAACCAACAGCGTTTCGCTTCGCGGGACATTTTACTAATCTTCTGCGCACAACAACTGGCAAAACCAGAATTCATAATAATGGACATCGTTGAGATTAAGGGCGACTGGATTGGTTTTTACACCTACAACACCGGGTACCACAATTCAGGCAATGAATTGAAAATACCCTTTCGATTGACCTTCGAGAGAGGAATTAACGAGTTTGTCGGACGCATTTTTGAAGAGGTGGATTACGGAGGAATAGACGATGAAATCGTCATCCGGGGAAAACAAAACGGAGACGAAATTGAGTTTACCAAGTATTATACACTTGAACATTTTGTTGACGAAAATGACGAAGCGGTTTCCATCGAGAGCGACCACCCGACAATCGTCTACTATAAAGGGACTTTTGATCATGACTCGAACAAATTCAGGGGACAGTGGGAAATAACAGGCCTTCGAGAAGACGAGGACGGAGTATTTCATGCCGACAATCAAACGGGCCTCTGGGAAATTTGGAGAGAAAGGCCATCATGATCCAAACGCCAGGCACTAGCCGTGCCGGGCACAATAAAACATTTCGTGAATCCCCACCCTGTCAAAAACAGTTTTTACAACCTACATTCGTTGGCTGAACTACGCTAGACCCATATTGCGTGAAAAATCAGACCAAAAAACATAAACCGTTCATGAAAAGAGGAACAATAGCTCTGTTTTCCGTCCTTCTTTTTATGGTCTTTACCACGGCCGCCTGGGCACAATCCAAAAAGCTTAAAAACGTTCAAGGCATTATCGACAAAGCCACGCGCGGTCACTTGACGGGTGTAACGGTATATATCAAAACGTCTGAAGGCAACGAGTGGGTTGGCGTTGCCGGCTTTCAAGACATTGAAAACCGAAAGCCGATGGAGGCCGGATGTGTGTTTGCAGCCGGAAGCGTAGGCAAGATGTATACTGCGGTTGCGGCTCTGAAACTGGTCGAACAGGGTAAGCTCGAGTTAGACGGCAAAATCAGCCAATACCTGCCCGAATGGATTACCACTAACTTACCCCACGGACAAATCCTAACGGTAAGACACTTACTAGCCAATCAGTCAGGACTAATCAACTACGAGAATGATGCAAAACTGAATGCGTTGTACTTATCCGGAAATCTAAAGCTGGACACCCTGACACACGAAAATGTTTTAAAAAGATATGTCTTTCATCATCCACCAACAGGCGCTCCCGGAACCGCCTATCAGTATAGCAGTACCAATTTCATGTTGCTTGCCATGATCATGGACCAACTAACGCCCAACGGGCATACGGAATTTTTAAGAAAGGAAGTTTTGCAAGCTCATGGATTTAAAACCACGTATTACAGACAAACCCCGCCCGATCACCTCGTCAACCACTACGGAGACCTGGATCAAGACGGAAAAGTTGAAAACTTGACAAGTAAGACGATCGAAACAACCAATTGGTTTATGGGCGATGATGGAATCTACGCGCCCATTTCAGAAGCCGCCCACTTTTTAGAAACCCTCATGGGTGGTGGAATATTGAAGGCGGAAACGCTTGGTCAAATGACCAAATGGAATGATGAAAAGAAACCCGACTATGGCCTTGGCTTAATGGCCGACAAAAGTTTTCCCTACCAATTTCTGATCGGACATTCTGGCCGAGGTATTGGAACAACTACAGATCTTTTCTATTTCCCCAATCAAAAAATGACCGTTGGGATATTCTGTAACACGGGAATACGACAAACCTCGCCAGTCATCAAAAAAGAATACCTGCGCATGCGAAACAAAATTGTTAAGAAACTATTTCTCTTTTGAGGGACTCACCCCAGGCGGAACAATTCGACTTATCCCATTATGGCACACAAACGAATCAGCCAGACTCAACATGACCATTAAATCCTATTCCTATGCTCCATCGCCCATTCATTGCACCACTGTTCAGTAGTTTGCTGTTTTGTGCGTTGATCCAAACCGGATTCGGTCAACCCAAAGACTCCGTCCGGATAGACGGCATTCCCCATCGTTTAACCTGGGAGAATCAGCCCCGGCAATTCACCATAGCAAAAAACGCGTTGACCATCGTGGCGGGCGAAAAAACAGATATGTTCCGCGACCCCAACGTGACGTACAATACCGATAACGCACCAAAACTGCTTTTCACAGCCGACCCCGACTTCGTACTCAGCGCGTCAATTGAGCATGCGTTTGAAAATAAGTGGGATGGCGGAGCCCTCGTGCTGAAACAGGACAGCTTAAACTGGATTAAGTTCTGCTTTGAACGCGACTACCTGGGCGCCAAACGGGTCGTCAGTGTGGTCACCAAAAACACCTCCGATGACTGCAACTCGGTTGAACTGACCGCCAACAAAGTCTTTTTCAAGGTGGCCCGGGCCGGCCATGTGATTACGCTCTACTATTCGCTGAATGGCGTACAGTGGGTTCTCGTCCGACACTTCCAGTTTGATGCCACGAAACGCCTCCAGGTTGGCTTCCTGGCGCAGTCCCCCACCGGAAAAAGTTGTCAGGCCACATTCCGCGATATCACCTATCAAATCAAAAAAATAAAAGATCCCTATCTGGGCGAGTAGCACTTCCCCCACCAGCGGTCAGGTCGTTAGCCCTGCTAGCCAGAAAATCAGCTTATAACCCGCACAACCGATTCTCATCTTCATGCATATGAAAACACCCGCAACTGTCAACCTCGTGCTTTTTGCCTGGGCCCTGGCAACCCTCGTGGGCTGCAGCCCAACCCCACGCGGCAGCTTTGCACCCCGGGTGGTGTACCAATCGGCTGACCTCATCATTACCCAGATTTCCGACAACGCCTTTGAGCACACGTCTTTTTTGCAAACTCAGGATTTCGGTAACGTGCCTTGCAACGGGCTCATCGTGCGGCACGGCAAGGAAGCCGTCATTTTCGACACCCCAACCACGGACAAAAGTTCAGAGGAACTGATCGCCTGGCTGCGCGAAAGGTATCAACTCAACATCACCGCTATTGTGCCCACCCACTTCCACAACGACTGCCTGGCCGGCCTGCAGGCGTTTCACCATCAAAAAATTCCCTCCTACGCCCTCACCAAAACGATTGACCTCGCGAAAGCCAATAAATACCCCGTTCCGCAAAACAGCTTCATGGATTCCCTGCGCCTTCCCGTGGGGAGCCAACACGTGGTGGCACGCTTCTGGGGCGAAGGCCACACAGCCGACAACATCATCGCCTATTTTCCGGCCGAGGATGTGATGTTCGGTGGCTGCCTGATTAAGGAAGTAAACGCCACCAAGGGCTATCTGGGCGATGCTAACCTGGCTGAATGGTCGCGTACGGTAGAACGCATACGGCAGCAATACCCCCACGTGCGGGTGGTGGTGCCCGGCCACGGCCAGTATGGGGACAACGAATTACTGGATTATACCATTCAGTTGTTCCGCAATCCGTAAGCCCAGACGTACCAATCCTGTCAGGGCAATATCGGCCCGCCCAAATGGGGGGAAGAACTGTTTTGCGGTTATGCTTACTTGCTGGTCCATTTATACCCGTCCACGGACTGAACATAGTCGCACCGTGTAACGGAACGCGCTCAACTAAAATTGCTTAACCGAATGAAATCCACAGAAGCTAACGCATGCGGTGCAGCGAAGTTATCGGACTATTGGATGACGTGGATCGAGAAATGGACAGGTAAGGTTGCCAAATTCCGTTCATAATTTCGATCTTGGGCTCGCCCAACGTGCCTGTTACAACGCCCCATCTTGAAAATCTCTTCCGCCACGAGGCGGGTAAGCTGGTGGCTGCGCTCACCCGTGTATTCGGGCCGCAGCACCTGGCGCTGGCTGAGGACGTAGCACAGGACGCGCTGCTCAAGGCGCTGGAGCAATGGAAGTTTCATGGCGTTCCGCAAAACCCTTCGGCCTGGCTCTTCACGGTAGCGCGCAACAAAGCACTGGACGTACTTCGGCAAAAGCGCCACGAAAAAGAATTTGCGGCCGCCACGGCTGCCCTGCTCAAATCGGAGTACACGGCTGGTCCTGTGCTAACCGCGCAACTCTCGCCTGCCCACATCGAAGACGAGCAACTGCGCATGATGTTCGTTTGCTGCCACCCCGCCCTGCCCACCGAGGCGCAGGTGGCCCTCACGCTCAAAACATTGTGTGGCTTTAGCGTAGCCGAAATTGCCCACGCGTTTCTCACACAGGAGGATACCATCACCAAACGCCTCTATCGCGCACGCGAAACGCTGCGCACCGAAAACGTCTTGTTCGAGCTTCCGCCCCCAGCCCAACTCACCACCCGCCTGGACAGCGTGCTGCTGGTGATCTACCTGATCTTTAACGAGGGCTACCATGCCTCCCATCATCCAACCCTGGTCCGCGAAGATGTAATAGAAGAAGCCCTCCGGCTCGCCCATATGCTCACACAGCATTCCGCGTTGCAGCAACCAGCCGTGTATGCGTTGCTGGCGCTCATGTGTCTGAACACCGCGCGGCTGCCGGCACGCCTTTCACCCACGGGTGATTTTGTGCAACTGAAAGAGCAGGATCGCACGCGTTGGAATACCGATCTGTTGCAGCAAGGCCGCGAGTTTCTGGAGCGGGCGTCTGCCGGAGATCAACTTACGCCTCTTCACCTGGAGGCGGCCATTGCCTACGAACACACGGCAGCCAAACACTATGCCGATACAAATTGGGAACGCATTGTGCAGCTATACGATTGGTTGCTGGCCTTGAAACCCGCTCCGCTCATTCAACTCAATCGCCTCATCGCCATTGGCGAATGGAAAGGAGCATCGCACGCGCTGACACGGCCGGAAACGAAAGCGTTGGAAAAACCACTGGAGGCGAGTGCACTGTATCACGCCACGCTGGCCACCTGGCATCAGCAAGCCAACCAAATCGCGCAAGCCAAAACGGGTTTTGAACGAGCGATTCAATATTCGGCCTCCCAGGCCGAGCAGCGTTATTTCAGCTCGCGCCTGGCGGCACTGGCGAAACGGATAGAAGCAACCACAACTGGCGGTGCCATCACTTTTTGACGTCCCCTTTCTTATCCTCAAACAGCATGCGCACCGAGGGCCCGTAGGTATCGTCAAACTGCCCGCTTTTCATACTCCACAAAAAAGCCCCCAGAAAAACCACGGCAACGGTGAGGCTTACGCAAATCAGGGCGATGATGATATTCATGATGTCAGAATTTTACGGGCGGCCCAATTCACAGCTAAGGTAGAAAAACCAACCACACTAATACTGGAAAACGGCATGAGTATCGCGGCTGTGAGGGGCGTCAGGTGGCCGCTTACAGCGAAAGAGAGCGCAATCACATTATAGAAAAAAGAAATTCCGAAGCCCACTTTTAGAATGGTGGTGGCGGCCCGGCTCAATTTTAAAAAACGATTGAGTTGCGGCAACTGCCGCCCCTCCAGAATGCAATCGCAAGCGGGTGTAAACACGCCCGGGTCATCGGTAACCGCCACACCCACATCGCTTTGCTTCAGCGCACCACTGTCGTTGAGGCCATCGCCCAGCATCATCACCTTGTGGTGCTGCTCCTGCCGTTGCCGGATAAAGTTCATTTTGTCGTGCGGACTTTGATTAAAATGCAACGCAGCTTCCTTCGGGAATACATCGGCCATACCCTGGCGATCACCTTCCCCATCGCCCGAAAGCAAAAAGAGCCCGCGTGGCGCCATCGAGGCCAGTAGTTCCCTCATGCCGGTCCGCAGGATAGTTTTCAAGCGGAAGTAGCCGCGCACTTCATCATCGATGGCTACGAAAACTTTGCTTGACAAATCAGACAGGTTACCGTTAAATCCGACAAAATCGGCAGAGCCAACTTTAACCCTACGGCCGCTGATCAGCGCCTGCATGCCCTTGCCAGGCCGCTCGGTAAATTCACGCAACTCGCCCGAGCTGCTTATCGTGAGTGAACGCGCAATCAGATTGCTGAGCGGGTGAGTCGATGACTCCGTCATGCGCTTCACCCACGCTAACTCGTCATCCTCCAGCACTCCGATAAACTCCGGGTGGGCCGAGCCGTGTGTAACGGTACCGGTTTTATCAAATACCACCGTATCAATCGCGGCCATGCGCTCGATCACATCGGCATTCTTGAGATAAAAACCGTTACGCCCCATAACCCGCAGCATGTTACCATAGGTAAAGGGTGCCGCCAGCGCCAACGCGCAGGGGCAGGCCACCATCAGTACGGCCGTAATAATCAGCCACATCTGGGCCGAATCGGCCCAATACCAATACACGGCCGTGATGACGGCAATCACGAGCACCACCCAGGTAAATCTGCGGGCGGCCCGATCAATGATCTTCCGGTAACGGCTCTCTTCCGGTTTTTGAAATACTTCATTGTTCCACAAACTGGTGAGGTGGCTTTGCGAGGTCTTCTTCTCGACCACCATGTCCACGGGCTGGCCAATCAGGCGGCCCCCCGCATACACCCACTCCCCGGCTTTTGCCAGCACCGGCTTTGATTCACCTGTGACAAAACTGTAATCCAAAAGCGCCTCGGCTGACAATAACATACAATCGGCCGGCACCACCTCCCAGTTTCGCACGCGAATCGTATCGCCTTTTTTAAGTTCATAAATGACTACCGGCTTCCAATCGGCTCCGGCTTTGCGCTGAACAGCCAACGGGAAATAGGATTTGAAATCCCGATCAAACGCCAGACTCTCGTACGTCTTTCCTTGAAACCACCGGCCGATCAGCAGAAAGAAAACCAAACCTGCCAATGAATCCAGATAACCCGGACCGGTCTGCGAAAGTATGTCGTACGCACTGCGAAAGAACAAGGCGGCCAGGCCCACGGCAATCGGAACATCAATGTTGATTTGGCGTTGCCGGAAACTATGCCAGGCATTGGTGAAATACTCTTGCCCGCTGTAAAACGTAACGGGTATGGCCAACGCCAGGTTGAGATAGGAAAACAAAAGCTTCAACTCACTCTCCGTGCCTTCCAGTCCGAGGTACTCCGGAAAACTCAACAACATGATGTTCCCGAAGGTAAAGCCGGCCACGGCCAACTTCATCACCAGCGCGGGTGATGAGCGCGTCTGCTTTTTTTCTTCGCTGAGACTAATCTGGGGTGAATAACCCACTGAGTCCAGCAGGGCTGCCAGTTCACTAAGAGCCAACGCGCCCGGACGAAAATCAATGGTCACCCGCTTACGCGAGAAGTTGACTTGCGATTTGATAACACCGGAATGAAGGCGTTGCAGATTTTCCAGCAACCAGATGCACGAGATGCAGTGAATGGCGGGCACAAAAAACTCAACCCGTGTGAACTGATCGGACTTGAAGGCTACAAGCCGTTGTTGAACGGAGGCTTCATCGAGGTAGGCGTACGACTCGCGGTTGACCTCCTTCCGGTTAATGCCGGGGCGATCGCTGAACGAGTAGTATTCGCACAGATTATTATCGTTGAGGATTTCAAACACCGTGACGCAGCCCCGGCAACAAAATGTATGACCTTCACGCTCAATCGGAGATGCCTCGCACGGCTGGCCGCAATGAAAGCAGGAGACCTGTACGTCTGCTGGGGGGTACTGACGCATACAGGTGTGGGCTAGACGGAGTAAAACAATGAACCTTTCTTTCGAATCAGACTCTCCATGCGATCGTTGTTATTGAGGAAGTGCGTAGCTGATTTCCCCATCAGCAGCAAAGGCCTGTCAGCGACACTCACCAGGCTATCCAACGTAGGAATAAGACTACGCTGGTGAACGGGGAAGGTACCCACGTTGCTAAAATACTTCTGAAGAAATTCGATCAGGCACTTCTCCGTCACAATGTTTGACTCCTCGTGTGAAATCACTGTAATCACGGTCATGGATTTTTCACGCGAAATCTTACCGTATAGAGACAGGAACGTTTTCAACGCAGCCAGTGCAGAAAAGTCCGGATCAAACGATAATATGATTTCATTAAACCGATTTGTAAGCTGGGGTGTAATCATAACCGAACAACCCATGTTCTCCAAAAACCCGGGGGGCAGCTCATGCGCCCGCTCGCGCCATGATTTTTCGCTGGCCTGGATGGTTAACAGGTCGGCAAATCGTGTTTGAAAACGAAGCGCGATCTGGTTTTGGGTATTGGTCAAAAACTGAAGATCAACATCCAGGGCGCGGGCTTCCTTCTCAATCTCAAAACGAAAATCAAGCCGATCAGCTTCCGCAGCCGCAGTCTCGCGTTCGTTGTGTTGCAGAAAGTCCTCCAAAAAAAAGGCGGAGAACTTCTTGTTGTCAATGTGTTCAAACGCTTTGGCATAATCCGCGAGGTGCACGTCCTGCGACTGCCAGTCGACCGGAATTAAAATGTTTTTCATTTACCCTTCAGTTTATACGTCCAGATCGGACATTCGACATGATTGACCACATCTTCGGCTATGCTGCCGCTCAGAACATGGGCCAAGCCTTTACGCCCGTGGGTAGTCATCGCAATCAAATCGCCTTTGATCTCGGTAGTAAAGTTTCGGACACCTTCTTCTTCACTCAGATCGTTGTAGACATTGAGTGTGTAATCTTTGAGCAAATACCGGTGGGCGAATTCTTTCATTTGCCGATGGGTAATTGTATCGCGTGTAAACAACGCGGGGGTATTCACATACAACACATGCAGTTTAGCCTTAAAAAAATTCTGTAAGTCCTTCACGTGGTTGAGCAGATCGTCATTCTCAGTTGTGGGCAACGTAGGAAAAACAATATTTTTGATTGAGGTGAGTGGAGTGTGCTTTTTGATCGTAAGCACGGGCACGGGTGACGACCGCACAATTTTTTCGGCATTCGAACCGAGGAACAATTCTTTCATGCCGGATGCGCCATGGGTACCCATAATCACCAGGTCAATTTTCTCGTCATCAATGAACTGCCGAATGGTTGGTGCCGTGGCTCCGTACTCCACCCGGTAATTGATCTTCACATCCTTGCCCCATTTCTCCTTCATGGTTTTGAAATGCTCCAAAGCCCGTTCACGAACTTCTTTTAAAAAAGCTTCTTCAAACGAAAGTGTAGGCATCATGACGGAATCGTGTAAAACCGGCAACTCAACTACGTTGAGCAGCAGTACTTCTTCATGATTTTCGCGCGCAATCTCAGCTGCCAGTTTAAAAGCCTGAACTGCCGGATCCGAAAAATCGCAGGGAACCAGTATGCGTTTCATAACCTGTTTGTTTTGGTCAAAAGTAGACCCGAACTGACGGCAACCTCATGATAGCCATCAAAGCAAAACATGACTTTTGTCAGCCGAAAAAGAGGAAAAGCCGGGTTCGAGGGGTCAGGCCACGATGAGATCGGCCTGCTTGGCTAACTTTTTAGGGTCGATAACACGAATTTTTTTACCTTCAAACGAAATCAATCCGTCTGATTTAAACTCAGAAAGCAGGCGGATGACGGTTTCCGTTGCCGTGCCCACGATGCTGGCCAGGTCTTCGCGCGAAAGCGCCAGATCAATGAGCGAGCTGCCTTCACACTCCATGCCGTAGGTTTCTTACAGCATGAGCAGGTTGGCAGCCAGGCGCTAGCGTACAGATTTGTGCGCCAACTCGGCCAGGCGCTCTTCCATAATCCCCATTTCATGGCAAACGGCCTTAATCACCTTGCGCATGAATGTTGGGTTTCGATTAAGAACACTAAAAAACTGGTCGCGGGGTATGAAACATATCTTGGCGTCTTCCAACACCTGGGCAGTGGCACCATAGAATTCTTCGCTCAACAAAGCCCGATAACCCAGGAAATCACCCGGCTTGGCGATGTAAATGCTATATTCTTTACCCTGAACATTGTTTTTAAACACCTTCACCTTGCCGCCATTGATGCAATACAGGCCCATGGGGCGGGTGCCTTCAAAAAACAAATTCTGGCCTTTTCGATACTGAATGCAGGTCTTATGAATGCTGATATGCTCGAGATCTTCCGGATTCAAGCCATTGAAAAGGGAGTCCTTCAGGTACTCACAGAGATTGCACGTGATTGAGAATTCTGTCTTCGCCATAGTTCCCGCTAAGATACGCGAAATCTACATCCGAAAAAGAAAAAAAGTTCTTTAGAAAAGCAGTTGCGCACCACCAAAAAGGACAACAAACAAGAGCGTGGTAAGCGCCATTTGCCTGAGGTAAGGGTCCAGACGCTGGGGCGGGTAATTTGCTGCGGCCCGGCCATTGACCACCAGCAAAGGCGTAATCGCCAAAAAAATGAATTGCCAGCTACTGGAATAATGACCGAACGTGTAAACGATGGCGCTCAGGAGACCGGCCGCTAACAAAAAAATATGGTAGCGCACCGCCCAACGCTTACCTACCCGCACCGGAATCGAGAATTTTCCCGCCTGGCGATCGCTTTCCATATCCCGGATATTATTGATGTTGAGCACGGCAATGGAAAAAAAACCGCAACTCATAGCCGGCCAAATCATGCCCGCATTAAACTCGCGGGTAAACAGAAAGTAGGTACCCATTACCCCGACTAACCCAAAAAAAAGAAACACGGAGAGATCGCCCAAACCGAGGTAACCATAGGGCTTCTTGCCCACGGTATAGCCCACAGCCGCCAGAATACTGAGCACGCCAAGCCCCAGAAAAAATCCAAGCAACTGCCAGTTGAACCCAAACGCCATGTATAGCAACAGGCAACCCGAGAGGAAACTTGCACCCGCGAAAAGAACAACCGCCCTGCGCATGGCATCAGAAGAAATATTTCCGGATTGCACCGCCCGCTTCGGCCCAAGGCGCTCGGCATGGTCAGCTCCGTGAATGGAGTCACCATAGTCGTTAGCCAAATTGGAGAGTACCTGAAGGAAAATGGTGGTTAAACACGCCAGCCCGAATAGGCTCCATTGAAACCGGCCTTCGGCTGCCGCCAGAAAACTTCCCATGCCGATGCACGCCAGTGATAACGGTAACGTGCGAAGCCGAAAGGCTTCCATCCAATGCTTCATCATACCGGGCGCAAATATAGGGGTAAGCAGCCGCTACACGCCCAAAATTCCCTTCAGCTTGACGTAGCCGGTTTTACTTACCGGCAGCGACACACCACTGCGCAGCACCGCCATGTGCGTTTCTTTTTGATAGGGCTCAATCCGCGTAATCTGATTCACCTGCACGATGAACGAACGGTGTATGCGGACAAATTGCTGTGGGTCGAGCGAGTTTTCATAGAAGCCCATGGTTTTGTTCTTGAGAAACGCCCCCTCGGCCGTGATCACCTTCACGTAATCATCATCGGCTTCAAAATAGAGCACCTCGTGCAGGGGAATAATTTTCACCTTGCTACCGGTCTTGACCACCACACGCTGTTGTTGAGGTGAGGTTTTGGCCATTGACTCCAGCACCTGATCGACCCCTGACGGGGGCGGCAAGGTCATGTGCGCCTTCCACTTCAGCAAGGCCTGATGAAAACGCTCCTCCGATACCGGCTTAAGCAGGTAATCGACTGCATTGGCCTCAAAAGCCTGAATGGCGTAGGTATCATAGGCAGTGACAAAGATGACCGATGGTTTGGACTCCACCAGTTCCAGCATTTCAAAGCCATTGATTTTTGGCATCTGGATATCGAGAAAAACCAAATCGGGCTGAAATTGCTGAATGGCTTTAACACCTTCAAAGCCATCGCCACATTCGGCCACCACCTCCAGTTCAGGGAACTTGCGCAGGTGGGCTTTGATAACCGCCCGGGCCAGCGGCTCGTCATCAATTAAGATTACCTTCATATTTTTCGGGCAGGGTTAACTGAACAATGAATTGATTTCCTTCGGTGCGCGTTTGCAATAAATCGTTGCGGGCATACAAAAGATAAAGTCTGCGCTTGAGCCCGTGCAACCCGAAACCGGTACCACTGGCCGGCTGCGCATCGGCATCAAAAGGGTTGGAAATCCGGATCGTTAAATGGTCATCCACGCGCGAGGTGATCATGGTGATTTTCACCTGGTCGGTTGTTCCATACAGGCCAAACTTAATCGCATTTTCGACCAACGGTTGTAGAATGAGCGGTGGTATCAACCAGATCTTGAGTTGCTCATCCAGATCGGCCTCCACCTGCAGGCGATGGCCGAAGCGCACCTTCTCAATCGACAAATACAGGTTGATGTATTGGAATTCTTCCTCCAGCGAAATCCACTGTTCATCGGCCCGCTTCAGGGTGGCGCGCAAAAAATCTGACAACTGGCCGATCATTTCGCGTGCCTTCTCCGTGTCGAACAGGATCAGGGCATTGATGGAGTTTAAACTGTTGAACAGGAAGTGCGGTTGCAGCTGCAACTGCAGCTTCTGAAGTTCCGCTTCGCGCACAAACGACTTCACATCGGCTTCCTGTTGCACTTCTGCCCTCTTCCGGTTCACATCTTCGGCTATCAGGCTAATGAGCGTGATGCCCATCATCCACAAGAAGTGAATGGCGTGGCGTAGGCTTTCGCTTTCGTTTAGGAAACCCGCGTAGGCGGGATCGGCAACCCACGGTTCAATCGCCTGGCGGGCCACCCACACGCTCAGCCAGGCAGCGCCCGCGCTTAACCCCACGGCAAAACCATATTTGCCATACTCGGGTATATAACGAAATAACAGGTTGTGCGCGGCCAGCGCTACAATGGCCAGCGTGCCGCCAAACGCAGCCGAGTCCCAGGCCGCCACCTCGAACGAAGACAGGAACGGGTAGGCGAGCATAGCTTGTGCCAGCCACCAGGCAAGGGCGATTGAGACAACGATTAGCGTCTTGCGGGATACCGCGCGGGAAGACAGAAGTGACATGCGCTGCAAATTACCGGGCTGCGCGGCCTTCAACAAATCCAGAGACCGGTAACGAAGCAGTCGCGATCAGGCACGCTCCTTCATATTCAGTCAGGGCGACTACTTCGCTCACCCGCACAAACCGTACAGACATCGAATGCTCCTGCAGCCGGGCCAGCACCACCGCCTTTTCGCGCGCCCAGCCGGCCTCATCGGCTTGCAACATCATGCACCGTTCTTCAAACTTCGCTTCGCTGCCGATGGTCTCACCACCCGCGAAGTAAATCAGTTTTATCAGATACCAGGTTAACATGGCGAATAGGGTTAACAGAGGGATTTTAGTGGGAGGCGGCAACGGGGTGTTGCCGCCTCATTTACTAGACGTAGCTCTTGATATCGACCCCGCCAAACATGACGAAACCGGTCAGCACAATCTTTTTGGTTGGCGTAGTGCCGAGAGAAGTGCGCTTATCCTCTACCCCACCCATAATGGCGGTCACATCATTTTTAGTTTCCCAGTTTGAAGGCACAATCAGTTTGATGCCGCCAAAAATACACACCACATCAACCAGCACAGTACCATTCATATCGGCCTGCGACAAGTCAATGTCCACACCACCGAAAACGGACGAAACTTTTCCTCCGCGGAACATCTTGGAGAAAACTTTGCGCTTGATGGCCCCAAACACGGCTACCAGATCGAAGTAATCCTCACCGCCTTCATCGGTGGCCACAATCCCATCGGAATTCATGGCCGACTTGCGCGCTTCACGCGCCCCGCTACCGGCAACTGCGCGGGTCAAAATAACCAAACCCACGGCTATGATAGCGACCGGGAAAAAGTATCTGCGCAAGTCCCAATCGAAGAAGATATCCTCCAGCAAAAAGAAGGCCCCCACCAGGATCAAGGCCAACCACCCGATTCCTTCAACCCGCCTGTTCACCCCAATGACAACCCCCACTACGATCAGGATTACTTTCCAGGAAAACAGCCAGCGCGGAAAATCTAAAAAGTCAAGTCGATCGCGCAGTAGGAAACTGCCGATGCCTAAAATAATAGCCCCTACCCAGAAGCTGTTACTCAATTTGTTGCGTTGCTCGCCCATATGCGTTCGATTTATACTCAAAATAACGGCTCCGGAAGGGTTGCCGACAGCCCGGAGAGGCGGGCGGACGCAAAAAGTCGGTGAAACCGGAGTTTTTTGGGGGTGAAACCGGCTACGCTTTGCGGATGACGCGATCGAGGGAATACTTGCCCGGCCCGGTGAACATCAGCGCGAGATAGGGCAGTAAAAACAACAGGGCGTGTTCTTTATCTCCAAAAGGGTCATCGCCATGAATGATGAACACCGCCACAGCCATGCAAATGATGAGGGGTATGAGCGCCAGCCGTGTGTAGAGGCCTACTATGATCAGCAGCGTGCACACCAACTCGGCAAAAACGGTGAGGCCCAGAGAAACGGGCGGGGGAACGTGAAATGGATCGGGCCACTTGGCACTGCGCTCGGCAAAATGAATGAACTTACTCCACCCGTGCGTAGCCATAAGCCCACAGCTGGCCCTTAAAATGAGAACACCCACATCCAGCGACCAGATTTTGGCTGATACCAGGTGCTTCAGCATCACGGTTGTATGATCAACGAAACCAATTGATCATCCAGCGGTTGAACAGACGACTTAAAAAAAGTCACCCGCGTGCCGTCTTCGCTCACGAGATACTTGGCAAAATTCCAGTCGGGTTTGTGGCCGGTTTTGGACTGAAGCCATTGGTAAAGCGGATGTTGATCGGATCCCTTAACGGAAACCTTCTCAAACATCTGAAACTTGACACCATAATTTCGCTCACAGAATTCGGCAATCTCCTGATTTGACCCTGGCTCCTGCCAAAGAAAATTGTTGGCTGGAAAGCCAAGTACCGAAACCTTATTTTGGTATTGCTCGTGAAGCTTTTCCAAGCCAGCATATTGCGGGGTCTTGCCGCACTTCGAAGCGGTGTTCACGATCAAAAGCTTCTTCCCGCGATACTGGGAGAAGTCAATCTCTTTTCCATCGAGACTTTTGATTTTGAGGTCGTAAATGGACGCGGGCACCGCACCCTGGGGTTCGCGGTTGCCCGACAATTTGGCGGCTAACATGGAGGCTAATCCCATAAGAATGACGGATAGAATAATAACTTTAGATTTCATCTAGAATTTCTGCGGGGTTGACACCTGAACCGAAAAATTTGACTGTGCCATCCGGCTTTACCAGATACTTGCAAAAATTCCACGTAGGCTCTTTGCCTGTCTTCTCCTTTAACCATCCGTACAGCGGATGTTGGTCCTTGCCCGTCACGGAAATTTTCTCAAACATCTGGAAGGTTACGCCATAATTCTTCTGACAGAACTCTGAAATCTGAGCGTTGGTTCCCGGCTCCTGGCCTCCAAAATTATTGGCTGGAAAACCGAGGATGGTAATCTTGTTACCGTAGGTTTTATGCAGTTCCTGCAAATCGGCATATTGGGGGGTGTACCCGCAACGCGAAGCAGTGTTGACGATGAGCAGCGCCTTGCCTTTGTACTGGGCAAAATCAATGGTGCGGCCGTCCAGGGCGTTGATTTTGAAGTCGTATAGCGTGGGGGCAGATAAACTCATGGTCAAGATCAGGGTAGCGAAGATGGTTTTCATGAAACAAGTAACAAGCTACCCGGCAAAAGGTTACATCTTGTCGGGCACGCGAATGCCGAGCAAACTCATGCTGTGCTTGAGCGCACGACCCACCGCCAGCGACAAACACAGGCGGAGATTCACTTTGGCTTTGTCCGTTTCGCCCAAAATGCTGATCGACTGATAGAACTGGTTGTATTCCTTGGCCAGATCGTACGCGAAGGCAGCCACCAGAGCCGGTGAATAGGTTCGGCCTGCCTCTTGCAAACGTACCGGATAGCTGTTGAGCAGGGCTATTACCTCACGCTCGGCCGACTCCAGCGCAACCGACAAATCCAGCGCATCGGTATTCGGGCTAACCTTGAGCTCCGCAGCTTTACGCAATAACGCCTGTATGCGGGCATGGGTGTATTGAATGAACGGCCCTGTATGCCCCTGCAACTGAATCGACTCAGCCGGATCGAACAGCATCCGTTTTTTGGGATCAACTTTAAGCAGGAAGAATTTTAACGCCCCCATCCCCACCATATCGAACAACTCGTGCGCCTGCGCATCGGTCATTTCGTCAATCTTGCCCAACGCGCGGGTCTGGTTCTCCGCCTCGTCCAGCATTTCTTTCATCAGGTCATCGGCATCCACTACGGTGCCCTCCCGGCTTTTCATCTTGCCCGTGGGTAAATCCACCATGCCATAGGACAGGTGGTAGCATTTGTCGGCAAACGCAAAGCCTAATTTCTTTAGGATCAGGAATAATACTTTGAAGTGATACTCCTGTTCATTGCCCACGGTGTACACCTGCCCTTCAATATTCGGGAAATCGCGGAAACGCAAGATGGCCGTACCAATGTCCTGGGTCATGTACACCGAAGTGCCGTCCGCGCGCAGTAAGACTTTATTGTCCAGGCCGTCATTCGTCAGGTCGACCCACACGCTGCCATCCTCTTTCTTAAAAAAAACGCCTTGTTCCACACCCTTCAACACTTCATCCTTTCCCAACAGGTAGGTGTCGCTTTCGTAGTAGAGTTTATCGAACACTACGCCCATTTGGCGGTAGGTTTTATCGAACCCTTCGTACACCCAGCCATTCAGTGTTTTCCATAGCGCCAGGGTAGCTTCATCTTTTGACTCCCACTTGCGCAGCAAGTCAATCGCCAGCTTCATGATGGGTGCCTCCTTTTCGGCTTCTGCCTCTGGCACACCTTGCGCAGTGAGGTCGGCCATCTCCTTCTTATACTGCTTATCGAACAGCACGTAGTATTTGCCCACCAGATGATCGCCCTTGATGCCACTGCTCTCGGGGGTTTCACCGTTACCGAAAAGCTGCCAGGCCGCCATGCTCTTACAAATGTGAATGCCGCGATCATTGATAATCTGCACCCGGTGCACAGTATGGCCCAGCGCACGGAAAATTTCGCTCACGCTGAAGCCCAGAAAGTTATTGCGCAAGTGCCCCAGGTGAAGCGGCTTGTTCGTATTGGGCGATGAGTATTCGATCATCACCTCGCGGCCATGGGGTACCACCTGCCCAAACTGCGATTGCCGGGCTACGGACTGCAGTGTGGATACCCAAACGCGGTCAGTCACGGACAGGTTGAGAAAACCCTTCACCACGTTAAATCGGCTGAACAACTGCCCCTTCGTCAGCTCCTCTCCAATCAGGCGGGCTGTCTCTTCGGGTGACTTTCGCGTGAGTTTGGTGAGCGGGAAACAGACCAGCGTATGGCTACCTTCGAACTCCGGATTAGTCGGTTGTACCTGCAGGCTGTCTACCGGTTGGCCAAGGATCGCCCGCAAGGCAGTACCGATTTCGGTCTTAATTTGTTCGTCCAGCGTGAGCATACGTTATCATGAGAAACCGCGAATTTAGCTATTTTCCTGTGGTGGTTTGCTTTCGTTCCACCATCTTTGGCCACCGATGCGACTACTGATTCTTCTGCTTATTTCCACCCCCGCTTTTGCTCAAAAGTCACAACCCGTTCATGTTATTGCCTTCGGTTCCTGCACACGCCAGAATGTGGACGACCAGTTGTGGGATGAGATTTTGAAGCAACAACCCCAGGTTTGGATCTGGGGAGGCGACAACATCTACGGTGACTCTCACGATATGACGGTGCTGAAGAATAAATACGATCAGCAGAAAAGCCGGGCCGGGTATCAGGCGCTGCGCCAGGCATGTGCCATCACCGGCACGTGGGACGACCACGACTACGGGGTAAATGATGGTGGAAAACTCTTTTCGCACAAAAAAGAAAGTCAGGCCTTGGCTGCGGACTTCCTCGATCTTCCCCAAAACCACCCGGTACGCCAGCGGGAGGGTTTGTATCACGCCCAAACCTTCGGACCAAAAGACCGCCAGGTGAAAGTAATCAACCTGGATACCCGGTACTTCCGCGACACCTTGTATCGTGAGCAGTATATTGATTCGGCTACTAAAAACACGGCTTACCGGTACCTGCCCAATGCGGGCGGAGATGTGTTAGGTGAGGCCCAATGGCACTGGTTAGAGAACGAATTGGCCGATGAGCAACCGCGGTTAGTCATTATCAATTCCAGCATCCAGGTCATCAGCGAAGAGCACCGATTCGAAAAGTGGGGGAATTTCCCCCGCGCCCGCCAGCGATTATTTGACCTGCTGGCCCGGGCGAAAGCCAAACGTTTGCTGATCCTTTCGGGCGACCGGCACATCGCGGAATTTTCCGAAATGAAGGTGGGGGGCATTTCATACCCGCTGGTCGACTTCACCTCCAGCGGGCTCACCCACACCTGGAGCACACCCAGGGAGGAACCCAATCGGTTCCGGGCAGGTCCGTTAGTGATCCAAAATAATTTCGGGCTTATCAGAATCAACTGGCAAGGCCCGCAACCGGTTGTTGACCTGGAGATTCGGGGTCACGGTGGGGTAATTTTTGCCACCAAAACACTGGTGTTTTAGCCTTTTGTGGCCTCGTTCAACAAAAACTTTTTTTGCCATTTTTCATTTGCCGCAGGGCACCGCACATGTTACCTTTGCGGCCGAAACCCGAAAAAAACATGAAAACCAAGAATGCATTTTTGTTTGTAGGTATTTTGGCAGCCGTTACCCTTGTTATCGCCAGCTGTGGCGGAGGTGAAAAGGCTGCCCGTGAAAAAGCCCGCCTCGATTCGATTCGCGTTGCCGACTCGATTGCAGTAGAACAGCGCAAGGCTGATTCTATTGCCGCTTTGCCCAAGCCGATCGCAGTGTTCGTTATGAACACCCCCAACTTGGCCACACTGAAAGCCGCTTTGGATGCCGGTGAATTGACTTCCGTTTTCGAAGTCACGGATACGTACAC
>DAIPHR010000032.1:0-19411 GCA_036771215.1 Cyclobacteriaceae bacterium
AACGCCATCCTAGAGCTTCACTTAACACCGACTCCAACTCGCTGCGGTCTCGCAGCCAGCGCTCCAATGCGGCCCGCGAATCAATGGTGCGCTCTTGCAACTGATCAAAATAGGGTTTGAGCTGTTCCCAGGTCGACACCTGAAATTCTTCCGGCAGGAAATGCCGGGCCGGGCGGGCGGGTAAAGTCAATGCCATGAATCAAAATTTTTTTGAAAGGTACGTTACGCAGCCTGCTTTTTAAACCATGGAAAAAAAGCAGAAGTGGTTTGCTGATACCGGATAAAATCTGCCCCACGCGTTTGGCGCATATGGGCTTCGGTATACCCGATGCCGGTGACTTGCGTGAGCACATAATACATGATGATGGGACTAATGATTCCCAGGTATCCCCAGGCCGAGCCGAGCGCCATTACTGAAAAACCCACCCAGGTAAGCCACTCGAAAAAGTAGTTGGGGTGCCGGGAGTAATTCCATAAACCCACTTCGCAAAGTTTACCCCGATTGGCAGCATCCGATTTGAACCGGGCCAGTTGCGCATCGGCCAACGCCTCCCCTGCCACACCGGCCACACTAATCAGCAAACCCAGCCACTCATACACAACCAAAACAGGTTTGGTGTTCACCATGGTGAGTACAAAGGGCAACGAGAGAACAAGCGCAAAAAAAGCCTGGACGAGGTAGAAGCCCAGCATTCGAACCTGATGACGACTACCCCATTGCTGGCGAAGGGCCGTATACCGGGCATCTTCAGGTTTGCCCACATTGCGCGCGTACAGATAGCCCGACAACCGAAAGCCCCACAGGCACACCACACCCAGCACCAACACCTGTCGGGGCACGTAACCATTGATGAGTACGAAATACAGCATGGTGAGCAGAGGAAAACTGGCTGGCCAAACGACATCCACAATAGCTGCATTGCCATTCCGGAGTTGAACTACCCAGGTGAGGGTAAAGAGAAGAGCCAACAACACCGCGCCCAGGCCCATCAATACTGCTATTTCCGTCATTTTCCGTGTATTTTTACAAACGTAGTCCAAAGATAGATTTGAAAACATGTAAGGTACTCCAACTCTTTGAAAAGCGGATCATAACGCATGCCCATACCTGGTTATGATATGGCGAGGGAGACCTTGAAATTAACTGATCCATGAAAACGAACCGATCGATCCTGCTGACTGCCGTCATGGTTATGACCATCGCCACGGCCTGCAGCACAAAAACCAAATACCCGACCACCGGAAGCATCGAGGTGCTGGATGCTGGCCTGAATGATGTGCTGGTGCCTGATGCCCGAATTGAAATTGTGGGCGAAGGGTTTGAGTGGAGCGAGGGGCCGGTTTGGCTGCCCGGTGAAAACAAGTTGATTTTTTCTGACGTTCCTGAAAATCTCATTTATGAGTGGACCGAAGCAGGCGGAGTGAACCCCTATCTCGCCCCATCGGGATTCACAGGCGACACCACCCGCACGGGCGAGTCGGGATCGAATGGCCTGGCGCTTAACCCGGCAGGTGAATTGGTACTGTGCCAGCACGGCAATCGACAAGTAGCTGTGATGAAGGCACCTCTGAACGACCCGGAACCCCTGTTTGAACCGTTGGCCAACCGGTATAACGACAAAAAGTTCAACAGCCCGAACGATTTGCACATCGATCGACAGCAACGCATTTGGTTTACTGACCCACCCTATGGGCTTGGCGGCCAGGACAGCGACCCCGAAAAAGAACAACCTCACAACGGTGTGTACCGCATCACCGAAGGTAAAGTTGAGTTACTGATTGACTCACTCACGCGACCGAACGGCATTGCACTGTCGCCTGACGAATCGAAACTATACATAGCCAACAGCGATGTCGGCAAAGCGCGCTGGCTCGTGTATGATGTTGCCGGGGATTCGCTGGCAAAGGGTATCATTCTTTTTGATGCCACTTCATTTACCTCAGCCGAGAAAGGCTTGCCGGACGGACTAAAAATTGATTCCCGGGGATACGTTTTTGCAACGGGACCCGGTGGCGTTTGGATCTTTGGCCCTGCCGGCCAGTTGCTCGGCAAGATTAAGTTGCCCGAGGCAACCTCGAACTGCGTGCTAACCCCCGATGGCAAGTTTCTTTTTGTCACCATGGATATGTACCTCGTTCGTGTTTCACTGAAATGACCTGGGTTGAAGTCATTGGTTGGATTGGCGCGTTCGAAATTCTTTTGGCTTTCGGACTCAATAGCTTTCAACGCATCAGCAGCGACTCGTATCGTTTTCAACTATTGAATCTCACGGGCGGCATCCTGCTGATCATCAATTCAGCCATAAACAAAATTTATCCATTCACCTTCATTAACTCGGTTTGGGTGCTGGTCGCCCTGATTGCGTTGTGGAAACGATACCGAGCGAAAAAATGACACCACTCGAAAGACAAAAGATAAACTTGCAGCGATGGGTGGTTGGCCTGGCTGTGGTGTTGTTTGTGGGCAAGGTAGCCGCCTACTGGCTCACCCAATCCGTGGCGATTTTGACGGATGCCCTGGAAAGCATTGTGAATGTCGTGGCCGGACTTTTTGGTTTGTACAGCCTCACGCTTTCGGCCAAACCCCGCGATGCCGATCATCCCTACGGCCATGGGAAAATTGAATTCATCTCCGCTGCAGTTGAGGGCACCCTGATCATTGTGGCCAGCGGCTTTATTCTGTATGAGTCCATTCACAACCTGGTTGTACCGCGCACGTTGCACCAACTTGACTTTGGCATTGCCTTGATTGGCGTTACCGCTCTTCTGAATTTCATTATGGGATCCGTCTGCGTGCGGGCCGGCCGGAAAAGCAACTCGTTGGCGCTGGTCGCCAGCGGCAAGCACCTCATCTCCGATACTTGGTCCACCCTGGGCATCATCGCGGGGCTCGTGCTGATCGCCCTTACCGGCATTCAGTGGATTGACAGCATCGTGGCCATGGTATTCGGGGTGATCATTTTTGTTACGGGCTATAAAATTCTGCGCAGTTCACTGGCCGGCATTATGGATGAATCAGACCGCGAGTTGCTGGCCAAGATGGTGAGCCGCCTCAACCAGCACCGGGAAGAAAACTGGATTGATTTGCATAACACGCGTATCATCAAGTTTGGTAGTGTGCTGCACCTGGATGCCCACCTGACGGTGCCGTGGTATCTCAACGTGCACGAAGCCCATAACGAAATCGACCGGCTGGCCGGCCGGGTGCGTGAGGAATTTGGTGAAACACTGGAGCTCTATGTCCACTCCGATGGCTGCCTGGACTTCTCGTGCAAAATCTGCAGCAAGTCGGGTTGCCCGGCTCGTCAATCACCCTTTGAGAAAAGAATCGAATGGACGGTTCAAAACATTTCCCAAAATCAAAAACACCGAATTTCTACACCGTAACTTCGTAACGGCAACTAGTCAGCCGCCTATCTTGCCATTAGTCTCTTCAGGGAAATTAACCGATCTCAATCACCACATCATCGGTGACCGGATGGCCGACACAGGTCAGCACGTAGCCTTCGGCTCGCTCACTGGCGGAAAGGCCCTCTTCTTCGTCAAGTTTTACCTTGCCGCTCAAGGCCTTACCCCGACAGGCGGTGCAAAGCCCGCTTTGGCAGGAATAAGGTAAATCAATGCCCAGGTCGAGAGCGGTTTCCAGAATCGTGCGGTTAGGCTCTACCTGGAATTTGTACTCCTGGCCATCGTACAGAATTTTGACTTCGTGGGCGGTGTTACCGCGTGCAGCTGGTTCCTTTTTGGGCTGCTTGTCGATGGTCCCCTGCACAAAGCTCTCTTTAAAGATCTTGGCTTCCGGAATACTTCGGGCGGCCAGCAGAGTCTCCACGTTTTTCATCATGCCTTCCGGGCCGCACATCAGGTACGTTGTTTTGTCAAGGCCCCAATCCGGAATGCGCTCAAACAACCGCGTGAGCATATCATGGTTCAAGAGTCCGGAATACCCCTGCCAGTTCATGGGTGCATTGTCGAGAATATGAATAACATGCAGCCGCCCCTGGTCAACCGTTTGGAGTTTATCCAGTTGCTCTTTGAAAATGATGCTATCAATATCGCGGTTACAGTAGATGAGCGAACAAATGCTGTTGGGCTCAAGCGCCAGGGTAGTTTTGATGATGCTCATCATGGGGGTAATGCCCGATCCACCGGCAAACATAACCAAATGCCTCTTGTTGGTTGGGTTGAATTCGGTGGTGAACTGCCCCATCGGTTCCAATACCTTCACCCGATCCCCTGCTTTCAGGTTATCCGGTAGCCAGTTCGACATCAGGCCTTTGTCTACCCGTTTTACGGAAACGGCCAGATCGTCATCCACTGCGGGGGATGAGCAAAGGGAATACGCTCTGCGAACCTCTTTGCCGTTGATGGGCAGGATGAGGGTGAGGAACTGACCGGCTTTATACGAAATTTTTTTCTCGGGCTGTTCAAAAACGATGCTAATGGCATCCCGTGTTTCCCGGACGATCTGCTTGACCGTTAAGTCGTAATAGTGAGGGCCGCTTTGGGCCTGCTCTTCTGACTTCTTATCCGCTTTGCGAAACAATCCAAACGCCATGTACCACAGGAATTTTAAGGTCGGCAAAATTAACCAATCCCAAATCAAACAACACCATGCGGTAAAAAATGTTCAGGCGTGCCGTTACAGATTTAACCAGTACGTAAACTTGAACACCAGCGCCCGGTTCTTACTTCGGAACGTATCCGAAAAATAGTTTTCGGTGTATACAATGAAAAAATCAGAAGCCGGCTTATAGCGCCACTGGAGACGGGCGTTCAAATTCACGTTCTCGGCCAGGTTATTGTACTGCGCAAACGTGGTGAGGAAAATCTTGTCGGTAAAGGTCAGGTCAAGTCTTGGCCCCACGAGGAAGAGTTTTTCCGTGCCGTAGTTTTCCGGCAACTTCAGGTCATTGTAATCGAAAGTAATGGAAAGGCTGCCATATGGTTGGTATCGGTAGCTGAGTTCGCCATTGATATTCAAATTAGTACCGTTATAGAATCCCCCGGAGTTTACCTCAACCGAATAGCGAAACAACGGTCGTTGATCCGACTCATAGCCTATGGAAAATGTGCGCCAGTCATATTCTTCTCCTGTGTTGTAGGTGGTGTACTTGTCAGGATCAATGGGATTAAAGGAGTTCGTCAGAAACTGGTAGGTGTACCCATAGGAAAGGCTCAGATTCGAAGTATTCAGAAAATTAAAATTGTAGGCCACACTGGCCGATCGATCAGTGACAGTGCCGCCTGGAATTGTTCGAAGACTCAGGTCAATGCCAGGGCCCATATTGGCAAGTATCTTACTCTTGGGGAAAAAAGTGCCATTGCCGCTGATGAAGCTATTGGCAAGGCCCGGGTATACCCGAATAAGGGGCACAAACCCGACCTCAGCATTGTAATTCTTTTGTATAAAGGTGTGACCAAAGAAGAATTGGTAGTTGCGCTTGGTGTGCTGCACAAATCCGCCCCCGGTCATGTTATCTGTGGAATTAAAATCATCAAACGATTTGCTCGCGTACAAACTGGCGTACCAACTATTGTCCGGTTTCCGCAGTTCCAGGTCCACGGTCAACACACGGTTGTAAGGATTCAACGTTGGTATTGTGTCGCCATTGACAACCTTGTCGCGCCACAATTCGGAATTAAAATACTCTAGAGAATCGCCTTCATTAATCCCAAGCGAATGCTTGTTGACCATTGAAATCTGGATGTTCGATTGCTTCCAGAAATTTCGCTGAATGGCTGCCACGGAAAAGTTCTGAGCCGGAAGCCCCATAGCTGGTTTTTCGCGGGTTTGCATATTGAGTACACTAATGCGCCAATCTTTGGAGAGTGCGCCACTCAAACGCGAGCCATACAAAAAGGGAATTAGCCGGATAACATCGGACGTATAGCGCGCCAAACCAATGAGCCTGGAGAAAAACGGCCGGACTTCGGGGAAGCCCACGAAGTCAAATAGGTCACTATTTTCCAAAAAAAACTGCCTGCGCTCCGGAAACTGAAACTCGAAACGCGTGAGGTTGATCACTTGGCGATCGACCTCAACCTGAGAAAAATCCGGATTGAACGTGAGATCGAGATTCAGCGAAGGCGTTACCGCCACTTTAGCATCAAACCCTGCCTGCAGATTGCCGTCATTCGTAGTCGGCTCGGTTTGCTTATCAGCCGACAGGCCACCAGCCACATAAGGAATTATGGAGATGTTGGTGGTGTGATGCGGGGGCGGTTCCTCCCAGATGAGATTACCGGAGTAGGCAAATGAGGCCGGTATAAACTGGATTGGGGTTGCCACCCAACTGGATACCAGATTCCGCTTGCGGTCCCACCGCAGAAACGTAACGTTCCAGGTTGTCAACTCATTCTTATAGCGGAAGCTTTTGAACGGGATCGCCAATTCGGCAATCCATTTGTCTTTTTCGCGCGTAACGTGCGAGTACCACTTGTTATCCCAGGTGTCGCTGTAGGCACCATCATCGGAACCACCGGCTGAAATCAGGCCCTCGGCCTGCACGCCAAAGGGCGTTACCTGAAAATAGAAACCATTGATGCGGTCGTTGTAGGGCCCCAGGTAGATCCCGATATTGTCTGTGCCATCAAAATCAAAGTCGCGCCTGAGCGATTGCATAAGGTCACGTGAGTCATCATCATAGCAAACGTAGGAGACGTACAGATTATGCTCATCAAACGTTAGCCGAGCCTCCGTTTGAAAGGGTGCCAGCGCTGTATCATACGGAAAGTTCATAAAGAAATCGGTAGCCACCTGGGCCGTTTTCCAGGCCGGCTCGTCCAAAACACCATCCAGTTTGATGGCATCCGTGGTCTTTCGTATGCGCAATTCAGTGCCTGGCTTGTTTTGTGCATCTGCCCGCAGCGCCACAAGTAGTGACAGAACCGAAGAGAAAATGAAGAACTTCATCAAGAAGGGCGCAAAACTAACAGGTTTGAATTAATCCTACAGTAACGGTAATTGTTAAGGAAGGGTTAAAGAATTACTTTTACGGTTTATAAGCCGGATGAATACCCTTTCCCCGCTCCAGGCGCTGTCCCCAATTGACGGTCGCTACCACACGACCACCGAAAAGCTTGCGCCTTACTTCTCCGAATTTGCGTTGATGAAGTACCGCACACGCGTAGAGGTAGAATATTTCATCGCGTTATGCGAATTACCGTTGGCCTCCCTTGCCACGTTCCCACGGGAAAAATTCAGCGCACTCCGGAAGAGCTACGAATCGTTCACTGAGTCGGACGCAAATGAGATCAAGCGGATTGAAAAGACAACCAATCACGATGTCAAAGCGGTTGAATACTACCTGAAAAACCTCTTCGAGCGCGAAGGATGGAGTAGTTATAAAGAGTTCATTCACTTTGGGCTTACCTCCCAGGATGTGAATAACACGGCAATTCCTCTTTCCCTGAAAGAGTTCTTGGAACAGCAGTACTGGCCTGAACTCGAGGCATTGATACACCAACTGGCCACCCGGGCCAGTCAATGGAAGGACGTGCCAATGTTAGCGCGTACGCACGGGCAACCGGCCTCCCCCACGCGGCTCGGTAAAGAAGTGGATGTATTCCAAACCCGTCTGCAAATTCAACTCGCTCAGCTCAAGGCCATTCCCCACAGCGCCAAATTTGGCGGGGCTACCGGCAATTTCAACGCTCACAGCGTGGCGTACCCGGCCGTGGATTGGAAATCATTTGGCGATGCCTTTGTCACCAGCAAGCTGGGGCTGAGCCGCAGCCATCCGACTACACAAATTGAACATTACGATAACCTGGCGGCACAACTCGATGCCTGCAAGCGAATCAACACTATTCTCATCGACTATTGCCGGGATGTATGGCAATACGTTTCACTCGAATATTTCAAGCAAAAAATTAAAGCGGGCGAGGTTGGCTCCTCGGCCATGCCGCATAAAGTAAATCCCATTGACTTTGAAAATGCCGAAGGCAATTTGGGCATTGCAAATGCCCTGTTCGAGCACCTGTCGGCCAAATTACCGATCAGCCGCCTGCAACGGGACCTTACCGATTCAACAGTATTGCGAAATCTGGGCGTGCCCTTTGCTCACAGTTGGTTGGCCATTCAATCGGTGAAGAAGGGTATGGAAAAACTCGAGCTCCATCAACAGGCGATTGAACGCGACCTAGAAAATAATTGGGCCGTGGTGGCTGAAGCCATTCAAACGGTGTTGCGAAGAGAAGGCTACCCCAACCCGTATGAAGCACTGAAAGCGCTAACGCGAACCAACACCAAGATTGATCAGGCGGCCATCACAGGTTTTATTCGATCTCTTGACGTGCCGGAAACCGTAAAAGAAGAGCTGCTGCGGATTACTCCGTTTAGCTACACCGGTATCTAACTCTCGGGCGTGTAAAGCAGACGCTTGCTAGCAAAATCATATAAGGTTAGTCGCCTTAGATTATAGTAGGAAGTCCAGAAGGAGCGCAGAGCTGCGAGATAGCTGCGCTTGGCATCATCTTTTTCGGTGAGGGCGATGTTGAGGTTGGTAATGTCAATCTTGCCAATCAGGTATCGGTTTTGTGCCACGGCATAGCGCTCCTGCGCCACCTGGTCCGATTTACGGGTGATTTCAATTTGCAGACGCAGCAACTCAAACTGACGCACCTGGGTCAAAATCTCTTGCTCAAAATTGACTTCATCCTGCGTAATGATATAGTCGTTGAGCTTTTTGTTGGCAATGGCCGTGCGCATCATGGCCTTGTTGCGGCCCCAGTCAATCACCGGCACGCTAAACGTAACGTTAACCTGCTGTTGGCGTAGCGGGTCGGTATACACATCGCTGATGACGGGGGCTGAGTTATTCAAGCCAAACGAAGCGGTAAGCGTGGTACTAAACCTACGCCCTTTTGTTTCGGCCAGGTCGCGTTGTGCTTCTTTTCGCCTTCGCTCAAACGCCAGAAACTGCGCCCGGTTCTGGCGGGCATACTGCATGGCCGTTTCAGCGTCAATCACAAACTGGGGGATTTCCTCCGGAAGGACGAGAGTGAACTCTTCATTGTCATTGAGCCCCAGGTAAATGCGGAGATTAAGTTTGGCATTTTCCGCATCGAGCCGGGCCTGGGCCAGGTTTTGACGCGAACGCAACAATTGCAACTCCACTTGCAGAAGTTTATCCAGCGAGGTTGTGCCAATATTATACCGTCCTTGTTCGATCTTATAAATCGTATCATTATTTGCCAGATTAAAAGAGGCGATCTGTTCCCGAATCTGTGCATCAATCACCAGAAAAAAGCGGTCAGTAGCTTCTTGCGATATCGCCTCAATTTCCTCAACAAACTCCCGCTTCGATTCCTCGTACCGGATAGGCTCAATGGCCCGTTGCCACTTCAGCGGATTAAAGCCAAACAACGGCTGATTTAACTGGATGTTGAGGAGTGTCGCGTTCCACAGATTGGTGTTTTGCTGAAGATCCTGGAAGTAATTGTAGTTGGTGTTTGCCGAGATCTGACCGCCTGTCCACGGCAACGGTTGCTCGAGCCCCAGATTGGCGGAAGCGTTGGTTTGATCAATGGATTGAAAAAGAATACTACCATCGGGTTGCCGCACCGGAATGAAACTCTGGCTGTAGGCGGGTATGCCACCCGACAGCCTCAGCTGGGGGTTCAGGTTCGTTTTAAAACTCCTGTATTGCCAATACCTGTTTTCTTTTCGTGTCTCGGCCAACTTCGCGAAGGGCGACTTGGCGAGTGCCTGATTGATAACATCCTGAATGGTGAAATTCCGCTGGGCAACCGCCAGGTGGCCGGCCAGAATGCACCAGAAAAGAAAAACATACTTATTCATATCGTAGCGATTCAATGGGATCCTGTTCTGCGGCCCTGCGCGCGGGGGCAATACCAAATATTAACCCCACAAGTGCGGCCACACCGAAGGAAAGTAGTATCGAGGCAAGGCTGATGATGGTGGGAATATTGGCTACCGAAGACACTAAGTATGCCAGCGCAATGCCCAAGGAGATGCCCAACAAACCACCACCCACACTGATCAACACCGATTCGAACAAAAACTGCTGAACAATGTCTGACTTGCGGGCACCAAGCGAAAGACGCAGACCAATCTCCTTGATCCGCTCCAGCACGGAGGCCAGCATAATGTTCATGATGCCAATGCCACCCACCAGCAATGAAATTCCGGCAATGGCACCTAAAACATAGTTAAAGATGTCATTTGTTCGCTGCTGCTGCTTCAGCAATAACTCCGGAATCTCAATTTCAAAGTCAACGACTTCGTAATGTCGCCTTGACAACGTTCGCGTGAGTACTTCAGCCGTGGGCATCAACAAATCCGTTTCCGCTACTTGTAAAACGAGCCGGTCCAGTTGATGATAGTTCTTGCTTTCGGCCTCGTTTTCATTCTCTCCTTCTTGGTTTCCACCAATAATGATCACATTTCCACTGCTTTTCATCGCCTCCTTGCGCAACATCTCGGCTGTAATCATATCGCGATTGCGGTACCGCACCAGCACGGTTTGCAACGGAGTATAGATATCCATGTTAAAATCGCGGATGCCCAATTTGCTTATACTGTTTTGCGAAACCGTTCGATCATCGAGCACACCGATAATCGTGAGCCAGTGCGGCCCTACCTTGATACTTTTGCCAATGGGGTTCTCCGTAGCAAAAAACTTTGCCTTAATGCCGCTTCCAATTATGCACACGGCAGAACCTATTTTAAGATGTTCTTCTGAAAAAACCTGTCCTTCGCCCAGTTGAAAATTAAAAATGGTGAAGTAAGCCGGTTGCACGCCCACCAACTTGGCTGACCTGCGAAAGCCATTGCGAATGACATACGTGTCGAGAATAATCTCAGGGCTTACCTGCGAAAGACCTGGAAATAAGTCCTGAATGGCGCGAACATCGCGCAGCGTGAGGCCGGGAGAGAATTTCTTCTTCTCCTTTTTTCCGACCTTCTCTTCAATTTTTTCTTCTTTCTGTTCAACAATGGGCTTGATTACAATATTGTTCACGCCTACTAACTTGATCTGATCCAGCAATTCCTGCTGTGCCCCATTGCCAATGGCCAGCATGGCGATAACCGCGGCAACACCAAAAATGATTCCCAGCGCGGTAAGCAACGACCGCACCTTGTTCATGCGCACCGCCACCAGCGCGATACTGAAATTCACCAGAACACGGGCCAGCATTAATTCAGATTTTGAGCAGTCGTGCTAGTCGTGCTGTCCGACTCCTTTTTTTTGCGCTTGCCATTCAGCTGCTCCAGCAGCTTCACGGGCTTGTCTTGCTTGCCTTCGGGCACGGACAAATACACATCCTCGCCCTCCCGCAGACCCAGTAATACTACGGCTTCATTCGCATTGGACTGGCCAAGTTGTACTTCTTGCTTGGATCCATCGCGCAGAAAAACATAGGTGAGACTATCGCCCTGGCTGTGCAGCGACTCCAGCGGCACGTATAACGCACTGTCGATTTTTTCCGCCAGTATCTTGTTGCTGGTGGTCATGGACGGGCGCAAAGCCGCATCATTACCTCTGATCTCCACCATTACTTCAAAAACGCGGGCGTCTGAGTTGGGGCGTTGCTCCCCCACGTTGGCTACCTTGGTCACTTCACCCAGTAGCTTTTTGTCCGGGTAAGCATCAAGCCCGACATCCACCGTCTGCCCCGGCTTCACTTTCCTAACATCCACCTCATTCACATAGGTCTTTGACATCATCACCGCAAGATCGGGCAGGGTGGCTACCGTAGGGTCCCACATGTGGATTTGCGATCCTGCCTTAATGGGGCGGCCGTCCCAGCCCTTTTCGTAAATCACCATGCCGTCCTCGGGTGCGTGAACGTCAAAGGACTGAAGAACCTTGGTCATGGCTTCCAGTTCATTCTGGACTTTGCGAAGCTCTGCAGATACTTCGCGCATCTTTTCCACATTCTGATTCTTCTTGATTTTGTAATTGTCCTGTGCCTGCTCATAGGCACGCTTGGCTTTGTCGAGGTTAATTTCGGCTTGCTTGATGGTAGCCGGTGGTTCAAACTTCGATTGCTCCAGAATAATGCGCTTCTCGTCCTCTGCGTACTTCAGATTAATCAGTTCATCGCGCGATTGACGCATTTGCAGCGTGGTGTCCAACTGCGTTTGCGTGTATTTTGAACTGGCCTTTTCAAGTTCGATCTGCTTGGCCGTAAACTTCTTTTGAAACTCAGATGGATCCAGGGTTGCCACCCAGTCGCCCTTTTTTACGACCGTGCCCTCATTTATGATGTTTTGAATGGTAACCTGCCAGATATCGAAGTTGCGCAGCTCCTGAGGTCCTTTAATCTTCACCGAGTTCTTGGCTTCCAATTCACCGGTGGTCTCAATCTCCACCTTAAACTGCCCGCGCTTCACCGTGGCCATGATGTCGGTGGCTTTGTTTTCGCTGCTCCGGGTAGCCCACGCCACCACCACGACCAACACGACCAATACTCCGCCAATTACAAGATTACGATTCATAGGTATAAGTTAAGCACAGGATCCAGTTGTTGTAAACTGAATCCTCCCCCGATAGGTTACCGGATAAACGTTAAAAAGTTACTAAATAGTACCTACTGCGGCATTCCTTTTTTCACTGTTACCTTCGCCAAGGCGGCCTCCTTGGTGATTTTGCCCGAACTGTAATCCCTTAACACATCCGCTTTTACGGAGTACTCCAGGTTGGCCGGTAGTCCGCACTGCTTGCACCGCGTCATTTTTACATGTAAGGATAGCGTCTCATTGTCCTTTAAGCTCTTCAGCGTCCGCCCATACTCCAGCATGTCTTCCTTGATGCCCTTTTCAAAGATCGGGTACAATTCTTTCACTTTCTGATCACGCTCTTCCTGCGTCAGGTTTTCAAGATTGACCGTGGGCATATCAAACCTGCGGTTACCCCGATCGTGCGCAGAATAGACACTCATATAGTATACCACACCAAAATCGGTGAGTCGCTCGAAGAATATGTCGTTCGCAGTGAAATAGGTTTTTGACAAGTCTTGGCGATACAGGCGTTCCAATATGCTGGAAAACAATTCGAGATCGGGTTCTTTCTTCTCTGAGGTAGTCGTGTTAACCACCTTGATCTTCGCGAGCATCTGTTCGCGCGACAATTTTCCTTGCTTGTATTGGCTGATATCTCCGCGAAGGGCCTCCACTACCAGGTAGGATCGTTTCGGTTGATCAAAGCCCATCCAAACATCCCCGGCATCACCCCGATTGGTAATGACAATTCGTTCCTCGGGTTTAAGTTGACCAATCAGATCACCGTAGTCGACCAAAAACTCTTTCGCCACCTCCGCGAGCTTTTTCGTCATAATCTGGTTCAGACTGTCGCGATTGGGGGCGGCTGCGGCACGCCCGACACGGGCTGAGCCCCGAATGCCTTCCGTGCGCGCCCGACCGCGAGACTCGCGCAACTCCGAGTCGAGTCTTCGCTGTTCTACTTCCAGTTCGCGTTGGCGATTCTCCATCTCACGCTTAGCCTCCCGATCGGCCTTGCGCAATTCCTCTTCCAACTCACGAGCCTCGGCTTCCAACTCCGAAAGCCGGTCGGCTACATCTTCCAGTTCTTCTTCGTCCGTGCTGAAGGAATAGGAGTACGTACGTCCCGCGGCCGGATATTGAACCACGATGGGATCCAACGGTGCCAAGGCGCCCCAAACCCCCATCATTTCGCCCGGCAGGCGAAACGTAACGCCATAACCAGGCATATATTTTCCCTCAACTTCCATAGGAAAGAAATATCTGCGCTCGGACTGCTGCCGCAGCAACGTATTGAGAATGTTCTCCGCCACTTCGATATCGCGCTCCATGCGGGCCTCGTCAATCTTCTGTGCCTGCACCAAAACGGGCAAGCCGGCTAATGCCGATATCACCGCCACAACCAAGCCTTTTACAATGTGTTTCATGATGTCAATGTTTATTACTGCTTAGATCAATAGCTGGTGAATTTAGTTTTAGGATTAGCCGAAGAAATTATACTGGCCAGAATTTGCTCGGTCTCCTGCTGAAATTGTCCCGTGTTTTTCTCGATGTCCGTCATGCGCGCCTGAAACATGGTTAAGTCCTGGCTTCGCTGCTCTTGCAGGTACTTGGAAAAATCGATGAGTAAGTTCTCGATGTATACCTTCTGCTCGTTCGAGGACAATTTCATGTAGTCTTTCATCGCAGCCAGGTTCCGGTCTTGCAAATCGGTGGCGAATTGGCGCACCTGCGCCTCGGAAGCCGTGGCGGCTACCTGCACCAGACGATCCATCCGGGACGAGTTGGCTGCCAGCGCGGACTTAACCGATTGATCAAGCCTGGCTTGATTCGCGGCCAATTCTGTTTTCCACACCTCGTTGTTCTGCTGCAGCGATTGATCGATCATATTCTGAACATGCGAAGCGGTCAATGACTCTGTCGGTTGAGCGATGCTCTTCGGTTCGCCCATACGAATCACCAATTCCCCTTCCGACCACGAAATACGTGTGCCTACGAGGCTAAGGGTAGCCATAAACAATGCTAACCCGGCTGCCAGGCCGAGGCTCACTTTCATAAAATCCGTACGCCACAAAGTGCTTTTGCGCGCCTGCTTATCGGGAAAAATGAAGGAAGGCGCAATCACCTCTTTGTCTTCTACAGCATGAAGCCTGTTGCGCACATTCTGTAACGCCTGCAGCTCGGCTCGCGCCTCAGCATGTTCCTCCAGATAACGTTCCACATCGGCACGTTGTTGAGGCGTCAAATCATCATAGAGGTACGCCATCAGCATTTCCTGATCAAGTTTAGTTTTCATAACCAAACGATTCTTTAGTAAGATTTTTCTGTTCCAATATTTTTTTCAAACCGTCTAACCCGTAGTACAGCCGGCTCTTGGCCGTATTCTCCGATATATTGAGCGCCTCCGCTATTTCGCGGAACTTAAACCCTTCATACTCTTTCATAATCACGACTGTACGCTGCTCCTCACTCAGCTCCAGCAAACATTGCTGCAGCAAGTCGGAAAGTTCAGCCTGGCGCAATTGGTGCTCGGGGTTTTCGTGCCGATGGGGCGTTTCGATCCGTAATGGTCCGCTGCCGGGCGTTTCGCCCAGCGACACCGTACGTCTTGACTGCTTCCTGCGCAATTCCTCCCGGCAGTTGTTCACCGCTATGGTGTATAACCACGACTTAAACCGACCCACCTCCTGGAGGTGCGGCAGATTTCGGTGCATGGAGATGAATGTCTTTTGCGCAACCTCCATCGCCAGGTCATGGTCGAAAAAGAACTTATAGCCGAAATTATAAATGCGCTTGTACCACAACTGCATCAGCTTGCCCTGGGCATGGCGGTCGCCTCCGCGGGCCTGCAGGACCAACGCATCGGTTTGCATCATGGGTGATGTCGGTAAGGTTTCGGCCACTGGAAAACCGTCAAATTATCCTCAATTACCTGCTTTTGAAGTTGAGATGGAAGCCAGGTTAAAATAGTTTTAAACGGCAAGACTTTTTGCCGGGTTGGTGCGCCTTGTACAGACGGCATGTATCTTTGCCGCCCGGATGAAAAAACTGATTTCGTGGCTGGTGCGGTATGTGCCGCGTAAGTATTTGCAGCTTTTCAGCGGCATGGGCCTCAAAATCGTAGGTCTTTTTTACCGCGGCAATGCCGTTGAATGCCCGGTGTGCGGGCACACCTACCGGAAATTTCTTCCCTACGGGCGAATCAATCCACGGCCCAATGCCCTGTGTCCGAACTGCCTGTCGTTGGAGCGCCACCGGTTAATCTGGCTGTACCTCAAACAGAAAACGGATTTTTTTCAACGGCCGCAGCAGGTGCTTCACATCGCGCCCGAGCACTGTTTTATTAAACCGTTCGAGCGGCAGCATGGTGCGGGATACATCACGGCAGACCTGGAGTCTCCCCTGGCGAAGGTGAAAATGGATATTCACGAAATGCCGTTTGCGGAGAACCAATTTGACGTGGTGTTATGCAATCATGTTCTGGAGCACGTGCAGGATGATATCAAAGCCATGCGCGAGATTCAGCGCGTGTTAAAGCCGGGCGGGTACGCCATCCTTCAGGTTCCGTTCTTTCACCCGGTACCCGCGGTTACGTACGAAGACTTCACCATCACGGATGCCCGTGAGCGCGAAAAGGCCTTTGGCCAGGCGGACCATGTAAGAAAATTTGGAAAGGACTATGTGGATCGCATCAAGCAGGCAGGACTATTTAGTGAAGCAAATCTATTTGCTACCACTCTAAGGGGTAAATGTAACTACTATGGTATTGAAAGTCGAGAAATTCTTTTTGTTGCGTGGAGAATGACAACCTGATTCTAACGAATTATTAACTTCTTAATCTCGATTTTTTCCCCTAGATGAACTATTAGCACGTACATCCCGGGTGAAAAATTAGTAGCATCAAAATTGATAGACTGATACCCGCTCGGAGTTATCAATAAAGTAGTAGATCGAACCACCCTTCCAGTTACATCTTTGATAGTAGCAACCATTGTGGTCTCTTGAGTTACGTTTATGACACGAACTTCAAAATTTCCCTCTACTGGGTTCGGATAAACCTCAACGATCTCCTCCAATTGATTGCCATCCTCTTCATTTCGCGCATTATCTGCCAGTTGATGGGCAAGATCAAGATTCTCCTTATAACTGACGAATCGTTGCTGGGTGGTATAAGCCGAGCTTGTACAAAACGATTGAACAGCGCTTGCAGTTTGAGGGGGTACTGGCGCACAAGCACCCAGCGTACCCAAGTTGGTAGAGCCTTGTGTCGTGACTGGATATCTGGCTACGAACAGCACGTTCTGCGTATTAACGTCACTGCCAATCCTTCGTAAGTTGGCCATCACTTTGATATATGTGTTTCCGTTTGGGAACCAATTGATATGGCCGGGCTCATCACGGCCTTCAATGGTAAAAATGGTCTGTCTGAGGCACGCAACATCCACATATTCGGTTCGATATTGAAATTTTGAAGTTTCCGCATCAAAAGACTCCAAATCATCAAAAAAACCGCCTGCGACTGGGCCAAGGGTTGACCCCTCTACGATCAACGCAACCTTCAAGTCTTGAACCTCCAATCCGGAGGCCGGGTTTATGATGTACTCAAGATTGTCCGGTAACCGGAAGGATTGTGTCCTATGCACATATCGTTGCCTCGGGTTTTCGGGGTTGGTATACATCTGGTGGGTGGACCTTACCAGAACACGTGGCGTTCGAAGCAAATTGAAGTTACCCATTACCTCGTTATAGTAGGGATATTCGTTAAGATTAAAACTCGCATTGTTCGACCCCGGATTCCAGAAGATAATATCTTTATAGCTGAAAAGTGCCGTGATTTGCCCCTGAAATCGGGTAGTCATGTTTATTGTCATGGGCATCACCTTTACGGTTGTGGGGCCTGTAGACTTTTTTCCTCCTCCGACAAAAAAATCCAACAAACTAACTGCCTCGCCAATGAAGGGAAATGCTCCAAGTCCGTTCCTCAGAAAACTTGATGAGTTAACACTATTGGCTAAGCTCTCGATGGCCGTTTTCTTTGCTGCTTTTGCGGCAGCTGGTAAGGGGCTGTTGTCCACATTCTGTTTCTCCTGGGTTTTGTAGGAATTTAGACTTTTATAGAAAGAACCAAGCTTCTTTGAGCCTTCGGCTATATTTCCAAGAGTCCACATTCTGCCTGCATTGTTCACAGTGCCCTGATTATTATTCATACTCACCAATTCTCCGTTTGTTGAGCCTTCCAATGAAATGTTTGAACTATTAACCAAAAATACGCCTATATGAAGTTTTGATTCATACAAGCAAGTGCATGGGTCGTAAATCATATTGAAGTCAGCATAAAACCAACGCTGGTAATCATTGTTAAATTGAGAAACAGCATCAATTATTGGTCCACGCGTAAACTTGTCAACAGGGACAAGCGTTCTGGATTGACTGAGAAGAGAAGTTTGCATTGGGGTTTGCAGGTGGAATTTAATAAACACCTGAACACCATTAAAAGGAGCCTGATCGCCCCGCGCTACGAAAACCCGAAGAATGCCGGTGTATTTATTATACAAAACTAAATAGGGGTTACCTCCAACCGGGTTTGTAGGCTGCCCGTTATCCATGAAACCAAAATCACGCCTAATCAACTCCCAACCGTCTGCAGGCTGCATTTCGGGGTTATCAATGAAATGATTGGTAATGGCATTGTCCGTTTGAAAAAACGGAGACATAATGGCATTTGAATTGTCGTAAATCCAATTCAACCCATACACCTGACTAAGCCAGTTGAACGTATTTACTTTGGCAGGCACCTGATTGTTAACTGGTGCCGAAGGATTGGTAGTAATGCCGTTTGGCGCACAAGTCTGTGCCGCAGCATATAGTTTGATGACAACCAAAAGCACGAATAGTAAAGGTCTTTTCATAGGATCAGTTTTTTCGTTTGCCCAAATAAACATCTCGTATCCTGGGGTAACCGCTTGGTGTAAACGGCTTAGAGTTATCACCATAACTATAGTCAATCCGAACCGAGTCCCCGGCAAGTAATGTTATCCAGCATTCCACCCCCTTGCATCCATCACCGTACCAGACATAGTCAGAGAAACGAAACGCCTTAGCGCCTCGTCCAACCTCCCCAGACCATAGGTTAGTGCGAAAGCACCCCTGATTTATATTAAGAAGCTCATATATTGGAAAACTATCGATATCGAGGGTTCTCTTCATCGATACATCAAAGTGAGCTTGCGGATTTGACTTATTTGAACCTGTATACTCTCCAATCACCAATGAATTTCGCCAGTCAATAACCGTGAGCGGCTTGGTGGTGATATCTGTTCCATCATCTTCGGGGAAACAACTCAGATTTGGCTTTCGGGTAACCTTGAGCGTAACCTCAATGCGGCCAACCGGTTGCTGAAAATGTAACGTTACTGCCTTGGTGGTAAAAACCCGGGCATCCTGCCCAACTCTCCACTCATACGTATCGTAGTTCTCGTCTGCTTTAAAAACGATAGTGTTATACTGGAGAACCGTATCGCTAGCGAATAAACTGTCGCTGACATTTTCATAAATAGTGAACTTTGCCGTAACCGCGGTTTGTTCTGCGCACGGATCAATTGCAATTATCTCGTCTCCACATCCTTGAATAAAAACAAGAGACAATACAGCACCAACCAGCAAAAACCGCTGAAGATTCATGTGTATTTTGGGGTATTAATTTATAGTGAATATACTAACAAAAATGTCTCACTGTCCAAGAATTAACCAAGTTTAATTTACAAGAGCCTTGATTCGATTCAAAAAGGGCATTTGCGTACGGAGACGCTTAACAAAATCGGTGCCAATAGTTCAGGGGCCAGCATCTGATTTGTGCGGTGATGCCCAGATCAAATACCTCGTTTTTGACCGATAAAAAATGCCCGCTTGCGCGGGCACTTAAAATCCGGACTGATGATT
>DAIPHR010000033.1:0-14361 GCA_036771215.1 Cyclobacteriaceae bacterium
TGCAACAGCAGATGGTGAAAGCCAGTGGTGCCGTGAAGAAAACGGCCGTGATGGAAACCTCACACTTGCCATTTGTGGTGCAGCCCCAGCGGTTCATCGAAATTCTGACTTCGCTGAAGTAGTGCCCCGTTTCGCCTTACTCGGATTATTACTCCTCGGCCTGGGCAAGGTTGCACTTGCTCAGGTGCCGGTGGAGGTGTTTGGCGGACACGAGCGCACCACGCTGGATGTGTTGTTCTTTAAATACTTCAAGAATCAGGCGAAGGAGAATTCCCGCTTCTTGTTTTTTAACCGCAACCGTGCCAGTGTGGATTACCTGCAAACCAGCACAACCTACCTGCCTACTTTCGGCTTAACAGAGGCGATTTCGTACAATCATCCTGCGCTGAAAGGGCTGGCACCGGTGGTAACGGTTCAAGTGTTCAATACCGGTGTTTTCCCGAAAGCCGGCCTTCAATATTTTCATCGGTCCGAGCGCGTGACGCTGTTTACGTGGACCGTGGTTGAACTTGCGAGTGACCCGCTGGTCGATTGGTTTGTATTGGCGCGCTGGGAGCCCCCGCTCAGCGAAAAGCTGAAGTTGTTTTCGCAACTCGAACTGGTCAACGCGTTCCCAATGGCTGAGGGAGATAACTACAGCTTCATTCAGCGGGCGCGCGTGGGCGTGAGGCGAAACGCGGTGCAAGTAGGTTTGGGATGCGACTGGGTATCGACCGGCCGCAGCCAGTATTCGACCACCACCAATGCCGGAGTTTTTCTCCGTTACGAATTCCCGTAAATCATTAATTTCCGAAAATTTATTGCTATGAATATTGCCATAATCGGTTCCGGAAATGTGGGTTCGGCCCTGGCCTCGGGCCTGCACAAGGCAGGGCATACCGTTAGCTTTGGCGTGCGCAATCCCGCTTCGGCCAAGTCGGAGAAAGCGGCCACGCTGGTCACAGGCGTTGCTTTTTCAACGGTCCGCGAAGCCTGTGCGGGTGCTGATGTGATCATCCTCACCACTCCGCCCGAAGCCGTGTTGGCATTAGCCCCTGAGTTGGGTGACGTGAGAAAAAAAGTCTTGATTGATGCGACCAATTCAATTCGAACCCGACCCGAGCCGTATGCCACGGCTTTTCATGCGCTGAAGGCCATCACGCACTCCGAAAGAGTAGTGAAGTGTTTCAACAATACGGGCTTTGAGAACATGGCCAACCCGGTCTATCCGGGCTTTGGCGGGATTGATATGTTTTGTGCCGGAAATGATACTGAGTCCAAAAAAGTGGCACAACAACTCGCGGCTGATATTGGATTTGGTGCGTGTTGGGATTTTGGTGGCGATGACAAAGTAGAACTCCTCGAGAAGTTTGCGCTAAGCTGGATCAACCTGGCCATCATGCAGGGCCACGGGCGAAACCTGGCGTTCCGAGTGGTGAAGCGCTGAACGCTTTCGTTCGTAAGGGGAAAGTCCGTACTTTGTTGCTGATGAACGACAGCCGGAGGTTAGTCCGTTTGCGTGATTTGCGCAATGCACGCGGGCCCGCGTTGTGGGTCAACTTCATTACCTTATACCGCACGGTTGCATTCCCGGTTCTGCTGGTATTGATTTTCACCGACCAGTGGGATTGGTTCAAATGGATGCTGGCCCTGAGCTTTTTCACTGATTCCATTGATGGCTTTTTATCGAGGAAATTCAAAGTCGACAGTGTGCTCGGCTCGCGCCTGGATTCCATCGGGGATGACCTGACGGTGTTGGCGGCTTTGGTCGGAATGATGAAATCACGGTGGCTGTTCATTCAACAGGAGTGGATTGCCTTTGCGATTCCACTCTCCCTGTTTTTTATTCAAACAGCTTATGCGTTGTGGCGCTACGGCCGAACGACCAGCTTTCACACGGTGCTGGCCAAACTAGCGGCAGTGTTACAAGCGGTATTTCTCGGCAGCTTATTCTTTTTTAAAGAGCCGTGGTATCTATGGTTTTACGTGGCGTCAGTCATCACTTCGATCGAGCTGGTGGAGGAGATTATTATGGTACGCCTGCTGCCCACTTGGAAAACGAATGTATGCGGACTGTACTGGGTATTCCGCGCGAGGTCGGCCGATAAGTCCAGGTAGTTCCTATGAATTAGTCTGAACTGTGTTTGATCAAGGCGTGTGCATCCAGGTCATAAAGTCCAACTTCATCTCTTCCGGCAGAATGGCGATGATGTCATGCAATTCACCGGCCGATACGTAGTCGGCCAATGTGCGCATCACAGCCTGACACGCCAGCAAAGCCTCTTCCACATTGCCAAAATCGCGCCACGCGGAGCGCCCGTCTTCCTGCATCACCGCCAGGCTAAATTCCTCCGTAGTGCGGATGCGGTAATGGGGTTTCAGTCTCCAGCCATCTACGTAAACGGCTTTGATGGCCATGGGTAATTGGGCCATCAGTTGGAGCGACTCTTCTGCCGTGAGGCGGTCGCGCAAAGTGTGCAGTACACAACGCAACACGCGGGCAGCCCGGTCGCGATTTTCGCGATCACCCAGGTGCTCGGCCAGCCGGTTTACAAACTCGTTTCCCTTGGCTGCCATTTTATCGAAATTCAGTGCCATACCTTCAGGGGTTAATGTGCCATAAGATCATGCGCCTGGAGAAAAATTCCTATGACGGACGTCATCAAAAAGAGGTATTTCTGACGGCTACGTGCAGCCCATTCAAAAGTGAAAGGGGGGCAGCGGTAGGGTAAAAAAAATAATTCCGGCTTTCACCGGAATTATTTTTTTGGGTCATTTAACCCGGAGGCAATTCTACTCACCTCAGCTCAGCAACCCTGAATTCTGCCGTTGTTGAGGCACAGTAGCTGCTGAGATCGAATGGGTAGTGTGTGCTTATTTGGATGAACTGCCTACAGCCACGCTGTAAACAACCAAACCAAATCCAATTTTATTGATCGCATCGGCAATGTTGTAGAACAGGTCCACATTAGCCGAGCTCCAGCCGAGTCCGACATTCAGCCAACCGCCCGGCATGCACATATAGCCGATCGGGTAAATGGCCCAACCAACTAAAACAAACCAGGCCAGAATGCGTACACCGCGTACTACCGTGGCGTTGCCCGACTTGGCGGCCAGTTGAGCAACCTCACCAAACCAGGCCGTGTACAAGATGTACAAGTAGCCGATGGTGGAAAGAGCACCCCAGGTGAAGGAATATGAAGTTGAACCATCGGTGAACGCTTCACCAACATACCCGGTAACCAACATCCAAACCGAGGCGATGATCAATTTCCACAACAGGCTTAGCTTGGCCCCGGCTGCTTTGGTCAATAAGTAAAACTCGACACACATCAACGGCACCGTCAGCGTCCAGTCGATGTAACGCAACGCTGTTGGCGTAGATCCTGTTGCCAGGTAATAGTCGCGCATATAGTAGTAATGCACGGCTGCAATCCCGGTGATCAATCCCGAAACAAGAAGAGATAATTTCCATTTTCCTTCCACACTGCTGCGTTCAGAAAAGAAGAAAACAGCTGCGGCTAACATGGCCATGTAGCCGGTGAAGAAGGTGAATGCGATGGGATCGTCCACCGGAATGTTGACGATGTCCAAGAGTATAGTTTTCATAGATTTTTTTGGGTTAGTTAGGTAAAGTAACATCAGATCCGTGAGAATGTTATCGTTTATTCCATGTTCTGCATGGCTTTCCAACCTGGGAAAATGTTCTTTTTGCGGTTTGTTGATGTTTTGAACCCCGAAATCGAATAATTTTTAAACAAAGGGCTAAGCTGGGCAGGGCCTGACTCCCAGGCCTGCTCGTTTTATGCGCGCTGCCCCGTTTAGGCGAGCGGCCAATGAGAAGGATGAACGGTAATCAAGCCACATCACACGCCCGCTCCGTGCCCGCCCGAGCAGGGGTTAAAAAAATGGGCACCTCCAACAACATCTGCCTGTCATACCGTTTCAGACGGAATGTTCCGGGATCGGCTCCGGTGTAGTCCAAATCAGGTTCTGGCATCCCTCAAATGCGTGACGGGAATGATGTTTATCTCAATGGAGGTTTCTAGACATGCCCATAATTTTTTGAACTGACTATCAGATTCTTAGAAACTAAAGCGGGTTGATATAGATGTATGTACAATAATTGTATATATTTTATTTTCGATGGCAGCGCAGGAGGAGTTGGCAATCGGAACGGGTTACTGCGCGCGGGGGCGGCTGGTGCTTTGGCTGCCCCGGCTGCGGTTCGCCCAAAGCCCGTGGGTTCACATCATGTAACATTTGGAAAAACGATAACTATGAAAACCGTAATGCACAAAGCCAACACGCGCGGCCACGCCAACCACGGCTGGTTGGACAGTCACCACTCGTTTAGTTTCGCGCACTATTATGATCCTGAGCGCATTCACTTCGGTGCCCTGCGCGTGCTAAACGATGATATCGTAGTGGGCGGAATGGGGTTCGGCACACACCCGCATGATAACATGGAGATCATTTCCATCCCACTCGAAGGCGATCTGGAACACAAGGACAGTATGGGTAACACAGCTGTCATCCGCCAGAACGATGTGCAGATTATGAGTGCGGGCACCGGCATCTACCACAGCGAATACAACAGGAACAAGGATAAGAAAGTCAACTTCCTTCAGATTTGGGTGTTCCCCAAGATGCGTAACATCAAGCCGCGCTACGACCAGATGACCTTCTGCCCGGCAGATCGGGTGAATAAACTCCAGCAAATCGTGAGTCCTTCGCTCGAGGATGATGGCGTGTGGATCAATCAGGATGCCTGGTTTAATCTGGGAACGTTCACCAAAGGTTATACCATCACCTACCCGCTTCACCAAAAAGGAAATGGTGTGTATGCGTTTGTCATCAAAGGCGATGTCAGTATCAACAGCCAGTCGCTGAACCAGCGCGATGGATTTGGTATTTGGGATGTTGATGCGCTGGAAATTTCCGCAGGTAGCGATGCCGAGTTGCTGCTGATGGAAATACCTATGATTTCATAGAACATAATTCCGCTGACAATACGGGGCATGGGCAGATACCCGGATTTTGGAAATGAACTGTACCCGGTAAATCCAAAACCCAGCGCGCGTACCGCAGGTGGCCGTGCGGATGATGATGCTCAAACCACATCGCACGTTACCTTCCCACCGTGTGGCGAGCGTCACGGGCCCTGGCAAAGACTAGAACCACAAAAACAGAGCAGACGTTCTCATCCTCACACCCGAGTGCTCAACTCATCCCTCACTGCCAGGGCGGCAGCGAATTAGCCAAAAAAGAAAGATATGAAAAACCGAACTGTGTCACGCTTATTATATGCCCACCCGGTGGATATGGATGGCATGCCTGTCCGCCAACCTTTACCCAGCCGCCAGGTGGAGCAAATCGATCCTTTCCTGCTTCTGCATCACGCCAACATGAAAGCCCCTGCACATGTTGACCCGGATAATGCGGGAGTGGGTCCGCACCCGCACCGTGGATTTTCGCCCGTGACGTTTATCTTTCAAGGCGGTGTCCATCACCGCGACAGCCGGGGAAACGACAGTGTCATTTATGCCGGTGGCGCACAATGGATGAATGCCGGAATGGGCATCATTCACAGTGAGCGCCCGCCTCATAACATTCATGAGATTGGTGGCCGGCAGGAGATTATCCAATTGTGGATTAACACACCGGCTAAAAACAAAATGGATCAGCCGGCCTACTACCCGCTGAGTGCCGAAGAAGCTCCGAAAATCAGCCTTGCCCATGGGCTGGTGACCGGAAAAGTTTTTTCCGGTGAGGTACTCGGCACAAAAGGGCCAATTCCTTCGCAAGCTGTAGTGAATGCGGCCACGTTTGAACTCAAGAGCCAGGGCAGCCTGTTAATTCCAACACCGGCCACGCACAATACCCTTATTTATTTGCTGGATGGCAAGCTGAAAGTAGAAGGTTTCGGCATGGTAGAGGGCCTGCATATCGTGCACTTCAAAAACGATGGCGAAGGCATTGCGCTTACTGCATTGGAGGACACCCGCATCCTGTTCCTTTCAGGCGAACCGCTCAATGAAGAAGTGGTCTCGTACGGCCCGTTTGTCATGAATACGCAGACACAGATGCTCGAGGCCATGCGCGATTATCAAAGGGGCAAGATGGGTGTGTTGATTGAAGAGTAACCCGGAAAAGATGCTGGATACTTGATCCACGATCCCGCCATCCGTTATCGCAAGAACGACCAGCCCCAGCACAAATCGTAGAAATGCACACAACCTTCATAAGAACGTTCTGCCTCCATGGTTACTGGACAGCACGTTCCCCGGGTAGCGGGCCACAAGCGTATTATTTCCGGGTTTCTGGCCACGCGGGGAATACCAGAAAATTTTAAGTGAACGGTTTGAACTCTTTCTTGTTAAATGGATAATGGAGACGCAAACAATCGAATTAAAATCCAATACCATTGAACATCCTGTGTTCGCGGAGATTCGCGAGCGCAGGAGTCGCAGAGCTTACCTGCCCACTCCGGTAAGTGAAGAAACAATTAAGTCCCTTTTTGAGGCTGCGCGCTGGGCCCCCAGCAGTAGCAACGAACAACCGTGGGCCTACCTGTACGCAACCAAAGATCAACCCTGGCTATGGGAAAAAATCGTTGATTCGCTGATGGAAGGCAACAAATTTTGGGCAAAGCAAGCCCCGCTATTAGTGGTGTCGATGGTTCGAAAGAACTTTTTGAAGAATGACAAACCGAATGGCTCGGCCCGGTTCGACCTTGGCGCAGCCAATGCGTTTCTCTCCTTGCAGGCAACCCACCTGGGGTTGAACGTGCACCAGATGGGCGGCTTTGAAAAAGAGAAAATCATCCGGTATTTTAACGTACCCGATACACATGACCCCGTTGTGGTTTTAGCCATTGGCTACCCCGGCAAGCCGGAGCAACTGGCCGAGCCGTTCAAGACCCGCGAAACCGCGCTGCGCGAACGCTACACACAAGAGTTCTTTGTTATGAACGATACTTTCTAGCGTACCGTGTAGGCAACGCTAGACCACGCTCAGCCGATAGATGCGTACGGTGAAGCAAAACAGCCCTGTTACCCCCAGTGACTAGTGCCGGCCTTCGCGGTACAGCCCGAGCAGTGACGGCCGACAACGAGAAGCAGGCTTACCGAACGGTGTATTTGTTTACCGTTGTAATTTGCTTTTTCACCGAATCAATTCCATCCACTGTGTATCTTAGCCGCATGATGCGCGTGTTGAAGTTTAGATTTGCCGTTGGCGTACTCGTATTCATAACACTAAGTCAGGCGTGCCGTGAAGCAGAGCCGCCCCCAATTGATTTTGCTGTTGATGTGGGAAGCAGCGAGATTCCCTACCTTGTGATTGACACGCGGGGCAACGGAATTCAGTTCGCACCGAAAACACCTGCAACCCTAAACGTGTACGAACGCAAAATCCTCGTGCAGGAGCAACGTATAGCTATCGAATACCGCGGCAAAACATCCTACCGCCTTTCCAATAAAAAGGGCTACAATATTGAAACAACCGATGGAGCCGGGCAGGATGCGGACGTTTCATTTTTTGGCTTTCCGGCTGAAGAAGACTGGCGACTGATTGGCCATGTGGTGAATCTGGACGACAAGTACATTTTTGATAAGACGTTGATGTATAACTTCGTTGCGTATGAGCTATCGCGAAGTATAGGCCGATATGCCGCCCGTTGCAAGTTCGTGGAACTGGAGCTCAACGGAGAGTATCTGGGTGTGTACGTCTTCACGGAAAAGCCAAAGCGCGACAATAACCGCATCAACATACGTTCACTTACTTCAGGCTCGACTAACCTTACCGGGGGTTACATCCTCACCATCGACAAAGCATCGCCTGGCGATGCGGCCCTTGGCAAACCTCTTGCGTATTTCAGTAATAACTGGGATGATGACGCTCGTTACACCGCTCAAAACAGCTTTCGCAGCCGCTACGATATCAATCGGAGTTTAATTACATTCCCGGCTTTCGGCCCTCCGTACCATCCGCAGAAATACCTCGAAACCTATTTTCTGTACGAGTACCCCGATGCCGCAGACATCACGGATGCGCAAAAGCAGTATATCGCCAACTACGTTGATCAGTTTGAAACTGCCCTGCTGACGGACAACTTTGCTTCGGGCACACGCACCTATACAAACTTTATTGATCGGTCCAGTTTCGTGGATTACTTTATCATCAATGAGTTGTGCCGCAACGTGGATGCTTACCGGCTGAGCACCTATTTACAAAAAGACCGGGACGGCAAGCTGGCCATGGGCCCGGTGTGGGATTTTGATATTGGGTTTGATAATGGTGGACGCATACCGATGAACGATTGGGTGATTAACTACAACCAGCACGTAGCAAGCGATGCCTGGATGATGCCGTTCTGGTGGCCTCGGTTGATGGAAGATCAACAGTTTAGAGCAGAGGTAAAGCAACGGTGGCAGGCACTACGCGCGAATGCGCTCAGCAACGCCACCCTCAGTGCGTTGGTTAGCAACACCGCTGATTATTTGAAAGCAAATGGAGCCGTCAGGCGAAACTACGACAAGTGGGACCAGGGCATTGGTGTAAATTACGATCAGTCCGTGAGCGACCTGCGGCAGTTTCTACAACAACGGGCAGCCTGGATGGATGCAACGATCGGTGCATTTTAGCCGCTGCTCTAGTTACGTACGATTCTCGGCCACCCTTGAATTAGTATTTCGAAAGGTCAACGTGAAAAGGCTCGGCTGTGATTTGATCTTCCACGTCTGTTTTTAGCGTTTCGGTAAACGGTTTAATTTCCGTCAGCAGCTTAGATCGCTCATTCCGCGTCAGCAAGTCAAGCGTCTGGTTGTTATCAAATACGATGGTTGCGGTAAACATGGACCAGTCCAGTTGCCGTGATCTTGATCGTGAATTCAACATCTGCGAGTGGTTCTTTTTGGTAATGATGATTTTTTGAATCGCGATGTAACTCGATCTTTCCTCGTCTACGGCAAAACCCATTACCGACAGATAGTCGCGGTATTCTCGTTTGACGGGATCGATTTCAGTAACATAGGCGGTTGTCAGGATGATCGCACCCAGCAGGATCAACAGCCCCGCCCAAAGTGGATGGCCAACAAAGATCAGATAAGCAGCCCCGCAACCCAGAAGCGGACTGGTGTACTTGATGCCGTTGGAGAAATACGGGATGACTACTTTTTTCATCTGGAACTCTATTTTGAGTTCATTGACTGAGATCGTTTTGAACTGAAGATACGACCATCATATACTAGATTTTTAATATGGGCATGTACTTTCATAGGGTAAGTGATCACCGACTAGTCGCTCCCATTCTGTAGCAAGCAAATTTCGATTTTGGTACGAGCAAATCTTTTTTGCTATCAGTTTGCCTTTTGAAGAGTCATAATCAGGCGCGGTTGTGCTTGGCGGAAAGTCGCTGGCGGCAGAGCTATCCAGCTTGGTTAAGGCACTAAATAGTGCTTGATAGATTTCTGGATCACGTGGATCACCGTTGTAATCCCGTTGGAATTTTTGAGCTTGAACAGAGACAAGTCCTCTCAAATTGGGGTCGCTGATTTCGTGTGATCGGAGCGCCATTTCTTTCGCAGTAAAGAGGTACAGCACGCGATGGTAGTTCTCTTCAAAATGCTTTGCAACTGCTTTGGCTCTCTCAAGTTCCACTTGAAGCGAGTCAATAGTTTTTTCAGGTCTCGGTTGCGCATGCATGGGTATGGACACGCTGGTGACCACTAATAAGAAAGGCCATGCCTTCAATATCTTATTCATTTGTTCCGTGGGTCTAAATTATGATCAATTCGTAAACTCAATCACATATTCCGAACTATACTCATTCGCCTCACTGTCTTTCACAAACAGCCGCGCCCGCTGGCCCAAGCGCAGGCACGTGTTTTTATTGGCAATATCTTCGGGCGTGTTCATGGGCTGAAGTGACGGATACCACAACACGCGGCCGGGCTTGGTAAGCAATAATTGAGGTTTGCTCCATTGCACGGCATGGTTGCCAACACCGAGGTCTTTGTTCCGGTTGAACGAAATGTAGATGCTGCTGCCTTTCCACTTCGGCTCTTCCACTTTACCCATGAGCATTACCCAGCAGTTGAGGTAGTAGTTCCAACTGACGGATGGACCCCAGTGGTATTGGCCGGCCCTGGACGCTGGTCCGCCCCCGGCTTCACGTGGTATCTGCAACGCAGGTATCGGTTTACCGATTTGGTTGTGCGCGGTGTTGAATCCACGGCCATCCCACCGCCTGGCTTTGCCCTCCGGCTGATCAAGATCGCGTAGCGCGATGCGCGCCACACTGATGCACTGGCCGCTCCACTCGGTCTCTTCGGTGTATCGGTCGCTGGCGTACGGCTCGGGATAGCTGTATTCACCAAAGAAGAGGTACAGCGAATCGCCACTGGCTACGGCCGAAGGATCGCCCACTCCGCCTGCAAAGGTGAGGGAAACATTGTCTGGCTTCAGGATCATGTTGGCCTGCAGATCTTCGATGAAAATGCCTTTGTTCTCCCAACTTTTTCCGCCATCAGTCGATTTCATGATACCGATACGACATACGGCTGCAGCCGACTCCGGCCCGCGAAGTCCTTCGGGCCAGTTTTCATTTTTATAACCGAGTCCCGTGGCGGAATCGTAGGGAAGCGTTTGCGGATAATTTTCGTTGTGGTAGATGCCATACAACGTTCGGCCGGTGGGGTCGTTTTTGTCCTGATACATCGTTTCGAACCACACCGCTCCGTGAAGGCCGGGTGTGCCGGGGGGCACATTGCCCGGCATTATCGGGTCAATGAACTTTTCGCGCGGAGTCAGAAAGACCTCATCGGCATGGCGCCCGTTGGCATACTTCAATTCACGGGCATCGCCCCACACGGGGTCCTCGCCATACTTGCCGGGGAAGATGCGCAGGGTATCGCCTACCCAGGCTTCGGCCATGTTGCAATCCACAAAGGAGTTGAAGACAAACTTCTCCGTGGAGATGAGCTTGAATTTTGGGTCGCGGGGCGGTGGCTGGCACGCTCCGATAATGAACACCGCGGCCAGGCAAACGATTGTTTTCATAATAGAACAGAGATAGTTTGTGACAAACCACCAAAAGATACACGCTCCTTCTCAAGGATTAGCCCTGTTACATAATATTTTTTACGGTTTAGGTGTTAAATAGTATAAAGCGGAAGATATTAGTTCAATATTCGGTATGTGGTGTCGGTTGAGCATCCTGTTGGTTTTATCCTGGTGGGCAACCTGTAGTGTGGCCCAGCCTACGGTACATGGCCGTGTTTTTGACGGCCAGGGTAAGCCGCTACCAGGCGCCAATGTGCAGGCGGTCAACCGGCAAAAGTCAACCGCTACCGGGGTCGAGGGTGATTTTCGCTTGGTGCTGCCCCCCGGCTCCGTTACGCTGGTAATTTCCCACACGGGCTTTCAAAAATTGTCGTTGAAGTTCACCCTAGCCCGCGATACGCTCATCACGGTGTTTATGGAATCGTTGACCGAGCAACTGGATGAAGTGGTGGTCTCAGCCGACCGTCTGTTGCAATCTGACCAGTTTTCCGAGACGCGGGCCAGCACGTATACGCTCAGTGGGAAGGAGATTAGTTCGATACCCGTTCTGGGCGGGGAGGCGGATTTGATCAAAACCATTCAATTGCTTCCGGGTGTTTCCAAAGGAGTAGAGGGTACCAGCGACCTGTTTGTGCGGGGAGGGGCGGCTGATCAGAATCTCGTGTTGTTGGATGGAGCGCCCGTCTACAACCCCGGCCATTTGTTTGGGTTCCTTTCGGTATTTAATCCCGACATTTTGGAAGGTGTGGAAGCCATGAATGGAGCGTTTCCGGCCTCCTATGGCGGGCGGTTATCGTCTATTCTGAATGTGCGCAGTCAATCGCGGCCGGTAGATCGCTTTCGCATGAATGGCAATGTGGGGTTGCTGGCCTCGCGTTTAATGGTAGCGCAGCCGGTGATCAAAAATAAACTTGACGTTTGGGTGGCGGGCCGCAGAACCTACATCGATCAGGTTGTACGGGTGGTGGGCGAATCGTTGCCTTATTTTTTTTATGATCTCAACGCCAAAGTAAGTTACCGGCCTTCGGCCCGTGATTACCTGGAGTTCACTTACTATTCCGGACAAGATGTTCTCGATTTTCAGCGCAGCGAACGGAGAAACATCAACTCAGACTTCATCATCGGCAATCGTACACAAACACTCTTTTGGCGCAAGAGTCTGCGAAGAAATCTTCACTCGGAGCTCAATCTCTACGGCACGAAGTTTAACTACACGATCGAAAATACATTTGAAGACAGTCGTTTGTTCGTGAATTCCAGTATTCAGGACTGGGGCGGCAAGTGGAAAATGCAATGGGACTCGCTCGGTTCCGTCTCGCTATCCGGTGGTCTCGAGTCGGTGCACCACCGTGTGAGCCCGAATGTGATCAACACGTCTGGCGAGATATCGGAGTTATTGCAAAGCAGTGCGACCCGCCCGCAAACAAGTTTGGAAACCTCAGCCTTTGTGCAGGCAGATGGTGCATGGCAAAACCGCTGGACCTGGAGTGTCGGCTTCCGGCTTTCATCGGCCTGGGTGGCGAATAAACTGTATACCGAGCCCGAACCGCGCGTGGCACTTCGTTACCAGATCAGCGAACGATCAGCAGTGAAAGCCAGCTACTCGCGCATGGCGCAATACCTCCATCGCGTTTCCAGCGCTGCGGTTGCCTTCCCCACCGACATTTGGTATCCGGTAACCAATCGGGTTAGTCCCCAAACTGCCAATCAGGGAACGCTGGCCTGGCAGCACGTGATACCCGCGCGTGGCTTGTTTGTGAGCCTGGAAGCGTACTACAAAGACATGAATCAGTTAATTGGCTATCGCGAGGGCACAAATCTCTTTTTGAACACGGAGTTTGAAGATCAATTGATACAGGGGCGGGGCCTTGCGTATGGTCTGGAGTTCTTGTTAAAGAAGGAATCCGGAAAACTCACGGGGTGGATTAGCTACACCTTGTCAAAGTCTACGCGGCAATTTGATGAGATCAATCAGGGAAATTCCTTCCTGGCACGGTACGACCGCAGGCACAACGGAGCCGTGGTGGCCAACTATCAGCTCACCGGCCGCTGGTCACTCTCCGCAGTGTTTGAGTTTATATCGGGCTCACGGTTTACTCCCGTGATTGGGCAGTATGCCCTGCCCTCACCCACGCTCATTGGTGTGGATCTGGTGCCGGTGTTTGCGCCCATCAACTCCGTTAAGCTGGCGGACACCCACCGCCTGGATCTGGGGATAAAATTGCGCGGTCGTCAGCGAAAGCGCTGGCAGGGTGAATGGTTTGCCGGGGTGTACAATGTTTACAACCGGGCCGCACCCATCGGCATCTCAATTGAACCCAGTGGTGATGGCTCTTTCCGTTATCAGCAACCGGGACTTTTTGGTTTGCTACCCTTCATCAGCTATGGTTTTAAGTTTCAATAAATCTGGAATACATGGAGAGAAGTAGTCGATCATTGAAATTTCTTGCCGCGGTGTTGGTCATGGCTACATGGGGTTGTGTGCCGGAACCGCTTCCGGTCGATGATCTGCCCAAACTGGAGCAAAAGATTGTGGTGGCTTCGCAGATTATACCCGGGCAGGGACTTGTGGTTTTTCTTACCCGTAGCCTGGGTGCTCTTGATGCCGGTGATGGTACCGATGCGCAGGCGTTATTGAATCAGATTGTGATTAATGACGCCCTGGTAACTCTTCATTATACCGGTGGCGCGGATACGCTCGCATCGCTGGGCAATGGTCTGTATGGAGGATTGACCATCAACTGGCAAAGCAGCGAAGTTTATGAATTGAGGGTTAACTCGCCTGAATTTGGTCGCGTCAATGCTTTTGCCCGGCCGCTTGCCCGCGTGCCCTTTCAGACAGCCGAAGCCCGCCTTTTCGTAACCGAGTTTGATTCACTGGCCGAGGTCTCCTACAGTCTGCAAGACCCGCCAGGGGCCAACTATTATGTGGTAGCGTTTCAGGAATTCTCGGCCAACCAACAACTGGGTTCATTGTTGAATCCCGATGTGTTTTTGCATCTCAATGACGATCGCGCCTTTGACGGGCAGCGCTTCGATGATCAGTTTCGTGTTTTCTTCCGCGATTTTTCTTCCGGTGATTCGGTAGCTGTTTTCCTTACCAACGTGCAGAAAGAGTATTACGATTACCTGAAACTGCGCAAGGACAACCGCTATGCCTTTTCCGAGCTGGCCAGTGAGCCGCTGAATTACCCCACCAATGTGAATGGCGGCCTTGGCTTTTTTAACTTACATCTGCCCGATGTACGGATTTTTGTACTGGACGAGTAACGCGTTACCTTTGAGCCGCGAGTTGATAGATGGGGTGTTAGCTCA
>DAIPHR010000033.1:14461-19274 GCA_036771215.1 Cyclobacteriaceae bacterium
GGTTTAGAGCACTACCTTGACAGGGTAGGGGTCACAGGTTCGAATCCTGTAATACCCACTTCAAACTTCATCGGGAGGTTAAGAGCTATATCTTGGCAGGGTAGGGGTCGAGGTTTCCCTGCCCGTCCGGTCAGGCGGGAAGGCCTCCCCACTCCAAAAAACTTTTTCTTTTAGCTCATCGGGTTATTCAGTCAGCAGCCGCAGGCCCGGTGGCGGTGGCATGCGGATGATGATCCGCAATTAACTGCAGCATCACCTGGCGCAGAGTCGCTTTGCGATTCTGTGCGAAACAAAAGAGGAACTCTCTATCTTGCGTCATGAAGTTTGTTATTCTGCTCATGGCAACATCGGTAGCGTCTTTCGCGCAGATTCACCACCCCAAGTTTGATGTGCAGGGCCACCGGGGCGCCCGCGGTTTAAAACCGGAGAACACCATCCCGGCTTTTCTTGCGGCCCTGGACTACGGAGTCACCACGCTGGAGTTGGATCTGGCGATCACGAAGGACAATAAAGTGATTGTGTCGCACGAGCCGTGGATGTCGGCCGCCATTTGCACACAGCCTGATGGCCAGCCGATTGAGGCTAAGACGGAGATGGCGTACAACATCTACCAGATGACCTATGATGAAGTGAAGCAGTTTGACTGCGGCAGCAAGGGAAATGCGCGGTTTCCCGAACAGGAAAAGATGACGGTGTACAAGCCGCTATTGCGCGAGGTGATCGCGGCCGTGGAAGATCACATCAAAAGCTTCTCCCGCTACGAGGTGGATTACAACATCGAAATCAAAAGTCTGCCGGCAGGGGACAACAAATTTCATCCGGTACCGGCCGAGTTCTCCGATCTGGTGTACCAGTTGATTGACCAGTACCTGCCCTGGGAACGCGTGGTGATTCAGTCGTTTGATTTCCGCGTGTTGAAATACTGGCACGAGAAATACCCGGAGGTGCGGCTGGCCGCACTGGTGGAAAACAAAAAATCCATTGACGAAAACCTGGCCGAGCTGGGCTTTCAGCCGGCCATTTATAGCCCCGATTTCAAGTTGCTTGATCGCGAGAAAGTCAAGCACCTGAAGAAACTGAAGATGCGGGTTATTCCGTGGACCGTTAATGAAGAGAGAGACATGCTGGCCATCAAAGGGATGGGCGTAGATGGCTTTATCACCGACTACCCGGACCGTGCCGCCAAATACAAGATGACGCTCAGCATCAAGCGGGAGGGGAAGTGATGATAGCTTGGAAATTCATGACGGTTATTTTTGGGGCCGTAGTGATCTCGTCCGTGCTTGTGTTTTGGATTACCAAGTTTTGGCTAAAAAGAAGATATCAATTGGCCATTCGCGAAGCGACAAGTGACAGAAGCAGTTTACAATTTACTTTGGAGGGTCTCGAACAGCAGATCAGGCGATTAAAGCTTGAATTGAACGATGAAATGGCTCGAAATGAGCTCATAATTGCCCTTGAGCAAAAGAGAATTGCACACGAACTACATGATGATACGGTTCAACGTATTGTCGCGGCCCGGTTTAAGTTGGAGCAAATTCTGTATTCTAATTCTCCGGACCGTATTGAAAAGCAGGTGGATCAACTCCGCCAAGAGCTGGACGATATTATAGGTACGCTTCGGTTTTTGATTAATGGGTTGACGCAGCCGCGGTTCGAAAAGCTCCCATTCTCCCTACTAGCGAAGACTCTTACAGACTCGCTGAGCGCGATGCATCACCTAAAAATCTCATACAAAAACATTGATGACTCGCTTGAATTTGGCATGCCTGCCCCGGTCAAACAGGACTTATATTACATCATGCACGAAGTTTGTCATAACTTTCTAAAGAGTTCAATGGGATTTCAACTTGAATGCACACTCAGGTGGAGTCGTGAGCTTCTACAGATCCATATGGTTGATAATGGACAAGGAATAACAAGAGGCCGCGGCTTTGGGTTGGGTATGCAAAGCCTTCAAGACCGAGCAAGTCGTATTGGTGCCGAAATCGACTTTATAACAATTACACTTGGACTTCACGTGGTTGTGCGACTTCCGAACCGATTTTCAAATTAGCCCGTTGCGATGGGCAAAGGCAACCAATTCGGCTGTATTTTTAGTGTGGGTTTTCGATAGCATTTTTTTACGGTAGTCATCGACCGTCATTTCCTTCAACTGCACGTGGTCGGCAATTTGTTTGGTCGAATATCCCTGGCAAATGAGCTGTAGAATCTGAAGCTCTCGACTGGATAGGTGCGGAGGGGGTTGTAATAGTTTAGGTGATGCTGTGATGCGCTGGGTTACCTGGGCCGAAAAGTAATTTCGTCCTGCCATGACTCCCTCAAGGCAGAGGCGGATTTCCTGGCGGCTGGTGCTGCGTTTGAGCAGCAACCCGTGTACACCGATTTGCAACATTTCGGCCAGCGTTTCGTCTTCCTCAAAGCTGGTCATGCCGACTAGTCTCATTCGCGGAAACCCTGATTTCAGCTGTTTGATCAATTCAAATCCGCTCATGCCCGGCATGCGGGCATCAATAAATGCAATATCGGGTGGATGCTGGCGCACCCGATGTAGCGCATCTTCGGCCGAGGTACTACAGGAAACCGATTTTATCTGATTCCAATCCTGCAAGGCAGCCGCCATCAACTCCCCTACCATACTGTGGTCATCCACCACCAAAACCGCCCACGCCATGCTGTCAACGAGATTTAGGTCGAAATATCCCTATTTCCAGGGAAGTGTGGTACCCCTATTTTCAGGGTTTGCTTGAAAATGTTACTTCCAAGTGTCATTTTTCCAACGTTTTGCAAAACAACTGCAGCCGGAGCAGGGTTTCCGGAAGTTTTCAAACTAAAAATAGAATTATGAAGAGTTTGAGTATTGAGAGCATGGAAGTCACACAGGGCGGAGGTTGTCCTTGGTGGGCAGGGGGATTGGTAGATACCGTTTTTACCGCTGCCGGTCTTTGTTGTATTAGTGCTCCACCGGCAGCGGCAATTCTTGCAGTTGGTGGATTTGTAGCAGGGCTAGCGGTTGATTACGCTTGTCAACAGTAGGCTTGTCCAATACCACCTTGCTATTAATATTGTAGTTAATGCTTTGAGGGGATATTTGATATCCCCTCAATTTCAAAAAATGAATTCGTTTACTATTCTAAGATACTCTTCAATCAGTATAATAAGGTCCAATCGGTTTTTTGCTGCTTTTGTTTTTTCCCGCCTCGCACAAGGACTATTATACTTTAGCTTTCCAGTTTTTTACATATTGCTGGCAAATAAGGTACAACATCATTTTATATTGATAGCAATTGCGGTCACGGATGCCGCCATGAAGTACTATTCTCCAGGACAATTTACCGAGTATGTATACGTCTTGTTAAAGTTAACTTTAAGAAAAAAAGAAATCGCGACTTTTATTACGCTAAACATTATATTCTACTACTGCAATTTGGCAATACTCCCATCAATAGTCTTGGGGATTTCAATAAATGGTCTTTTTTCTATTTGGTCTATTCTCATTTTGAATCACTTATTAATTTTTCTTTTGAAGTTGTTGCATAAACTAGATGTGAGGTCATTTGTATTTTGCATTTTATTATCATCGTTACTTGTGATAACAATTATGCAGCTATTAAACGCGGCAATAATTTCGTTGGTGCTGCTAATAGCGATAGTCATATTTTTTCCAAAATACTTACAGCACTCATTGTATGTTAAATAGAGCAAAATTGGATTTGAGCCATTTGCTGCAACTAGTTTGGAAAAATCGACTCTTTAGGGAGAGAATTATTGTGTCTTGCATCACGATTCCAATACTATTATTTATTGCTGTAATATTTGCTGCGCGGCTTCATTTACGATTTTCAACCAGCTATGTTTTAGCGTTTTTCTCGGGTTGGTTTTATACTATGTCAACAACAATCTTCTCTATTAGTTTGATTTATTCTTATTTAAAATTTCTTCTTTTCAATCGGTTGCTGCTAAAAATACTTCTGTTTGTGTACTTAATCGGTGTTATATCTGCTCTAGCTAACTGTACAGTATTTTGGTTGATTTCATTAAACTATGACCTTGGTTTAGGATTTGAGGAAATTTTTATTGCGTTTGTTATTAACAACTTTGCTTTTTCACCGGTTTGCTTGTTGGTTGCCTCGCATGACAATATCAAGATGGACCTATTTGGCCCTAAGCAAGGTTTTTTTCAACCACGTGCCATTCATGTTGTTATTTCGATATTTTCCTTCGTTGCATTTAGTCTCGCGATGTCAATGTATACAAATGGACCAAAGGATCTGTTGTTGATAATATTACTGATTTTGATTTCTTTATATGTCGTTTTTCTTAAATTCTTAGTAAAAAGAATACACTCTAATTGCCAAAATACAATAGCTTCGTAGACATGATTGAAATAAGAAGACTAGAAATAGAACTGAAGAATTTTAAGTTAAAGACTGAGGACATTAGCTTGACAAATGGAGAGAAGGTGTTACTTGCTGCTAGGAATAACATTGGAAAAAGTATTTTCTTACTCGGCCTAACGGGATTGGTGAGAACAAAGGTGCGAGATATTTACTTAGATAATAAACATTGTAAGGAGAATCAATGGCAACAACATACCGGGGTTTATCATGATCAAACATCCTTAGTGCCTTTTCTTACGCCCTCTGAGCGTTTTAGAATGACGGGTGAGATTAAAGGTATGCCGAATGAATTTATTCATAAGGAGGTTTCAAAATATTCCGAGTATTTGTATTTCCCGAAAAACACAACGAAATTCATAAATGAGCTATCGCTGGGCACTCAAAAAAAAGTTGGGTTGATTGCTTCGCTGCTG
>DAIPHR010000034.1:0-19197 GCA_036771215.1 Cyclobacteriaceae bacterium
TTAATGATGCTTTATTTCATCAAAAGTCAGTAGCTTGAGTAATATTCGCCACCGCGGGCAATATTCTCATTCTTTGTTTGATGATGGGTTGTTATTCTGTTTTTGCCCCGAAATGAAAAAGCTGTGTTGATGCCAGAAACTTTATCTTTCAATATCTCACCCTCAACTTCAACATTTGTTTCTAGCATTTTTTTCCCTTTGATATTCGTTATGTGATCGTCTCGTCTGTATGAGGTTAGCGAACCATCAGGCGTTAAGTATTCGAATGTCACCTTGATATGATTAATCACAAAATCGGACTTAATTTGTTGAAGCCTATATTCCAGCCGTTCAATGATCTTGCTATACCAATTGAAGAAAATTACAACCGACACTGTGAACAACAAAATCATCACAACAATCACAATGAGTCCTATCCTTATTCCGGTTGATAGGTTGTTGTCAGACTTAAGCAATACACTAATTATCGGCCCAACTAAAGCACTTGACACAATTGGGATAACCCATAAGAGGCGTGAGATACCAGTATTCATGTAAGTAGAAATTACATCCTCCTAAACAAATCTTTCACCGTATCCAGCGTCACTTTGGTTTTCCAGTCGGTGCCGATGGCGTGGTTCCACATGTGTTCCAGTTTGATCGATACCTGAGCCATGGCGGTAATTTGATCTTCCGTCCATCCTTTGGCCCAACCGGTGGGCAATTCAATCTTATGCTTCCTGCGCATTTCGTTGAACTCCGCCACGCCATCCGGATAATAATCACCCAGGTGCTGAAAGGCCACGCAATTGGCAAAGCAATGCTTGGTACCCAAAATTTTAGAGAGGCCATAGCTCAGCGCATGCACGATGCCCACTTCGCTATACGTCAGACTGAGGCCACCCATTAGCGAGGCCACCATCAGCTTGTCATCATTCTCAGGGGTTTGTCCCGACTGGTCGCCCAGGTAAATCTCCCGGCAGAGGGTTAGTGCCTGATCGCCAAAGGCCATGCTGTACGCATTATTCAAAATTCCATCTCGCGACTCTATACAATGGATGTAGGTATCCATGCCGGTGTAAAACCATTTATCGCGGGGCACGCTGGCAATCAATTCCGGGTCAAGCACCACCTGGTTGAAAACCGTCCACTCGCACTTCAAACCCAGTTTTTTCTCCGGCCCCGTGAGCACAGCCGTCATCGAAACCTCGGCACCGGTGCCGGAGATGGTCGGCACCCCAATGTGGTACACTCCCGGTTTTTTTATCAGGTTAAGTCCCTGGTAATTTTTCGATGGCCCTTCGTTGGTGAACATCAGCGATACCGCCTTGGCGATATCCATAATGCTTCCACCGCCAATGCCGATGACGGCAGCGGGCAACCCTTTCTGCTGAAGCGTGGTGTCCCGTATTTCATCAATCTGGTCGGTGGTAGGCTCGTAGGGATCTACATCAATGAATCGGACGATATCTTGAGTCTTGGCCGGAATTCGCTTTTCCAATTCATGACCTTTGAAGTAGGCATCCACCAGGTACAACATGAAATCGTTCGGTGACTTGCGCTGTTCTTCCACAATGCCACCCAGTTGGCCGAAGCTACCGCGGCCAAACACCGTTTTTTCAATGCCTTTAAAATTCTTATGCATGGGCGTGTACTCCTAAAGCTTTCTCCAGACTTACCTTAATCTTACCAATGAGTTGTTCCAGTTCTTCCTCCTTCCAGGAACAACGAATGCCAAATGAAATCAGGCGCCCAACCACTTCCTGGGATTTGGGCAGCTGCAGGTTGTTGTAATCTTGCGGGGCACCCAGCAGGTGTATCGGCAGCGGAGCGGCCGTCTTCAGATTTTTGAGGTGGTCCCACTGATTTATAAAGTGATACATATTGATGAACCAGTAGTTGAAACCTCCGATGCCATTCTGGTTAAAAAAGTCTACCGTCTTCTTAGCTGTAGCGGTGTCGGGTAACAGGAGATTCAAAAATGTAGCCGAATCACCAGCCGGGTCCGGGATATGAGCGAAGGAAACGCCCGGCACCTGGCCCAGTTGTTCCATCATGCGCTTCTTGTACTTTCTGTTGATCTCGCGGATCTGGGGCACCTTGCGGGTTTGCGCTGCGCCCACAGCGGCATGTAATTCACTGATGCGGTAGTTGAACCCGATGATGGGGTGATTCTCCATACCCCGGTTGTTGCCAATATGGTCGTGCCCGTGGTCGCTGTAACTGTCGGCATTTTTGTAGCACTGCTCATCGTTGGTCACCATCACCCCGCCTTCGGCCGCAGTGGCGATTTTAAAAAAGTCGAACGAGTAGCAGCCGGTTTTACCAAATAAACCCGTGTAGGTACCCTTGTAGGAAGCCGCAAAGGCCTGACCGGCATCTTCAATGAGTGTGAGGTTATGCTCCCGCACAATGTTCATGATCTCGTCCATGCGGGCCATCTGGCCACACATGTGCACCAGCATGATGGCTTTTGTTTTTGGTGTTATGGCCTTGCGTATGCCTTCCGGGCTGAGGCAGAGACTTTCATCAATTTCGGCAAATACGGGAAGACCGCCACAGAAGAGCACCGCCTCTACGCTGGCGATGTAGGTAAATGGAGGCACAATCACTTCGTCACCCGCGCCAATGCCTGCGGCAGCCAGTGCACAGGCAACAGCCGTGGAGCCGGAAGATACTGCGTGCGCATATTTGGCACCGGTCAGTTTTTTTACTTCGCTTTCAAAATCGCGGGCTTTCCAATGGTTGTTGCGCTGCGCGTCATGGTTATAGCGGAAGAAAATGGAGGTGTCGAGTACATCCTGGATTTCCTTTTTCTCCTCGGGGCCGAATAGTTCAATACCGGGCATAATGCTGAAGGTTTTTTGACCCGCAAAAGTAACAAAAAAGGCCGGGGTTGCCGGGCTTTCCTTTGGTCATCCACAAGGGCTCAACGCACCGTAGACCCGACGCCGGCCGTGAGCAAACCCTCAGCATTTAACAGGCTGTAGTCACCGTTGAGTGTTACCGGACCGAGGTTGAGCCTAAGCCCACCCGTGAAGGAAACTCCGCTGCTTTTAAATTCCTGACTGAAGGGATCGTTTAAAACAACTCCCTGGGGAAGATTAAAATCGTTGTTTGCTGGATCTTTGGCGCTGTTTACGTCATAACTGCCTTTGATATCAAAGTTGGTGGTTGCCGAGTTGTACCCCACGCCTCCATAAAATGTGAAAATGGCCAGCTTCTTACTTATGAGGAGGCGTGCCGTGATGGAAGTGGTCTTGGCTTCTCCCATTTGGTCCGTTCCGGAATACACACCGCTCAGATCGGTGGTTGCCTTCAGTTGACTATAGCCGGCAAAAACCGAGAGCGAGAACGGTAATTCTTTAAGAGGCCCAAAGTGTTGTTTAATGTCGTGATGGATACCCAAACCCCAGTTGCCCAACTCGGTGCCGCTGATGGTAACGTTGGGTGTGAATCGAAAACGGATGTCGGTGCTGGCAAACAGCCCAAGCCCGCCTTGAATGGTTGGCACCATAATGGAGCCTACGGGAATGTCTTCGCTGATGCTGGCTCCGTCAGCGCCTAGAAAAACCCGGTCATTGTTGGCACCACCCTGAAACTGAAAGGTGGGATACTCTCCCGTTGGCCCATAGGCCGTAGGCGCCTGATCATTGTTGGCCGTGGTAGCCTGAAACACCAAACCGGGTGTGTTGGGTGGCACAAAATAGTCTGATGAACTCTTTGTCGTGATCGTGTTCATCGTGATTGAAAGATCAAATCCAAACCGCTTGTGCGTTGCTGCGGTATTGACCCACCCACTGTTCATCACGGTTGCATAGTCCTCCATGATGGGTTGGAGGTATGAACTGAGCAACGCCTGAAGGTTTTGGGTTCCGTTGGTGGGCGTTGCGGCTGCCGGAAAGTAACGCGTCACGGCCTTTTGGGCTGTAGCATTGTTAAACAAGACCACCAAAGTGAGTAGGATAATCAGTTTTTTCATAGTTGGGATGATTTGTTATCTAACACTAATACCAAAGCCGGCAGAAAAAATACTACGCTTCTGCAACGTGTAATCCGCATGCAGGGTGAATACGGCTAGCTTGAGTCGCAATCCGCCCGTTGCCCGGAAACTGGATTCACTCAGACTAATGGCCACCGGGTCAACCAGTGTAAGGTTTCCAATTGGCGGGGGATTAGTAATCTCATACGAACCCTTAATATCTAATCCTGTCGAGGCTGCGTTGTAGCCCACCCCACCATACACCGTGAGAACCGCAATTTTTTTCGAGATAAGTGCTTGCACAGTCCAGGCGCTGACGTCATACTGCCCGAATTGCTCGGTACCATTTGATGCAAATGTACCTTCCAGGTTAACCCGGGCTTCCATTTTGGTGTACGCGGCAAACAGGGAAAGATCAAACGGCAACGCCTTGATACCCGGGATGTATTGCTTTACATCGTGCATAACACCAAAGCCAAGCAACTTGGCACTGTTACCGTGACCGAAACCAACTTCGGGCAAAAAACGAATGCGAACATCGGTACCTTTAATAAGTCCTATACCGAGATGTGCGATGGGGGCAGGAAAGATGTTTCGGCCAAACGCTTTGGGCGGATCAATGCCGGGAGGCCCATCAAACTGCACCCCCGGTGCGGCTTTATAAGCATAACGCGGGGTAATATCGGGTCCGTAAATGGTAGGTGCCTGCCCATCCGTTGGGTTCACCAAATCAATGTTCTGAAGATTTAGTCCAGCAACATTATAGAACAATTCGTCATCTGGTATAAAAATGGCGCTGCCGGTGAAGGTGAGATCAAAACCCAGCAAGCTGTGCGGTTTGGCCGTGTTGTACCAACCTTGATTCAATCCAAATGCCAGTGACTTTAGAACAGGTTCGCTATAGCCTTGAATGAGCTTCGAGGCATCTTGTGAGCCCGAGCGCAACAGTTCTTCAAGTCCGCTTTGCGCATGGGCGGTAACCGTTACACAACAAAACAGGATGAGCAATCGAAGGGCTTTCATGGAGAGGTTTTACATGTAAATAAACGATTTTTTAAGCTAGCCCTAAAACGCGCTGACGCCTTGTATATTTGGACGTGCGAATCCTATATCGCTTACTCATTTTCTTCACAAAAGGCATCACGCTGGTATTGGCGCTGGTAAATCCCAAGTTAAAGAAATTTGTAACCGGACGAGACCACCTATGGCGGTCCTTAGGGATCCATTTCCACCAAACCGCACCCGTGGTTTGGTTTCACTGCGCCTCCCTGGGCGAGTTTGAACAAGGGCGCCCGGTCATTGAGGCCTTTCGAAAACAATTCCCGGCACATAAGATTCTGCTTACCTTTTTTTCCCCTTCTGGTTACGAGGTTCGGAAGAATTATGATGGTGCCGATTTTGTTTCGTACATCCCGTGGGACACGCCAGCGGCTTGTGCTCGTTTCCTCGACCTGATTAAGCCCTCAGCTGCCTTCTTAGTCAAGTACGAGTTCTGGCCGAACTTGCTCTTCGCGCTGGCCGCCCGAAACATTCCGGTGGTTTCCATTTCCGGTATTTTCCGGCCCGGTCAGCATTTCTTCTCCTGGTATGGCGGATTTTTCCGACAAGCGTTGCGCACGGTAGACTACTTTTTTGTGCAGAACGAGGAGTCGAAAAAGCTTCTCAACCAAATCGGTATACATAAGGTAGTCATCAGCGGTGATACCCGGTTTGATCGTGTGCAAGCCATCGTTCAACTAAAAGACGAACTTGAATTGGCCAAACGCTTTAAAGGTGATGACAAGGTGATGGTGATCGGTAGTTGTTGGCCAGACGATATGGATGTACTGGCACCTTTCATCCACGAGCAAAAAAACCGGTTAAAGTTTATTGTTGCGCCACACGAGCTGAGTGAAGACGGTCTGGAAAAACTGGAAAAACAAATCTCAGGCCCACAGGTGCGATACTCGCGGGCAAATTCGGTAAACGAAATCGAACGTTATCAGGTACTCATCATTGACAACATCGGCCTGTTGGCGCGGTTGTACCGCTATGGCGAATTTGCGTTTGTGGGCGGAGCATTTGGCGATGGGCTCCATAATATTCTGGAAGCCGCTGGCTACGGCATACCTGTCTTTTTTGGCAACCGTAACTTTGACAAGTTTCAGGAAGCGCATGACCTGATCAACCGCGGAGGTGCCTTCGCGGTTGCCGACTACACGGAACTCAAAATGCGATATCAAACCGTTAGCGAACCCGAGAATTATGTATTGGCCTGCGAAGTTTGCCGCAGTTACGTGGAACAAAACCAGGGCGCAACGGAAAAGATCATGGCGTACTGCCGCAACTTACTCACGACATGACGGGCCTGGTCTTCAAATCGACAGGCTCCTGGTACGATGTGCAGGTAGACGGCCGGCATTACCCGGCCCGCGTGCGCGGCAAATTACGCCTGGAAGGAATCAAAGAGAATAATCCCATTGCCGTGGGTGACCGTGTGGATGTTGACATCGAGGGCCATGAGGCAATCATTACCGCCATTCAGCCAAGGATCAATCACGTGCTGCGCCAGTCCGTAAAAAAAACCGGGCACAGTCACGTGCTGGCTGCCAACATCGACCAGGCCCTGGTAGTCGCCACGATCAAACAACCACGTACTTCGTTGGGCTTTATTGATCGCTTTCTGGTTTCGGCCGAAGCCTTTCGCATTCCGCAAGTGATCGTGTTCAATAAGCGCGATTTGCTTACCGCGGACGAACGCGAAGAAGTAAACAAGTTGATTAACCTGTATGAAACAACTGGCGTACGCGTGTTGCTCATGTGTGCTGTTCGCGATGAGCTCGAACCCCTGTTACAAATCCTTCAGGGAAAAACAACGCTCGTGGCCGGTCACTCCGGTGTAGGCAAGTCGACCCTGCTCAACCGGTTGTCGCCCGATATCAAACAAACGGTTGGTGACATCTCGGACTTCTCCAATAAGGGCACGCACACGACCACTTTTGCCGAAATGTTCTCGCTCAATGAGCAAACCCACATTATCGATACTCCGGGTGTAAAAGAATGGGGATTGGTGGACATGACGGCTGAAGAAATCTCGGATTACTTCCCTGAGATGCGCGACCGGAGGCTGGACTGCAAGTTGGGTGCCCGCTGCCTGCATCAGACTGAACCGAAATGTGCCATCCGGACGGCCGTGGAAAAGGGCGACATCGCGGAGTCACGTTATCAAAGTTACCTGAGCATGATTGCGGGTGAAGACAACCGCAAGTAAAATCACGACTGATACTTCAGTTGTTTGTTTTGGCGGAGCAACTGCCCATAACGAAAGGCGAGTTTCCACAACCCCAATCGCAAACAGATTCGGATTTCGTACCGGACCCGGTGGGCCAGGGCTACCTGCTCGCGCTGGGTACGATTAAGTTTCATCGCCTTGTGCAACACGCGATAGGTTGTTTCCTGTTGCGGGCTCCGAAATACAAACTGGGCCGCAGACATGGAACTGCTGAGTATACGTTTCTTCACCAGCGGCTGCGGCAGGTATAAGAATTTGAAATCGCGCGCAGCCCGAATCCAAAGATCAAAGTCTTCGTACGCCAGCGTTTCATCATATCCCTCCAGGGCAACCAACACCGATTGCCGCATCATCACCGAAGGTGATAAAATAAAATACCGGCTGATCACCTGCTCGTAAACATCACCCTGAGGCACATAGTCGTGGGGGAATCGAATGGAATGAAGGCCTTGTGTTTCACCTGCCGCATCGATGTATTCGCCATCCGAGAACTGAATGCCATAAGCCGGTCCGGCCTGCTGAAGGGCCGCCACACCCCGGGCTACACGGTCAGGCCGTAAGACATCATCGGCTGCGAGATCAATTACAAATTCGCCCGAGCACAACTTCCACGCCTTATTGAATGACCGGGTATAGCCCACGTTGCGCTCGTGGCGGGTGAACTGCACGTCAGCTCGCCCGACCAGAGCATGCTCGATAGCGGCAACGCTGTCATCCGTGCTGGCATCATCAACAACAACCAGTTCAATGTGCGGGTAGCTTTGATTCAAGACCGATTGAATGGCTTCCTGCACATATCGCGCATGGTTGTAGCAAAGGCAAATCACGGATACCAGCGGCTCACTCATGAGTCAAAACTTTGCGGAATGTGAACTTGGGGAATAATTTGGCACCGAGGCGCACTTTGAATTCAAGCAGGGATGGCCGAAGCTGGCCATTGTCGAGGCTTGTTCCTAAATCAAGCCATTGCATGCCTTGCGCACGTCCAAGATGGTACAAGCCTTCGTTCAATTTGACCACCGGGCTTAGTGAATCCCAAGCCGGATCATGATCATGATAAAAGTTGTACAAGACATGCCGGGTCACACGCAACGACACGTTCGCTGCGATCCATTGATCCTTCAACCTGACCGCGGTCAGGAGAACGTGGTTCGGAAATGCGGCTGCGAGTTTCTGCAAATCCGCGAGCGAAAGACTAAGCGATAAATTTTTTGACGCCCGCCATTCGCTCAAGTGCCGGTATACATTTTCAAGTTGGGCCAACAGCAAAAGTTGAAACTCCGCACCCGCGGTGTCGCTCTTGCGCAACTTCTTTTTCTCCGCCCGATGGAGCGACTCATAAAACGGAACGGGCAGAATCGGTATGCTGGTAACAATATCTTCATGGCTAATGTAGTTCGCGCGTGCCAGGGCCTCTTCAACAACTCGTTTGTCGTCTGAGCAATACGGCATGGGTGGGCACTTGATTTCAAGTTGACGAATGCCGCGCTGAACAAATTCAGCTTCAATATAGCGGAGGAAGTTTGACCATTCGGCTGCGGAAACATCAGGCAAGAAAAGAAATGAGCCAAACGGAGCCCGCCCCGGGCTCGCGGCCTTCCCCTGCTGAATATGAAAATGAATCAGAAGCGACAGTTGGTTGTTCCCGCGGTAGGCAGCAAAGGAAATCCAGCCTGTTGCGGCCTGAAGGCGCAAGTGACGTGGTTCATGAAAGAGCGAAACCGGCTCCGTCCATTCAAAATCCTCCGGCTGACCACAGCGAAATTCCAGATCACTCAATAGGGTATACCTAAGCGCTTGTAGATAAAGTGCATCAGCCAGGCCGGACCGATCATTAAAAACTGTACGTCCTTAAAAAACGAAGGCTTCTTGCCCTCCACCTTATGACCATAAAACTGGCCGATCCAGGCCACCACAAAAATACCCAGCGAGACAGCCCATAAGGGCGCCACGTTCAACGTAACGATCAAATTGGTAAGAAAAACGCAGACGAAGGCAAAAAGAACGAGTCCGATGCTAAGCGGAATAGAGAGTGTTACATAGTACACAGTAACCAAGACCAGCACTACGGTAGCCCAGTTCGCGTAAGGGTTACCCTCACCCAGCAAAGCTTGTATGGGGCCCGAAGGAATGGAGGCAATGAGTCCGACTACGCTAAAAAAAATCAGCGGAACACAGATCCAATGAATGGCTTTGTTGGTTGCATTCTGGTGACTCTCACCATACTCGGCCAATAACTCGTCAATTCGTCTCATACGGGTGGTGTTTAGTAGTCAAACCTACCCGAAACTTAACAACTTGTCAAGTGCGGGTTTTTACCTTCTTCCAGTCCTTGATTTGCCAATGGACATGCCCGGTTGTGAGATGGTTCTGTTGCTCGTCAAAAATTTTTACTTCGCAGTTCACCACCACGGATTCCGACTGCTGCAGGGGCTGCACGACTTCGCGTTCCAGCCAATCCGGTGTGATCACGAATTCGGCCCACGCGCCCATTTTGCCCTGAAAGTGATAGTCCATCTCCAGCCGTTTAAGAATAATCCGGTAATTGGTCATGCCCAGCCGGGAGATAAGCAGAAAACCGGTGGTAAACTCACTGAGTGTGGCCAGGGCACAGGCATGTAGCCCGCGGATATGGTTCAAATTCTTCCGCTTGTAGGGCAGTCGTGTGCGCAAGGTAGTATCCGCGATTTGTGTTATCTCAAATCCATGCGGGATGTTAAAGGGGATGGTGCGCGCGAGATTGAAATTGAGTAACCACAGATAAAAGGATGAAGTCTTGGCTTTTTGAATAATTTTGGCGGGATCGAACATGGAGGTTGATTTTACGATTCCCGATTTACGCATTTTGACATGAAGAGAAAAGTAATTGTACTGGGAGCCGGCCTGGTGGGCAAGGTAATGGCAGAGGATTTAAGCACCCACTTTGCTGTCACCTCGGCCGATCTGAGCGAAACAGCGTTGCAACACGTAGCCCGCCTGGGCATCCAAACGGTGCAGGCCGATTTTTCGCAACCTGATCAGATCCGGGAATTGGTAAAGCCATTTGATCTGGTGATCGGTGCAGTACCCGGCTTTCTGGGGTACCAAATAGCGCAGGCGGTGATTGAAGCCGGACGCAACATGGTCGATATATCCTTCTTTCCCGAAGACCCGTTTGGCCTTGACGCCCTGGCAAAAGAAAAGGGTGTTACGATTGTTACGGACTGCGGAGTGGCTCCGGGCATGGGTAACATCATTCTGGGGCATCACAACCTGTCGATGAAGATCAATTCCTACGAGTGCCTCGTGGGCGGGCTGCCGGAAGTGCGCGAGTGGCCGTTTGAATACAAAGCCGTGTTTTCGCCCATCGATGTCATTGAAGAATACATACGGCCCGCCCGCTATGTGCAAAACCGTGCGGTTATCGTGCGGGAGGCATTATCGGATGCCGAGCTTGTTCACTTCCCCGGTGTGGGCACGCTGGAGTCGTGGAACTCAGACGGACTTCGGTCGCTGATCACGACAATGCCGCATATCCCCAACATGATTGAAAAAACCCTGCGCTACCCCGGTACGATCGAGTATCTGCGCGGGCTGCGGGAAACGGGTTTCTTCAGCTATGAGCCGGTTGATATCAAAGGCGTGCCGGTGCGGCCCATTGATGTTACGGCCCAACTGCTTTTCCCGAAGTGGAAGTTGAAGCCGGGGGAACGGGAGTTTACCGTCATGCGCATACGGATTTCGGGGGAAGAAAACGGAAAACCCAAGACATACGAATACCAGTTGCTTGACCGCACGGATAGCCGGGGTACGCTCTCAATGGCCCGAACTACGGGCTACACCTGTACGGCCGTGGCTCACCTGGTAGCGGAAGGTATATACTGCCAGCCCGGCATCTCACCGCCCGAATTCCTGGGTCGTCATTTTGCTGAGGTGAATACCTACCTGCAGGACCGGGGTGTGATCTATCACGTGGCATCCGAAAACAAATAAATACTACCTTTATCCTTTTCGCACCTATTGCATGACGGCCAAAAAAGAAGCCACGCTGCTCCAAGCCCTGATTCCAATCCTGTTCCTGATTGTCTTACTGACCATTAACGTAATCGTGCTGGGCTCTGGTGCTATTGAAGGCGCCAATCAAATTGCCTTGCTGCTGGGTGCGGCTGTAGCGGGGGTTATCTCATTTCAATTAGGTCATACCTGGCACGAAATCGAAGTGAGTATTGTTCGCAGCATCAGTTCGGCCATGGCCGCCATGCTTATCCTACTCACCATCGGATCACTTTCAGGCACGTGGTTGCTCAGCGGCATCGTGCCTGCCATGATCTACTATGGATTAAAAATTCTGAATCCGACCATTTTCCTGCTGGCGGCCTGCGTAGTCTGCGCAATTGTTTCTCTTGCCACGGGCAGTTCATGGAGTACGGTGGCCACCGTTGGTATTGCGCTACTCGGAATTGGAAAAGCGTTAGATATTCACGAGGGTGTGATTGCCGGTGCCATTATATCGGGTTCTTATTTTGGCGACAAGATGTCGCCCCTGAGCGACACCACCAACCTGGCACCGGCCATGGCGGGCACCGATTTGATTACTCATGTCAAGTACATGATGTACACCACGATACCCACGTTGGTCATCACGCTGTTGATTTTCATGGTGTGGGGTTTTACCCTCGACACCTCCACTACAGCGACTGACTCGCAAGCGGTGCTGGCCGCTATCGAAAACAGTTTTGATCTGAACCCGCTTCTTTTTGTTGTACCAGTATTGGTGATTGTCATGATTGTAAAAAAAGTACCCGCTTTGCCGGCTCTTTTGGTTGGCGCTCTGCTGGGTGGTTTGTGTGCGGTAATTTTTCAACCCGATGTTGTGCGCACCGTTGCGGGTTCGTCTGATAGCTACCTCGAGGCCTCCTTTCTGGCTGTGATGAAGGCGATGACAACCACCATTCAGATCAACACCGATAATGCGATGATCACGGAGTTGCTGAAGGCAAAGGGAATGGCCGGTATGCTCAATACCATTTGGCTGATTATCTGCGCTATGATTTTCGGGGGTGCCATGGAAGCGTCAGGATTGTTGAACCGGATTGCGCGGGAAATTATCCGCTTTGCTCATAGCACGGGCTCATTGGTGTTTTCAACCGCTGCCACGTGTATCTTCTTTAACTTCACCGCATCCGATCAGTATATGGCGATTGCCGTACCGGGGCGCATGTATGCCGACACTTATCGCAAACGTGGGTATAAGCCGGAGTTACTCAGCCGCACGTTGGAAGATTCGGGAACCGTAACCTCTGTGCTGATTCCCTGGAATACCTGCGGAGCCACGCAATCCAATGTTTTGGGTGTAGCCACGGTGGCCTATCTGCCCTACTCATTTTTCTGCCTGATTAGTCCAATCATGACCGTAACGCAGGCTTATCTTAACTACAAGATTCGGAGATTTACTGATGACAAAACCCCCTCTGAAATCTAATATCAGCAACGAAGAGCTGAACGAACTGCCCTTCGGCATGTTCACCGGAAAAGTAGTGGTAGTTCAGGAAGCCGCGCGCATCAAAAAGATTCTGCCCGAACTGTACGATCAGGAAATGCTCGGCTTTGATACCGAGACCAAGCCTGTTTTTGTACGGGGCCACTCCAATAAAGTAGCGTTGCTGCAACTGGCGTTGCCGGAAAAAGTTTTCCTCATCCGGCTGCAGCAAACCGGCATGACGGATGAGTTGGCCGAATTCCTCGAATCAGCGACCATTGAAAAAGCAGGAGTGGCGATTCGCGATGACCTGGTGGCCCTGAAAAAACTCCGGTTGTTTAACCACGGTGGCTTTGTCGAAATCACACACTTGACCAAGTCGGTTGGCCTGGAGGCCGAGAGTGTAAAAAAGTTAACCGGCTTGCTGCTGGGGTTCCGAATTTCAAAAAGCGCACAGACCAGTAACTGGGAGGCGCCTACACTCACGGAAAAGCAAATTCAATATGCCGCCACCGATGCCTGGGTGTGCCTGGAGATTTTCAGAAGGTTGCGCGCGTTGCGTTAAGTTTCCTTTTTGGCGGCCAGGTAGCTTTTGAGCGTACGCCTCGCCAGTAACGTGCTGATGAGCGTGAGAACGGCCCCCAACAGCATGGCCGCACCCGGAAAGTATACGGGTGCATCGGTGTCGGTGAAAAAGGCAAAAAGATTATTCATCAGCGGTGGCCCAATAATCGAAGCCAGGCTCATCAGGCTCGTGAACCCGCCTTGCAATTCGCCCTGGGCATTGGGCGGCACAGCCGATGACATGATTCCCTGCAGGGCCGGGCCGGCAATTCCACCCAGGCAATAGACCACCGTGAAGGCGTACATCATCCAGCTTTGCGTGGCGAAGGCATATAACAGGAACCCGGCTGCATACAACGCCAACCCGGCATAGACACTCCGCTCCTGCCCCCAGGCCGGAATAATTTTTCGAATGAGAAATCCCTGGACGAACGCGAACACTATGCCCACGACACCTAACGAAATACCAATCAGTTTTTCCGACCAGCCGAATTTTTCGATCGTGTAGTAACTCCAGTTGCTTTGCACCGCGTGTGACGAAATGTAAACCAACGCCAGAGCAAGCAATAATCCGGCAATAACCGGATACTGCCACAGCCGCAGGAGCGTGCCGGCCGGGTTAGCCCGCTTCCATTCAAATCGTCTGCGGTTTTTCGGCTTTAATGACTCTGGTAAAATGAAATATCCATACAGCCAGTTCAGGAACGTGAGCGTGGCCGCGGCATAAAAAGGCGTGCGAGGCCCAAGGGCACCCAGGAATCCACCAATCACCGGCCCGAGGATAAAGCCAAGCCCAAAGGCCGCCCCGATGATACCAAAGTTCTGCGCGCGTGTCTCGGGCGTACTGATGTCGGCAATGTAGGCTCCGGCTGTGGTAAAACTCGCGCCCATGGCACCGGCAATTACCCGCCCGACAAACAGCCAGCCATAGGTTGGCGCCAGAGCCAAAAACAGATAATCAAGACCAAAGCCGAATAACGAGGCCAGCAACACGGGCCTTCGACCAAACCGGTCGCTAAGGCCACCCATTACCGGTGCGCAGAAAAACTGTGTAATGGCATAGGCGGCCACCAGCCAACCGCCAAAGGTTGCAGCCTCTGCCACGTTGCCGCCCGTTAACTCCTGAATAAGCCTGGGCATAACCGGTATGATGATACCTAGCCCGGTAACATCGATCAGCAGCGTAATAAAAATAAAAACCAAGGCGGGGCTACGGGCAGGCTTCATGGGATAGGGCAAGGTATTGAATTTTGCCTCATTTTGGCTGAGTCTGAAACGCGCCATTGTCGTTTTACGTCTATGGAAAGAATATTAGCGGGGCGTGCAACCTTTGGGATTCAACCCCGGTCTCTTCACAACATCATTTAAAACCCATCGTGGATATGAAAAAGCTATCACTCCTGTTGTTCTGTTTGCTTCTTGCCCTTGCCGGATTGGCGCAAAAGCGCGAGCAACGAAATGTCAAAGACTTCACCAAGGTCTCTTTCGGAGTATCTGGCACGTGTGAAGTGACTCAGGGCAACACGTTTAAAGTCGAGTTGGAAGGCGACCCCGACATTTTGGAGAAAATTGAGACGCGGGTAGAGGGTAATCGACTGATCATTGGCACGGGCGATCGGTGGAACAATTGGCGCTGGAACTCGAATGATCGTATTCGCGCGTTTGTAACCTTGCCGGTGGTTGACGGCCTGAGCGTGGGCGGCTCAGGTAGTCTGATCGCAAAAAATAAAATCAATGCAGATGATCTTGACCTCCAAGTCAGCGGATCCGGCTCGCTCGAGGCAACGGCTGATGTGAAAGGCCGGTTGGGTGCCGATGTGTCAGGATCTGGCGAACTTAGCATCAATGGCACTGCCGGAAGCGTGGACAGCGATGTGAGCGGCTCGGGCAAAGCGCGGGTAGCGTGCGCCATTCGCGACCGTGCCTCGTTTGGCATTTCAGGCTCGGGAAAAATTGAGGCCGAAGGCACAGCCCGGGAAGTGCGGGCCGATATCAGCGGTTCGGGAAAAATCTTGGCCGCAGGCCTGGTGACGGATGAGTGCGAAGTGCGCATTAGCGGATCTGGAGATGTAGAGATTCACGTGAACAAGGAGCTTGACGCCACGATCAGCGGTAGCGGCAGCGTATCCTACAAAGGGAATCCACAACACGTAAACAGCAATGCCTCCGGTAGCGGCTCGGTGCGCAAGATGTAACCGATCTTAGAACTTCATTTTAAAAAGCGGCTGTCTCAAAACTACCAGTTGTTGTCAGGTTGAGCTTGTCGAAACCGGTTTCGGTTCAGAAATGCCTTCGACAGGCTCAGGCTGACAATTGAAAATTGATAGGAGACAGCCGCTTTTTTTGTTTTACCTTCGGTCAAAGTGTGAACTATGGATATTTCGTTTGATCTGGAACTTGGCCTTCGACTGCTGATTTCCTTTGCGATTGGTACGGCCATCGGGCTCGAGCGTGAGTACCGCAGCAAGGCAGCGGGGCTACGCACCATGATCATGATTTGTGTGGGCTCCACCGTGTTCACGGAAATTTCGATAGCCTTGGGCGGAAATACAGCCGATCGCATTGCCTCCAACATTGTGACGGGAGTCGGCTTCCTGGGCGCAGGTGTCATTTTCAAAGATGGATTGAATGTGAGCGGCCTCACAACCGCTACCACCATTTGGATCTCAGCCGCGCTCGGTATGGCCGTAGGTGCCGGAGAGTACTTTATTGCCATCGTCACCACCGGGGTAGTGGTCGTGGTGTTGAGTTTGTTTAATCGCGTTCAGGAGTTTGTTGAACGTCTTCATCATGCCCGCGTTTACCGCATTTGTTTTGGGAAATCAATCGAGCTCAGCGATACGATTAGCGACTGGCTGACCAATCAAAAACTCCGCTACAAAAAGAAAAAGCTGATCAAAGAACGTGACCAACTGGTGTTGGTGTACGAAATCTATGGCTCAGAAAAAAAACTGGATGACTTCACGGCCTTTCTTCAAAAAGATGACCGCGTGATATCCTACGAATTTTGATGAGGGTGCTGCCGCAGCCCAGCGACAATCAGGTATTGTGCGCCCAGATAGGTGGTCATAACCCACACGCCACTGAGGGGCAGCGGATCCAGAAATTTATTCACGGCCAGGAGCGAGTCCGAGGCCATAAACAGTATTGCTCCCGCCATTACGTAAGAAAAACTAGTAGGGGTTGTAAATCCTTTACGGTAGGCCGCTTGTATCACCATCAGCGAAATAACAAAAGCATACACCATCACCGGCACAAGCAAGCCTCCCAACGCGGGGCGGAGCACCGTCACCAAAAGGCTTGCCAGCAAAAGTATGGGCAGCGCAATCCGGAGCTGGGCAGGTTTGCTGAAGGGCTCAGCCATGCCGGCCGTACGATGTTCGCGATACGCGATCACATAGGCCAGATGACCGAGTAAAAAAGCCCCGAGCCCGAACATGAAATAAAGTTCACCTGAAAACATCAGGGCTACATCACCCAGCCAGCCCAGCCCAAGGCCTGCGACCACCCAACGCGACCAACGCCTGTTACCGGCCAGATATCCAGCCAATACCACCGGCATCAAGAGCGGCTTTGTTGCGGCAGATAACATCGGGACGCCAAACGCATGGCCCGCAACATGAACCAGCGACAACCCCGCGAAGGCAATCAACCATGACTTTTTCATACGGCTTGTTGAAGTTTATCTTTATACGACTTCACCAAAAACACAAAAGAAAAAAGACTTAGGACAGCACTCGCAAGGAATGCATAGGAAGCATTCTCGATTTCCGTACCGGCCCACCAGCCCGTCACCATGGCACCGAGAAAAATACCAAACTCCATAAAGATGTAAAGTGACGCTACACCTTTCCCTTTGTGGGCCGGATCGCTCAGATCCGTAGCCCACGCCAGCAACGTGGGAGACGTGGCACCTTGCGCAAGGCCATACAATACCATACCGATGATCAATTGGAGTTTGGTCTCCGCCATCGCAATAACAATCATCGACAAAATGACCAAACAGGTAGACACCCGGAGTACCGCCACACGACCGACACGGTCACTGGTTTTGCCGGCCAACAGCCGGATCACCAGAGATGCGACCGTAAAATAGGTGAACAACAATCCTTTGTTCTCTATGCCCATGCTTCTTCCCATGTCGGGGATGAGGGTAAAAGCCGCGCCATAGGAAAAAGCAGTGAGACACATGACGAGACTGGGCGCAATCACCCGCGGTTCGAACAAATCCTTTCGCTGAATTTTCAAGGCATCCGTGTTGAAGCGCTGTTTGGTTTTGAGTGTTTCGCGAATGTTGACGACAATCAGCACGGAGAGGAAGGCCAGGGCCGAAGAGGTAAAAAACATTGCATCAACCGAAAAATAGGTAGCGACAAATCCGCCCAGCGCGGGGCCGCAGGCCATACCCAGCGTGCCGGCAGTGCCCAGGTAGCCCACCGCTTCGCCTCTTCGTTCGGCCGGAATGATATCCGACAAGTAGGCTGTTTGTCCGGTGGGCGTGAAGCCCGTGGAAAATCCATGCACCAAACGCAGGAATAAAAATCCCCAAACCGAATTGAGCACCGGATAGATCAAACTGCACACCAGGCAGACGATGGAACCAAACATGATCACCGGTACACGCCCGATTCGATCGGCCAGCTTGCCGCTGAACGGCCGGGAAACCATGGCGGTGATGGTAAACAAGCCTATGATAAAGCCCTTATACTCCTCCCCGCCCAGGCTGCTGAGATAAGCGGGCAATTCGGGGATTAACATGTTAAAACTCGCAAAGAACAGCAGCGAGCTGGTGCAGAGCAGCCAGAACTGGGAAGAATAAATCGAGCGGGCGGGCACGTCAGGACGAAACTTGGGTGCGCGACTCCTGATCTTCGAGCAGGTAGGCTTTGATAAAGTCATCCAAATCACCATCCAACACGTTTTGCGCATCGTGGCGTTCTACCGCTGTGCGCGCATCCTTCACCAGTTTGTACGGATGAAGCACATAATTGCGAATCTGCGAACCGAAGTCAATCTTCATCTTACCCGCCTCAATCTTGTCTCGCTCGGCATTCCGCTTCTCCATCTCCACCTGGTACAGCTTTGACTTCAGCATTTGCATGGCGCGTTCGCGGTTAGCGTGCTGAGATCGTTCTACCTGACAAACAATGACAATGCCGGTGGGCTTATGCGTAAGCTGCACTTTGGTTTCCACTTTGTTCACGTTCTGGCCGCCTGCACCACCCGAACGGGATGTCTGGATCTCGACATCAGCCGGGTTTATTTCAATTTGTATGGAGTCATCCACCTTTGGGTAGACGAACACGGAAGCAAATGACGTATGTCTGCGCTGGTTGCTGTCGAACGGAGAGATGCGCACCAGGCGATGCACACCAATTTCCGATTTCAATTTTCCGTAAGCAAAAGGCCCTTCAATCTCCAATGTGGCCGATTTGATACCCGCTACTTCACCGGCCTGGTAGTCAATTTGGGACACCTTGTAGCCGTTCTTTTCGCCCCACATGATGTACATGCGGTTGAGCATATCGGCCCAGTCGTTGCTCTCTGTTCCGCCTGCCCCGGGGTTAATCTCCAGCACGGCACTCAGTTGATCTTCCTCGCGGCTCAGCATCTTTTTGAACTCCAGATCTTCCACGGCTTTGGCAGCCCGCTCGAACTCGCGATCAACCTCTTCAGGCGTGGCCTCACCGGCCAGCGCAAATTCCTGGAGCACATCAACATCGTCCAGCAACTTGTTGACGTGATCGTAGGCATCCGTCCAAACCTTTTTGGCCCGGATATTTTTCAAAATGGTTTCAGCTTGTTTGGGATTGTTCCAGAAGTCGGCCTGATGGGTAATCAGCTCTTCGTCTCGGATTTCTACGATCTTGCGATCGTAGTCAAAGATACCTCCTCAAGGCAGCCACACGGGCCTTCAAGTCTTTCAATTGTTCTGCAGTCATG
>DAIPHR010000035.1:0-19172 GCA_036771215.1 Cyclobacteriaceae bacterium
AGTTTGACTACCTCTGCTTACCCGTTGGCACAGGCGGCACTTTAGCTGGACTGATAGCCGGGCTTGATGGTGCGGGCGAAGTGGTCGGCTACTCCGTTCTAAAGAACGGGGGCTTCTTACGCGCGACCGTACAAGAAATGTTACATGAAGTACCGCAGCCCTATCGAAACTGGCAGATCGAGACTTCTTACCACCATGGAGGCTATGCCAAAACCACGCCTGCCTTACACACATTCATCCAAAGGATGAAAGATGAATTTGCCCTGCCGCTTGATGCCGTGTATACGGGCAAAATGATGTTTGGCATCCTGGACATGTTGAAAGCAGGCAAGTTCAAAGCAGGGAGCACCGTGTTGGCGCTGCACACGGGTGGGCTGCAGGGCAATTACCCAAACAAATCTTCAAACACATCCTTTAGTTTCCCAAATCCCTTTACCTGAATTTTCGATTTCTTACTATCAACTGATTTTTGGTTGAACTTGGAAATATAGATTTCGCGAAAGCCAAGTTTTTCAGCTTCTGAGATTCGCTGTTCAATGCGGTTCACCGCGCGCAGTTCGCCACCCAATCCGATTTCGGCTGCAAAACATATTTTTTCATCAATGGGAATTTCTTCCATGGATGAAATAATGGATACACATAGCGCCAGATCAATGGCGGGGTCTTCCACGTAAATGCCTCCGGCCATGTTGATGAAGACATCCTGTGTGCCCATTCTGAATCCACATCGCTTTTCCAGCACCGCCAGCAACATGTTCAATCGCTTTTGATCAAATCCGGTGGGCGTTCGCTGTGGCGTGCCGTACGAGGCCGGGCTCACCAGCGACTGAATCTCAATCAACAGCGGGCGATTACCTTCAATGGTTGCCCCAATGGTGGCTCCACTGAGAGGTCCGTCTTTTTGTGAAATCAATATCTCAGATGGATTTGATACTTCGCGCAGACCGTTGCCCCGCATTTCATAAATACCGATCTCAGACGTAGATCCAAATCGATTTTTGGTGGTACGCAAAATGCGATAGGCCAGATGTTGATCGCCCTCAAACTGCAAAACCGTGTCGACCATGTGTTCCAGCACTTTGGGGCCGGCCAGTGAACCATCTTTGGTGATGTGCCCCACTAACAGTACAGGTGTGTGGGTCTCCTTGGCAAACTTCATGAGCTCACCCGCACATTGCCGCACCTGCCCGATGCTGCCCGCCACTGAATCCAACAGTGGAGAATACAATGTTTGAATGGAGTCAATGATCACGATATCCGGTTGAGCCGATGCAATGGCCGAAAAAATGTTACGGGTGTTCGTTTCCGTGAGGATAAGAAATCCTGGGGTCGTCTGGTTTCCCGCAATGCGCTGCGCCCTCATTTTGATTTGCTGATCACTTTCTTCGCCTGAGACGTATAATGTTTTTGCTGCCGGTAATTGCAACCCCAGTTGCAGCATTAAAGTCGATTTCCCGATTCCCGGTTCGCCCCCGATGAGCACCAGCGAGCCGGGGACCAGTCCGCCCCCCAGCACGCGATTAAGTTCGTGGTCCGGTGTGGGAATGCGTTGCTCGTGCCCGGATTCAATTTCGGCCAGCGTTTTGGGTGTTAGCGTTTTGGTTGGCTGGCCCTCGGTGCGCCATTCGTTCTTGTTCGTTTCGGTTTTGGTCACCACTTCTTCAACGAAACTGTTCCACGCGTTGCATGAAGGACATTTCCCCAGCCACTTGGCCGACTCGTAGCCACAGGATTGGCAAAAGAAGAGTTTCTTTAGTTTGGACATTTTTACGCAAAGTCGGCAATTTTGGGGAGTCTCAAACAGTTGTTATGCATATACGTTCGGGCTGGCTTTTTCTGGTTACGAATTTTTTTTGCTGCTGCCTCGTCTCAGCCCAAATTCCCTCGGAAGAGTTTGGTGAAATATCAATGGGCGAGCTACAGATGACCCGTTACGAAACGGACACTACTGCGGGGGCTGTCATTCTGTTTAGCCGATCAGATGTTATGGTTGACCCCCGATTGGGTGTTTTGTTTGAGGAACACATGAGGATCAAATTCTTCAACCAATCTGAGATCAAGGAATGGACCAACTTAAAAATCAAGGTAAATGAACTGGGAACAGTTACAAAGGTAAAAGGGATTGCATGTAATCTTGAGAATGATCAGATAACCAAGTCAGTGATGGGTGATGAGGGTGTATTTAAGACCAGGGTAAGCAAAGAGTGGACAGAAGTGAGATTTGCGATTCCGAGTGTGAAGGCCGGAACTGTGGTTGATTTATTTTATTCTGTTCGCTATGACGCGCTGTTTCTTCCAACCTGGAGCTTCCAGCAAACACTTCCGGTTCAACGCTCTTCCTACAGAATCAAGTCTACGGGGACGTCAACTTATACGGAGGAGATTATTGGAGTTTTAAAGCCGCAGAAAAGCGAATCGTCAAACGGGATGATTCAAAACTGGTCCATTGAAAAAGTCCCCGCCTACCGTGAAGAGCCGTTCATGCCTGATGGTGATGAATTCATAGGTCAAGTTAACTTCTATTCAAACTACAATCTTACCACATGGGGGCGCATTGTGGGGGAGTTCATTCAGAGTCCGGATTTTGGCGGACAACTGCGAGGTTCGGGATACTTAAAGAAGTATGTGGAAGGCAATTTGAATGGCATTACCAATCCTAATGACAAGATTGACCGGCTTTGTAATTATGTAAAAAGATCAATTGTTTGGAACGGCAAGACAGAGGTAATTCCCACGCGAGATTTTTCGAAGGTTCTTGCCGAAGGGACAGGCATATCGGCTGAGATTAACTTGCTGTTGGTTGCTCTTTTGCAGAAGGCTGGTTTTGATGCCACACCCGTAGCGATACGAACTCGCAATCGGGGCCCCATCAAACACCACTTACCAAGTCGGTCCCAGCTAAACGACCTAATCGGATTGGTTAAGATTGACGGAAAAGGAATTTTCCTTGATGCCACAGATGGCTTGATGACTTCTCGGTTTGTTCCGGAACGATGCCTAAACGGATTAGGCCTCGTAATTTCTGAAACGGCAAGCGAATGGCTGGTGGTCGAGGCACCCCGGTCACGACTGGCCGTCACCACCCAGGTTACCATTTCAAGCGAGGGAGCTCTTCAGGAACAAATGAAGGTCGTGCGGGATGGCATTCTTGGAGCGCAGGCGAAGAGATTAATTGCAGAAATGGGAGAACGTGACTATGTAAACTCGATTTCTCAAGGAAAGCCATGGCAAATCAATACCTGGACGTTCAAGAATATTAAAGATCCAACTCCGCTTGAACTGGAGTGTGTTTTTAGTATCTCTGACCACGTGCAAAATGCAGGTGACCGAATCTACTTCAATCCACTATCTTATGGAATTCAAGAGGATAATCCGTTTAAGGAGGCCGTTCGTGTTTTCCCGATAGATCTGAAGTATCCATTCGAGAATATTTTAGTGTCGCGTATTACGTTACCAGCCGGGTACGAAATCGAGGACCTCCCTCAGACAAAAGTTATTGCTCTCGCAAATAACGCTGGAAAGTTTTCGTATTCGGTTAGTGTGGTAAATGGCCTGGTGACGGTTACCTGCCAATTTGTGATGAACAGGGCACTCTTTTCACCGGAAGACTATTTGTCATTGCGCGATTTCTATGCGCAGGTAGTGGCAAAGCAAAGTGAGCAGATTGTGCTTAAAAAGCGGATGTAAACATTTTCTCGGCAAGATTTTTTTGCGCGCAATAGTAGTTCCAGTGTATCTTTAAAAACACATTCCTTCGTTTGAATGAAAAATCTCATTATTGGCCTGTGCCTGTTGGCATTAAAACATAATTGCTGGTCGCAAATTTCCTACGATTTCGGGAAGATATCGGAGAGTGAATTGACTATGCAATCGTATGAAAAAGATCCGTCAGCAAATGCTGTTGTTATATTCAACCGGGGAGATGTTGTGCTGACGGATCAACTTGATGTAGTCATGAAGCGGCACGTGCGGATTAAGTTTTTTAACCAGACGGAAATTGATCAGTGGGCTAATATGGCCATTTATCTCAGTCGAGGCTCAAGTTCCATTTCGAAGATCAAAGCCTCCGCTTATAATCTTGAAAATGGGAAAGTGGTGGAAAGTAAGATGAGTGAGGATGCCGTTTTTAAAACAAAAATTAACCGATATCGGGAGGAGGTCAAATTTGCTGTTCCGAATGTGAAGGCGGGCTCCGTTATTGAATACAGCTACACCATTCGATCAGATGCATCCTGGATTCCTCCGTGGCAGTTTCAGTATGACATTCCGGTACTGGAGTCCGAGTATGATACCAGCTTCCCATCTAATTTTACTTTTCGAAGTGATATTATTGGGTATCTCCAGCCCCAGCGTATAGATGGCCGCGATCGCTCAACCTGGACGATGCAAGATGTGCCGGCATTTCATGAAGAGCCGTTCCTCACAACCGAGGATGACTTCGTTTCACGAGTTGATTTTTATTTGGAAGAGTATATGTTCCCCAGTACCGGTGTGGTGCGTGTACTAAAGGGCTGGGGCTATGTGACAAATGGCTTGATGAATAATGTGGATTTTGGAGGCCAAATGAGAACGTCAGGGTTTCTAAAAAAGGTTGTGGAAGAGCAAGTGGGTGAGGAAAAAGATCAGCAAAAAATATTGGAGAAACTGTACGACTATGTGAAGAGGACCATTGAATGGAATGAATATACGGACGTTATTCCGGATCATCCGTTCAAAAAAGTCATAGATGAGGGTAAAGGCAGCTCGTCTGAAATTAATCTTCTGTTGGTTACTCTTCTTCAGAAGGCCGGGCTCACGGCTTACCCGGTGGCTATCAGCGACCGCAGTAATGGGGCCGTCCGTGCCTTTATTCCCATGCTCAACCAGTTCAACGATTTGGTGTGCCTCGTAAAATTTGGAGACAAGCCGATTTTTCTAGACGCTACTGATCGCAAATTGCCAATGAAGTCTCTGCCCTTGAGATGCTTAAATGGGGTAGGTCTTGTTATTTCAGATACGCCCGAATGGGTTTCCGTGCAAGCAGCCCGGTCAAGACTCTCCGTCACCACAACAGTTTCAATTGAGCAAGGGGGCGCTTTGTCAGGCAGTTTGAAGATTACCCGTGATGGCTTGGCAGCCTCGGTGGGCCGAACCAGTGTGATGGGCAAAGGCGAGCAAGACTATGCGAAGAGTTTGTTTGCAGGAAAATCCTGGGAAATTAAGAACAGCGCCTACAAAAACAAGGATGAATCGGCTTTGCCTTTTGAAGAAGCACATGAGATTGTCGTTAATGACCATTTACAGGATGCCGGAGATCGAATCTACTTCAACCCCTTGATGTATGGAACGCAGGAAGATAATCCCTTCAAGTCGGAGACTCGCGAGTACCCGGTTGATTTTGGAACACCGTTTGAAAACATCATCATCTCAAAATTTATTGTGCCGGACGGTTATGAGGTAGAAGAGCTTCCGCAAAGCAAAGCACTTGCTCTGCCGAACAACAGTGGTCGCTTGAATTACTCGACTAGCCAGAGCGGGCAAACGATTTCAATTACCTGCCAGTTTATCATCAACAAAGCAAAATTTCTTCAGGAGGAGTATCCGGCACTCCGCGAATTCTATACTCAAGTGGTGGCTAAACAGGCTGAGCAAGTGGTATTAAAAAAGAAATTATGATACTTCGTTTTCTTTTTATCAGCATGTTGCTGGCTTATTCCGCTGTGGCCGCGGAAGTCAAATACCCGGTCGCAGCGATTTCAGCGGAGTTAACAGAGGGTATGTACGCAGTTGTCCGGCTTCAGGAGCAGGATTTTCAGATTTTGTCAAAATCAAAGTCTCGTTATCGGTTTAAAAGAGTTATTACCGTTCTCAACAGTCAGGGTAAGGACCATGGCGTGTTCGTTATTGGTTACGACAAAGAGCGCACCATTGATTTTGTCGAAGGAGCCGTCTATGATGCTTTAGGCAAGCAGATTAAGAAAGTGAAGAACAGCGATATCATCGATCGCTCAAGTACCAGCGGATATAGCCTGTATGAGGACAATCGAATCAAAGTGGTGGACCTTCGGCAGGATTACTACCCGTATACGGTTGAAATCGAATACCAGATAACGAGCAAACTTCTCTACTCAATTCCGGGTTTTTATTTATACGAAGATGATGAAGTGTCAGCCGAACAACTGAGTTATGAAATTACATACCCGGTTCTGCTCAGACCCCGTTATAAGACATTTCGATGCCCTGAGCCCGAAAGGACAGCGGTTGGAAAGGATCTTGAAGCATTATCCTGGAAGTTTTCAAATGTAAAGCCTGACAAATTTGAGCGATACACGCCCGAGATAAATCGCGTGGTGCCGAATGTCGCACTTGCACCCAGCGACTTCGAGTACGATGGCTATGCCGGTTCGATGAATACCTGGCAAAGTATCGGTCAGTGGCAACTGCAGTTAAATGCAGGTCGTGATGTGCTCCCGGAAACGACCCGAGCCAAAGTCATACAAATGACTGGAAGTATCAACAATGACCGGGAGAAGATACGGTTGTTGTATCAATTTATGCAAAGCAAGACCCGTTACGTGAGTATTCAATTAGGTATTGGGGGTCTGCAACCATTCGATGCAAAAACAGTAGATGAGGTTGGTTACGGTGATTGCAAGGCCTTGTCCAACTATATGGTCGCCCTGTTGAAAGAGGTTGGCATTAAGGGATACTACTGTTGGGTTTACGGGGGCGATGGCATGAAGCACCTTTCGCCCGATTTTCCGGTAGATTATTTCAATCACATCATTGTAGCCGTACCACAAAAGAAGGACACGGTCTGGCTTGAGTGTACAAGTCAAATTGCACCTTTCGGTTTCCTTGGAGATTTTACCTCAAATCGTTATGCCCTGATGATAACCGAGCAGGGCGGCAAGTTAGTAAGGACGCCCCACTATGTTGCCGAGGCGAATCAGCAGATTCGGGTAGCCAAAGTTGATCTCCAACCAACTGGTGATGCACAGGTAGAAATGACGATAAATTTTTCGGGTACACAAACAGAGAATGGCGGATTGGATGCGCTAATGGCATCTAATCAGACCACTGAGCAGAAAAAGTGGCTTGAACAAGCCATTGATTTCCCAAGCTTTACGGTTAAGAGTTTTTCTATGGCAGCCAGGAAGTCGGAAATTCCGACCTCCACGGTTTTGGCTGATGTAGAGCTTCGTAAAGCAGCTACTATAAATGGTAAACGGCTTTTCATTACACCCAACATTTTTGGACGATTTGCCTATGTTCCGGAAAAACTGGAAGTCCGAAAAACCCCAGTAGTTAGAAACGCAGCCTATGTAAAAACAGATACTATAGTGATTAAACTGCCCGAAATGTTTCACCCGGAGTTTGTGCCAACTACTGTTTCGATAAAGACAAGGTTTGGTGAATATTGGGCGGACTATAAGGTTGAGAATAACACGGTTTACTACATACGGAGATTAAAAATGCTGGACGGTGAGTTCCCGCCTGAGTCTTATTCAGAGTTAGTAGAGTTTTTTAAGAGCATCTCGAAAGCAGACAATACGAAGATGGTCTTCGTCAACAAGACCTGATCAACCAATCGGTGCATTTTGCTCTTTTGCCATCACCTTGTACACCATCTGGTCAGCGAGGGAAGGCCACCACTTGTTTAGCCAAACCGCCAGTTTGCCCTGTGTGGTTAGAATAAGAAAATTGTTTCGCTTAACCACGGCCCGGTAAATATGGTCCGCGCACTCCTCGGCGGTCATCATTTTCTCTTCCGCCCGGGGCGATTCCCCCTGCTGGGCTCCGGATTTTGTCAATGAGCGCTTGCGAATGTTGGTGGCGGTGAAGCCCGGACAGGCCGTGAGCACGTGGACACCGGTTTTCAAATGCTCGGTGCGAAGCACCTCCAAAAAGCCATTGAGCGCAAATTTAGAAGCTGAGTAGCCAGCCCTTCCGGGCAACCCCCGGAACCCGGCTATAGACGAGATACCCACCACCGAGCCTTTGTTTTGCTGGATGTAGGGGAGGCAGTACTTCGTGGCGTAAAGCACGCCAAAGAAGTTGATATCCATTACTTTTTTGATCACGTCCAAATCCACTTCGCTGAACAGCGCCCGCATCGATATCCCTGCGTTGTTGATTAATACGTCAATGGTTCCATACAAACGAATGGCTTCTTCTGCCATTTTTTTATTGTCTTCTTCCTGGCTTACATCGGCCCGAAATCCCGCCACAGTAATTCCTTTTTGCTGCAATTCGGTCACAGCCGTGTCAAGCTCGGCAGCGTTTCTTCCGGTTATCAAAATGCGCCCGCCTTCACGACCGAATTTTTCGGCCAGTGCCCGGCCTATGCCGGAAGAGCCACCGGTTATCACAATAACCTTATCTTTCATGGAGTTTTATTCAATACACCGGATTCGACATACCAAAACGTGCCCGCAGACGGCCAGGATGACCCCGGGAATGCTTCTGTGCCGCTGGGCGAGCCGGTAACCACATGTACCAGAACGGCTTGTTGATTCCGATGCCAGTGAAGTTTTTGACCCGGGCTGCAATTTTCTGCTATCGTTTTCCCCTGGAGGAAGTATGCTTTGCCGATACCAAAAACGGTGATTCGGCCATCAGGCGCAATACACACAGCGGTTTGCTCATCTACTCCGATGCCACGGGGTTCGTTAACTCCGAAATCTTTCTGAAGGCGAGCCATAAAGACAACCTGCCTGCCTTCGCGGCCCCGTTGCGCATAATGTTGATCGGCTATCACGTTCGCCAGAGCCGGTATTTGGATAAAGCTTTTTGACAGACTAACAGCGCGCACATACGGATTGGCCAGCGCCTCCGGTGAGGTAACTGTGCCTTGTTGCGCATCGAAGATGTAGTCACTGAGAATAGCACAGCCGGCACTGGTGCCGCCAATCGGCACTTTTTTTTCTTGGATTAGGTATTGAAGGGCAGCCGATACTTCGGTGTTTGCCCAAAACTTCACATAATTCGCCTGATCTCCTCCGGCAATGAAAAGCGCTTCCGCTTCACGAATACGTTTGCCAGTCTCTGGCAGCAGCGCTTTTTCGCGAGTATCAATGAGCAGTGTTTCGACCGAGTTGACGGTGCCCAACCCAAATATGTAATCGTTGTACCCTGTAGACCCCGAAGCGCGGATGACCACGAAATCGCCTCCCCCGCTTCGCTGCAACATCCATCGAATGGCTTCATCCACATCGGTGCTGCCGCCCATCAGTACGGTGCCGCCAGCCGTGGTTGATGTCACATCTTCAGGATCTCCAACCAGCCCGATGCTGGCACCGGCCTGACCACAACAGGTGGTCGGTTGCTCGCAACTTAAAGCAATTGCCAGAAGAAAGACAGGCGACAGAATTCTCATGGACACAGTCCTCAAAAGTAATCAAAACATCCTCTAATTTTGCCGGTTATGTTTTTGCTCCGCTTACTTTCCAGGCTGCCGTTTTGGTTTCTCTATCTGCTTAGTGATTTCCTCTTTTTCTTGATTTATCATGTCATTCACTACCGCAGAGAGATGGTTCAAAAAAATCTGCGCAATGCCTTTCCGCAATTTGATCAATTCAAACTCAAAAGCATTGAACGCGAGTTCTATCACCGTATGTCAGACTATGTGGTGGAGATGCTCAAGCTGCTGACGATTTCAGAACAGGAATTTCGAACGCGCCTTACGCTCATTAATTCCGATTTGATGGATCGAATCAAAGGAAGTCATGAATCGTTTTTTGGCTTAACGTCACACCAGTTCAATTGGGAGTGGGCTCTGGCCGGCACCATCCTGCAAGCTCCCCTGCCTTTGGATTTTGTGTATCAACCGGTAAAAATTGAACTATTTGAGCGGTTCTCGCTGGCCAGTCGCATGCGGTTTGGCGGCCATGCCATTAAACGCGATGAAGTTGCCCGTGAATTGTTCAAGCGCAGGGCCATTCCGAAGATCATTGGACTCGCGGCCGATCAATATCCCGGCATGGATCGCGACAAGCGTTACGCGACCCGGTTTCTCAATCAGGATACCGTTTTTTTTGACGGCACCAATCAACTGGCCGTGTTGATGCAATACCCGGTGCTTTTTTTTAATACCCGCAGGGTAAAGCGAGGTTTCTACGAGGTCACGATTGAGCTGCTCACCGAGCCACCCTATCCGAAAGGTGATACACAGATTGTAGAAAAGTATGCCCGGAAACTAGAGCAGGCCATTCTGGAATACCCGGCTAACTGGTTGTGGTCGCATGATCGCTGGAAAACGCGACACCTCAAGAATGAGCCAGCTTCTTAGGCCAACATCATCTCCAGGTCAGCCTTCGTCAGCTGCTTGATAATGCTCTCTTCACTTTGGATAAGATTTTCAGAGAGCTGCAGTTTATGTTTTTGCAGTTGCAGAATTTTTTCCTCCACTGAGTTGCGCGTGATAAACTTATAGGTAAACACCTTCTTCTTTTGCCCAATCCGGTGGGCGCGATCAACGGCCTGCGCTTCCACGGCCGGGTTCCACCAGGGGTCAAGAATAAACACGTAGTCGGCTTCGGTGAGATTAAGACCTAGTCCGCCCGCTTTTATGGAAATGAGGAAGATCTTCAGGTCAGGATCTTTATTAAATCGCTCAACCTGCTCTTTGCGATCGGTGCTGCTGCCATCGAGGTAGGCATACGGAACCTCCCGGTTGTTCAGCATTTCCCGCACAATCTCCAGGTGTTTTACAAACTGACTGAAGATTAACAGTTTGTGTCCTTCTAACAGCGCGTTTTCAACCATGTGTGAGACGTCCTCCAGTTTACCGCTATCACCTTTGTAGTGCGCGTCAACCATACGGGGGTGATTCGATAACTGACGCAACTTGGTTAATCCTTCCAGAATGGTCATCCGGCTGTTGCCAATGCCTTCCTTATCGATGAGGTCTAAAATCTTATGACGATAAAAGCTTTTTGCTTCTTCATATCGTTCTTCCTGTTCCGGGCTCATATCCGTGTACCGAATGTTCTCCACTTTTTCAGGCAGATCGCGCGCCACCTGCGATTTCAACCTCCGCAGCACAAAGGGCTTGATGATGGCATTGAGTTTTTTCGTTTTGGCTTCGTCCTGTTTTTTTTCGATGGGTTGCTGGTATTCGTTCTTAAAGAACGTCTGCCCGCCTAACAATCCGGGATTGACAAACGTCATCTGTGACCATAAGTCCAGGGTCGTGTTTTCCAACGGTGTGCCGGTAAGCGTAAGCCGGAAGCGCGACTTGAGTTGGAGCACAGCCTTGGCAATATTTGAGGAGGGGTTCTTGATTACCTGGCTCTCATCCAGGATAATATAGTTGAAGTAGAAGCCCTGAAGCAGATCGGCATCTAAGCGGGTAATACCATAAGACGTTACCACCAGATCATACTTTGCAAATTGCTGGATGTCTTTTTTGCGGTGGGTGCCCGTGTAGTTCAGTATTTTCAGCTCGGGGGTAAACTTTGATGCTTCCATTTCCCAGTTGTAGACGAGCGAAGTGGGCATCACCAAAAGTGAGGTTCGGGGCGCACCTTTTTCGGATTCCTTCTCTTTTTCGGCTTGCAGGAGTGCCAGCGTCTGAACGGTTTTACCCAAACCCATGTCATCCGCCAGGCAGCCTCCGAGGTGAAATTCGTTCAGGAAGCGCAGCCAGTTGTATCCGGCTTTTTGATACGGTCGCAATTCTCCTTTGAACCCTTTCGGGATGGAGAAGTCTTTAATGCCGGTAAACGACTGGAGATTGCGCAGGCGGTCGCTCATCTGCACTTTGGCCAGCGAGCCTTCCTCCAGTTCTTTCACCAGGTTGATGTGGTATTTTTTCAACACGGGCTTCTCCTGGTTCCCCTGGGTCTCGCTCATGGCGAATAAATCACCATACTTGATCAACCAGGCTTCGGGAATGATGGCGATTTCGCCATTCGGCAGTTTGAATTCGACTTTCTTCTTCAGGATGAGTTTTCTCAGTTCCTTGAAGGAGATTTCGTATTCACCAAAACGGATTTTCGCATGGATGTCAAACCAGTCGATGTTTTCCTTTACCTCAAGCTCGATTACCGCTTTGCCCACAAAGTACTTTTTATCCCGGTTTTCCGGTTGGCTTACCTCAAAACCCAGGTTGAGCAAATTCACGCGGTTTTCGTTCAACCATGAAAATGCTGTACCCTTATCGATGGCGATGCGAAAACCTTTGAGGGGCAATCCTAATTTGATGAGCGTACTGGCGTATTTTTTTTCCGCGTCACTGTTACGTTTTACGCGATGAAAAATGTAATCATCTTCCTTTTTTTCCACCGTAACATTCACCGGGCCAATCATATCACCGCGGAAGCGATGCTTCCCGTATTTGAACGACAGGTCAAATACAATTTTCCCGGCTTCGTCATCGCTGGGGGCGCTGTCATCGCGCACCGTTTCAAAAAGGGTTTGCACCTCGCGTGTTTGAGCCGCAGGTAGTTCGGAAAGCGATAGCAGTGGGTGCGGATCGTACTCGTTTTTGTTGATCTGAAAACCGTTCGCTTCCACATCGTCAAACGAAGCGATCAGCGGTGCCACAAACCGGTTGTAGTATGTTTCCTCCATGTTTTTTGGAATCACCACAGACTTTTTGCTGAGGAACGGTTGCAGTTTCCGGCCGTCTACCGGCTTATCGAAGCCATACAACTTACCGTTGACTACCAGCCAGGCGGGGTTTTTACAAATCAGGTACGCGGTAACGTTTGGGACCTCAACATTTTTACTGTCGTAGGTAATTGTAGGATAGTAATTGGTGTTTTCGATGCTTCGGGTAAAATGAAATTGTATGGAAGCCCGTTTTTCGAGAACCTCGACCTTGCGCCAGGTGGGCTCACCATCGTTTCCCATCTCAAATAGCATCTTACCCCGCATTTTTTCAAGAATGGCCGCACGCAGGCCCTCCAGGTAAATCTCGATCTGCTCTTGCAATAACTCACTGCCTTTTTGCTTGTCGTAGGTTTTGGCAAAAAAATCATGCGGCTTTATGGCCTTTGCCGCAAATTTCTTCAGCAGAACGTCATATCCCATTTTGTCCATCAGATCAATCAGCTGAAAATCCCGGTCATCCAGGCCTTTGGAAAACTCGCGCGCATTTTTTGCCGAGATATTCTGATGCTGATAGGTTAGTTTGCCTTTTTCGTCCAGGTGCACAATGAAGGACTCAAACAAATAACCCAGATACTCATGCTGGTACATGGAGTAGATAACTTGAAATGGCTGGGCGGCCGATACCTTCATTTGGGTTTAATTGGCCTCGTGTGCGAGTCTCAAGCAGGCTAAAAGGCCTTTTTAGGACGGGTACGGAATAAGGCGATTGGCAAGTTATACAATTGAGACGAACTGGCCGCTGGAAAAACGGACAGAAAAGTACACCAACCTTACATGGGGAGGGCTACAGATGCCGGGGGGACGCAGCTTGGGCCGCCCGCTGGGCTGGGTACCACGACATAGCTATCGTGATCAGCGCAATCAGGCCCAAAACGCCCAGAAAATCTGTCCCCAACATTTTTACAGGGTAGTTCGGCACCACGGCATTTTCCACCCCCATGCTCACCAGGCCAATGGTTTGCTGTAACCAGCACAGTACACCCCCCAGCACGAGGCCACATACGGCACCGATCCCGGCAATTACCATGCCTTCAGTTATAAAAACGGAACTCATCAGACGCGGGGTGGCGCCCAGCGCGGCCAGCACACTGATGTCTTTCGTCTTGTCGAGGACTAACATCATGAGTGAGAAAAAGATGTTGACCGATACGATGGTGATGAGCAGCCCTAACGCCAAAAACATGAAGAGTTTTTCCATTTTCAGCAACCGGTATAAGTCCCTGTGCTGCTCAAAATTTGTTTTCACGGTGAACCCATCACCCAGTATCTGTTGAATGCGGGCTTTTACGTCTTCGGATTTGGCCGAGGGTGCCGACTGGATTTCAAGTGCTGTACGCTGGTTGCCGTAGTCCATTAAATCGCGTACTACGGCAAGTGGCAGAAGGATGTAATTTTCATCAAAGTTCTTTTCAATCGAAAAGACTCCGCCCGGCATCACCATCGCTATAGCGTATTGCTTAGAGGGATCTAACGAACCCCCCCCGCCCTTCCGAATTTAGTAGAGTTGAATGGGGTAGAAATTTTCTTCAATGGCGATTGAGAGAATATTTCGAACCCCTACACCTACAACAGCATAGTTTACACTGTCATCCTGTAGAATCAGATTGCCGGCAACCAACTTCCCGTCCAACCGATGCTGATCCAGAAAGTTTTCACTCACGCCCTTGGCAGTCACCACCATGTCGGCACCGTTATAACGCACGTACACGTAATCTTCAATCACTTCGGTGACAACGGCCACGCCCTCCGTATTTCGTAGTGCAGTAAGAAGGGAGTCACTCACCGGAAAAGACTTACCCAACCGGGCTTCTACTTTTAATTCCGGATCGAATGAGGTGTACAGCGAGCCGATCAGCGTTTCGAGGCCGTTAAACACGGAGAGCACGATTATGAGGGCTGCCGTACCAAACGCAACACCTGCGGCAGAAAGCCACGAAATAACATGTATGAAATTCTTTTTGCGCCTGGACAAAAAATAGCGCCTCGCGATGAAGAAGGAAACGTTCACGGCTACTCCCGGGTTTCAGGCGGGATGTTCAGGTTACGAATCAACGTGTCCATGCGCATCGCGTTTTCTTCTACCTCATCAATAATGAAGACCAATTCCGGAATAATACGCGCCTGGTTTCGGATCTTATCGCCCAGTGCTTTTCGAATTTCACCTTTATGGTCATTGAGTTTGGCCAACACCGCCTGTTTATCGGGGGCCAGCATCATACTGATAAACACCTTAGCCACGCCCAAATCCGGGCTCATGCGCACCTCGGCAATGGTGATAAAAGCGTTGCCCAACAAGCCGCGCTTGTCGCGCTGGAAAATGTCGCTCAATTCCTTCTGAATTAACCGCGAAAACTTCTGTTGCCTTACGCTCATGGGGTAAAGATAGTAAGATTAGATTTCGCAGGCCGCCTCATAATGGCTTGATTTTTTTTGAGTTTATTTGCTGGCAAACCCCGGCCGTGGTACTCCGCTTTTTTCGAATTAACGATCCCTATCGTCTGCTGGCCGTTCTCGCGGTACTCGCGATACTCGCGCTTCCTTTTTGGCTGAGCAGCCCGGGGCTTTTATTGAGGGACCTTCACCAATTCATAGCGGGGGAGGCAGTTAACGGAGGTCGTACGCTTTATTCGGAGTGGTTCGACTCCACTCCGCCCTTTGCCGCCTGGACAGCCGCGTTGCTGGAGATGTGTTTTGGACGTCATTTGCCGGGTTGGAATGCCGTTGGATTTGTGCTTCTGTTTTTGCAGGCAGCCGTTTTTGGATGGATCCTCATTGTACACCGCGCCTACAACGAAAATACGTACCTGCCAGCACTGGTTTTTGCAATCCTCGGTGTCAGTTCGTTTGATTTGGTTAGGTTTTCGCCCGAGTTGTTCGGTTCGCTGCTCCTTTTACTGGCGCTTCATCAGCTGTTTAATGAAATCGAGTTTCGTCAGCAGGCCGAGGACGTTGTTCTTCGGGCCGGTTTTCTTTTGGGATTGGCGACACTGGTGGTCTTCAGCTATTGGGTTTTCTTTTTCTTCGCTTGGATCGCATTGCTGCTGTACGCGGGCCTGACATTTCGAAAGTCTGTCTTGCTGCTGACGGGATTTCTTCTCCCTCATCTCGTACTCGTAACAGTTTATTTTCTCCTGGATCAAACGCAGTGGCTGAGCCTGAATTTTTACGCTGCCAACTGGGGATGGGGCGGTAAATGGGATATCAATTTTAAGTCTCTGCTGGTTATTGGCGGAGTTCCTTCGCTCTTTTTTCTGATCTCCCTTTTTATGTTGCAGCGGGAAGCCCATTTTACGCGCTACCAGAGCCAGTTGCTTCAGGTGATGTTTCTTTGGCTGGTTGCGGCTGGTGTTCAGCTCACACTCGCTGAGGCACGCACGCCCACCACACTTATTACCTTTTTTCCTCCGGTTACCTACCTGATCAGCTACAATCTGTTGCTCATTCGAAGAAAGTGGATTGCGAATGTGATGCTGATGGCCATGATTTTCGGTGTGATCGTTTCGGGTCAGGCGGTGCTGCGCGGCTATGTTGTAACGGATCCCTACCGGCAGATGCTGGTGAAAGAGATGCCCTCCCGGGTAAAGGCAAAGCGTGTGATGATGCTAGCTGAACCGGTTCCGGGCCTTATGCAGGTTAACCAGCAAGCCGGTTTTTTTTATGACTGGGAGCTGAGTGAGCGGGTGTGGAACGAGCCCGAGATGCTGGCGCATGCGCTCTTAATTCACCGATCATTTGCCAAAAGCCGTCCTGATGTGATCTTTGATCCGTATGATCGTTTTGCCAACATTTCGGGCGTTTTGCCGAACATCTTTAACCGTTATCACCGCGATGGTGAATACTGGTATCAAAAACAGACGTCCGGAATAGATTATACCCGCTAACGCCCGGCCCACCGCTACGGTTCAACCATCACCTGTGCTTTGCGCAACTGAAAATTCTGGCCGAGGTAAACCTTGCGTACCAAGGGATCGTTAGCGAGTTCTTCGGAAGTTCCGGATTTGAACAGCTTGCCGTCCACCATCAAATAGGCACGGTCGGTTATCGACAGCGTTTCATCAACGTTGTGATCGGTAATCAGAATACCAATGTTCTTTTTCTTGAGTCGCGCTACGATACCTTGTATCTCCTCAACGGCAATCGGGTCGACCCCGGCAAAAGGCTCATCCAACAAGACAAACTTGGGGTCTACGGCCAACGCGCGTGCAATTTCTGTTCGCCTCCGTTCGCCTCCTGATAACACCATGCCCAGATTCTTTCGCACGTGGGTAAGACTAAATTCTTCCAGAAGGTGTTCCACTTTCCGCTTTCGTTCGCTGGCGGTCATGGTGGTCATTTCGAGGGGAGCCATTATGTTTTCTTCCACACTCAGCTTGCGAAAAACGCTCGCTTCCTGGGCGAGGTAACCGAGCCCTTTGCGGGCCCTTTGATACATGGGTAACTGTGTGATTTCTTCTGAGTCCAGAAAAATTTTACCCTCGTTTGGTTTTATTAAACCCACAATCATGTAAAAACTCGTGGTTTTGCCGGCTCCGTTTGGCCCAAGCAAGCCAACGATTTCGCCTTGCCGCACTTGCACCGACACGTAGTTTACCACGGTGCGCTTCTTGTATTTTTTCATCAGGTTCTCGGCCCGCAGGATCATATGCTTGAGTTGGTTTAGTCGAATTTGATGTCCTTTGCCCGCAATTGAATTGACGTGTTGCCGTTGAAGGTATTTTCTTCAATGGTGTAAGCCATTCGGAACTTATCTCCGTTCTGTAAGCGGGCGTAATGCTCTATCAAATCGAATGCCATTACCGTGAAGACCTGATCAGAACCGACTTGAGCGACCAAAAAACGCATGTGTTTATCTTTGAAGCTGGACAGGGAGTTAGCGACCTGCAGGTTGTGGCTCTCAAAAACTGGCTTTTGGTTTTCCGGACCGAACGGTGCCATTTGCTTCAAGATGTTGAAAAACCGCTGATTGATAAGATCCAGATTTATTGATAAATCAATGTCAACACTGGGCACCCGCATATCGTCCGTCAAGCGGGCAGCCACAATTTGTTCAAATCGTTGCTGAAATGCCGCCAGGTTTTGGGGCAGCAGGGTAAGGCCTGCCGCGTACTTGTGTCCTCCGAATTTTTCCAGCAGATCGCTACATTGTTCAATGGCATCGTATAGGTTAAAGCCGGCCACGCTGCGGGCCGAGCCCGTAATCTTTTCATTTGATTCGGTAAGGATGATGGTGGGCCGGTAGTAGCGCTCCACGCAGCGTGCAGCTACAATGCCAATCACGCCTTTGTTCCAAGTGTTCTTAAACAACACGGTTGATTTGGCATTGCGAAGCGCTTCGTTACCTTCAATCATGGCAATGGCTTCTTCTGTGATCGTCAGATCAAATTCTCTGCGCAGGTCATTGGTGGAATTGATTTTGCCGGCCATTTCATTAGCTTCCTCTTCACTTTCAGCGACTAAAAGTTCAACGGCTGCCCTGCCATGATCGACCCGACCGGCTGCATTGATTCGCGGCCCGAGGGTGAACACGACACCCGAAACATCCTGATCGGCTTTGATGCCCGATATGTCGCGCAAGGCTTTAAGCCCGGGGCGGGGCCGCTGATTGAGTTTTTGCAATCCGTAGAAAGACAGTACCCGATTCTCACCATTAATGGGCACAATATCCGAGGCGATACTGACGGCCACCAGATCGAGGTAATCGAAAATTTCGTGCTCCTCGCGATGCGTGCGGGCGTAAGCCTGAATCAGTTTAAAGCCAATGCCGCAGCCGCTTAAATCTTTAAACGGATAATCGCAATCCGGGCGTTTGGGATCGAGTACAGCAACCGCTTGCGGAATGGCTTCGTCTGGCAAGTGATGATCGCAAATGATAAAATCAATCCCTTGTCGATAAGCAAACTTGACCATATCGGAAGCTTTGATGCCCAGGTCAAGCGCAATGATTAATTCGATATTATTCTCCGTTGCGTATCGAATGCCCGCCTCCGAAACACCATATCCCTCCTTATGGCGATCAGGAATGTAAAAGTCGCAGTGCCGGTAAAAACTTTTCAGATAGCTGAAAACCAGTGCCACAGCCGTTGTGCCATCCACATCGTAATCGCCATACACCAGAATCTTTTCATTATTTTCAATTGCATAGTGTAGCCGAGCCACGGCTTGCTCCATATCGGTCATCCAAAACGGATCGTGCAAGTCGCCAAGTTGTGGTCGGAAAAAATGATGCGCAGTGTCAAACGTGGTTATACCACGTTGAATTAAAATCGCAGTCAGGTACTGGTTGATGTTGAGCTGCCGGCTCAGCATCTCAATTTGTTCCTGTGGCGGAATGGGTTTGTAAAGCCAACGTTTGACCATTTCTCACTTCTGTACAAAACTAACAATGCCAGGCAAACCCACATTGCCGTCCTGTCCTTCTTTCCCGCGTTGGCCCCGTTTGCCGTCCACTTTGGGTCCCAGCCCGGCATCACCGGCCTCACCGGCATCGCCACCGCGGCCCGCTGAACCTCCATTGTTGCGCACCACAATTTGACTTAAATCACCGGTTATGCGATGGTATTGCACTAGTAGATTAC
>DAIPHR010000036.1:0-1426 GCA_036771215.1 Cyclobacteriaceae bacterium
CATTTCTGATTTTCCCAATCATGGGTTCGGCCGGTCCGAGCAGGTGCACATTTTGCAGCGTCTTTCGCAAGTCGTTGCCGAGAGCCGCTGCAGCCAGATGTACAATTTTTTTATCTACATGGCGCAGTTCAAGGCCAATCAAGCGAGAGAAAGGTGGATAGAAATTCAGCTCGCGGTCTTTCAATTGGTACTTCAGAAATCCAATCACATCGTGTCTTTCCACCCACTGGAATAAGGTATGTTTGGGGTCATTTGTTTGAATCACCACCCGGCCGGGTTTTTGACGTCTGCCTGCGCGGCCACTCACCTGGGTCATCAACTGAAACGCCCGCTCATGTGACCGGAAGTCAGGAAAGTGGATCATGCGGTCAGCATCGAAAATGCCGACCAGACTCACATGGTCAAAGTCCAGGCCTTTTGTCACCATTTGGGTGCCCACCAGGATTTGCGTCTTTCCTGATTCAAAGCTCTCCAGAATCGACTCATAGCCATGTTTGCTTCGGGTGGTATCGAGATCCATCCGTTGAATTTCAACGTCCGGGAATTGCAAGCGAAGTTCTTCCTCCAGTTTTTCGGTTCCATACCCAAGCGTAAGCAACTGTTTCGATGAGCATGTAGGGCATTGGGTAGGTACCGGCTCATAGTACCCGCAGTAATGGCACACGAGGGCATGCCGATACTGGTGGTAGGTGAGGCTTACAGCACAGTTTCGGCATTTGGCCAGCCAGCCGCAGTCGTTGCACTGCAGAAAAGGAGAGTGGCCTCGTCTGTTCTGAAAGATAATTACCTGCTCGCTGCGATCGAGGGTTTCCCGGATGGCATTGAGCAGGTGAGAACTGAATTCGCCCTTGGCGGTCTTCTGTTTTTTCTCTACGCTCACATTGGCCAACTCAATTTTGGGTAATTGCGAATCGCCAAATCGTTGATTCAGACTAACCCAGCCATAACGCCCCTGGCGGGCGTTGAAGTACGACTCGGATGAAGGCGTGGCACTGCCAAGCAGCACTTTTGCATTGTGGAGGGAGGCCAGCAGGAGGGCAGCATCCCGAGCCTGGTAACGCGGTGCCGGGTCTTGTTGCTTGTAGCTGGGGTCATGCTCCTCGTCTACAATGATCAGCCCCAGATTATCAAACGGAAGAAAGACAGACGACCTTACACCCACAACAAGATTGGTCTTGCCAGCCATCAGGTTGCGCCAAACTTCAACGCGCTCGTTATCCGAAAACTTGGAGTGATAGATCCCTAACGTATTGCCAAAGTTCTTTTTTAGGCGTTCGACAATCTGGGTGGTGAGCGCAATTTCAGGCAACAGATAAAGTACCTGCGAGCCGCTGTCAAGCGCCCTTCGAATAAGGTCAATATAAATTTCGGTTTTTCCGCTGCCGGTTACGCCCTGTAGCAGCACGGCCGGCTTTTGCTCAAATCC
>DAIPHR010000036.1:1526-18922 GCA_036771215.1 Cyclobacteriaceae bacterium
TCCCTCACCTCCTCATATAAGACAATGGCACCTTTCCCGGTCAGCGATTTCAAAATGGAGTAAATCGTTTTTGCGCCCAGGATTTTGGAGGCTTCCGTGTAGGTTACACTTTCCTGCTGCAGGTGCCGCAGCAGAATCTCCTCCTTTTCGGAAAAGGCGTGCGATGCGTCTTCATGATCAAAACCGGGTTGCAGCTGGATGCGCGATTCGCTTGAGAGTTTAAGTCCGGATGGTAAAGCAGCCTTCAACACCTCGCCCGTGGTGCACAGGTAGTAGGCGGCCATCCATTCATAGAAACGAAACTGAATGGTAGATACGATTTCTTCGGTACCCAGAAGATCAAGCAATAATTTTGCCTCGTGTTCAAGGGGTGGCTGGTGGTGGAGGCGTGCGATGATACCCGTGAGAATCTTCTTTTGACCGAACTGAACGATGGCGCGCTGGCCGACCGCCACGGTGGCGCTCAACGCACCCGGAACCCGATAGGTGAAAAGCCGTGGAATCGGAACCGGCAACAGCATGTCCGCAAAGAGGGTATCACCAGTCATGGGGTAAATCTACTTGAATAATGGCAGAGCGTCATGCACCCGGGTTACCGGCATTTGACATGCGTGATTGTAGCAAATGTGAATGCGGGTTTCGCCTGCCGGACTGTTACGATTTTGGAACAGCGGTAACGAACTGCCCGAGGTGGACATCATCCACAAGGCATACGGTTTGTAATGCCGCTGAAATTCCAGAAATAGCTTTCGGCATGCCGGTCCCTGGATTACGACTTCGGCCAGGCCGTGCGCCAACTCGGCCATCAAGAGCCCCCAGTGGCACATGTAAACCGGCTCTTGACGAATGATGGGCTGCAGGCCCTTCACCATGCGCCTGGCCATTTCTACCCACGCGGGGCGATCCAGCATAATGCCCAGATGCAAGAGGTTTCGCGCCATCACCGCATTGGAGGAGGGGATGACATTATCAAAGATTTCTTTCTTCCGGGCAATCAGCTCCTCAGCCGCAGATGAGGTGTAGAAGAAATACCCATCTTCCGGATCTTGAAAATGATCAAGCGTGTATTGCGCGATACGCTCTGCGCGGCTCAGGTAAATCTCACGTCCGGTGCCCTGGTAGAGTTTCAGAAACGCAGCGATGACAAAGGCGTAGTCTTCCAGAAAACCTTCGGTCGGTGACCGTTTGCCTTTCCACGACCGGAATATTTTTTCTCCGTCCATCAGGTTGTGGCTCACAAACTTCATCACCTGCTCCGCTTGATCAAGCCAGGATTGTTCACCTAAGGCAAGAGCCGCATCGGTTAGGCCTGTGGCGGCCATGGCATTCCAGCCCGCCAGGTTCTTGTCATCCAACCCCGGACGCACGCGCTGACGTTGCCGATTCAGGAGAACCAGTTTGGCCTTTTCCAGCTGTGTTAAAAATGCCGCCAGATCAAGGTTTCGCTCTTTTGCAAATTCCTCAGGCGAGGCCAACGGTCGCAAGATTGAAGCGCCATGTTCCCAGTTGCCCTCCGGTTCCAACTGGTAATATTCGGCCAGCAGGCCAGCCTCTGTCCCCAACGCCTCGTGCCATTCCCGCCAGGTCCACAAATAGTATTTGCCCTCAATGCCCTCGCTGTCGGCATCGAGGGCTGAGTATAAACCACCCTCCGGGTTTTGCATTTCGCGCGAGAGCCAGCCGACTGTCTCGGTCAATATGGTTTTAAAGTAAGGTGAGGGGTTGAGTCGATAGGCTTCGGCATACAGGGAAAGCAATTGCCCGTTGTCGTAGAGCATTTTTTCAAAATGCGGCACAAACCATTCGGCATCGACCGAATAGCGCGCGAAGCCGCCACCGACCTGATCATATAAACCTCCATAGGTCATTCGATGAAGGGTTTCGTTCACCATCCGGTGCGCCTGACCGTTTTTCAATGAAACACCCAGCCGCAGCAGCAAGAGCCAGATAGACGGCATGACAAACTTGGGTGCTTTGTCAAGGCCACCCCAGGTGTTGTCAAATTTGGCCTCCAATACCTCAAGCATTTGCGCCAGATCGGTGAGCGGCAACTCATCTCCGGAACTGATTTGCACGAAACGCCTGGTATCGGTTAGTCCGATGAGTTGGGTTAACTCAAGAGCCGAAGCCTCTATTTCCTTTCTTCGATTGACAATGGCCTGATGAAGCTGCGTTAACACACTACTCCATTGCGCAGGCGGAAAGTATGTGCCTCCGTAGAAGGGCTTGAGATCGGGAGTGAGAAAAACGTTAAGGGGCCAGCCTCCGTTCATCCCCATGGCTTGCACGGCTTCCATGTAAATCTGATCCACATCCGGCCGCTCCTCACGGTCGACTTTAATGCAAACGAAATGGCAGTTCATCAACTTGGCCACTTCTTCGTTCTCGAAACTCTCGCGTTCCATTACGTGGCACCAGTGACACGAGGAATAACCGATGCTGACGAGTACTGGCTTATCCTCCTGTTTGGCCCGGTTATGGGCTTCGGAACCCCACTCGTACCAGTCGACCGGGTTGTGGGCATGCTGCAGTAAGTAGGGACTGGTAGCCTGGATAAGCCGGTTGGCCGGTTTTGCATTCGACATGGTATCAGGAGTTAATCTGCTTGGCAATCTCGTCTATTTCGTTTTCCACCGGGAGTACATCGCGAAGGTGCAGCAATTGCTGGCGAAGCTTTTCCAACCGTTGTTTATTGGCCTTCGCGTCCGGGTCGAAAGCCCGGTGCTGAAGTTCCGCAGCAATGGACTGCCACCGTCCGAGGGTGGCTTTCGTTTCGGCTGTCAGGTAGGCGTCACAGAACTTCTCCCAGATGTAATCAAGTGCCGGTTGGTTGGGGTGAATGAGATCCGATTCGTAAAAACGATAGTCGCGCAAGTCATCCAGGACAATTTCATAGGATGGAAAATAGGACACGCGAGTATGCTTTTCGAGAATCTGATGCAACGCATATCGAACGACTGACTTACTAACCTGATTAAGCGGAAGGCTATCGCGCACATGGCGTACCGGACTCAACGTAACCAGAATATTGACTTGCGGCCGGAGCCTTCGAAGATGAGTGATCAGTTCGTCAAACGAGGCAACAATCTCCGTAGGCGTCAGCAGGCGTTTTTGAAACCAGGCCGATGGGAGTTTTTGGCAATTCGCTACTATTCGTCCGTTGCTCTTAAGTTCATAAACAAAAGCGGTACCGAAGGTAATAATTAACCAATCGGCATGATGCAGACTTTGTCGTGCAATTTGCCAGGCATGCCTGATTTTGTCACTTACGTTTTCCCGATTCAGATCGTTAAACGAGGAGTGGTATTGTACATTTCGCCATTGCCCTTGATGGGTAAAGAAATCATCCTCGGCCAGGTCTTGTCCGCCCAACGCATCCAGTATCTGCCGGTGTATGGAAACCGGATTGTATACCGTTCCGAAGGGTGTGTTGGTTACGCTGAACTTATTGAGTTGAAGCCGATGGCCCATGCTGGCGGCAAAGCACGAGCCAGTGGTGAACACCTGCTGTTGGTAGTCCAGCAAGTGCGTGGCGGTGGGCAGCGCTATTTCCGTGCGGAAGATCATCCGCGTCAAAGGTAGGGGGCGGCTCAATAAATGTCATTAACCTTTGGTCAAACATTTTATCTTTGAAGCTGGTTATGCCGGCAACGTTATCAGTACACCCGCGCTCGCGGGAGCGGTTGATCATCGGCCTGATGTCCGGCACTTCGTTGGATGGACTGGATGTGGCCCTATGTCGTTTCCGGGGCTCCGGATTAAACACTGCGGTAACACTGGAGCGGTTTGACACCATTCCGTATGGGGAGGATGTCAAAAGCCAGATACGGGAAGTGTTTGCCCGTCCGCAGGTTGATTTTCTCAAGCTGTCAACACTTCACGCCTGGCTTGGCCGCCAGCATGGTCTGCTGGTGAACCAATGCCTTCGGAAATGGCGGGTGTCCCGCGCGTCCATTACCGCCATAGCATCCCACGGGCAAACCGTCTTTCATGCTCCGTCATTCATGCATCCCGGTAATCCGGTGAATTCCACTTTTCAGATCGGGGATGGTGATCAGGTGGCCGTCAACACCGGAATTCTCACGGTGAGTGATTTCAGGCAAAAACATATCGCAGCCGGGGGCGAAGGTGCGCCACTAGCCGTGTATGGCGACTTCTTGTTGCTTTCACATCGACTGGAGAATCGTATCCTGCTCAATATTGGCGGGATCGCGAATTTTACGTTTTTACCTGCCGGTCGCAAAGCCGGTAGCGTTTGGGTTACCGACACGGGTCCGGGTAACACATTGATCGATCAACTTGTTCGGCAGTTTGATCCTCTCAAGTCTTTCGATCAGGATGCCCGGTGGGCACGACAGGGAAAAGTAAATGACCCACTGCTCAGGGCCTTGAAATCGCATCCTTTTTTTTCACTGCCATATCCGAAAACAACCGGACCCGAATTATTCAATATAGATTACGTCACGAGTGCTCAGCAAGTGTCGGATACTCAAGGCATACCACAGTCCGATGTGCTGGCGACTGTGACGCGATTTTCTGCGGAGACCATGGCCACGGCCATACGCGGAGCGTGTGGGAGCAAGCCATTCGCGATTTACCTAAGTGGTGGTGGTGCGCACAATCCTCTATTGGTGCAGTGGATTGGGGAGCTGCTCGGGAAAAATAGTCTTCCAACGACCGCGGCATTAGGTATACCGCCCGATGCGAAAGAGGCCATTTTGTTTGCCGTTTTGGGCAACGAGACGTTGTTTGGTAAACCCATTAACTACGGCAAGCCGGGGAAAATACCATCCGTACGAATGGGAAAGATTTCATTACCCGATTGAACGAAGTTGAAAATGCAAACCTATGATGCTGTCTGAAAGTCCTGAAAAAATTGCGACCCGTGTTTTCGAGAGCTCGGAAAAAGCCTCTGTTTTTGTTGCTCAGCAGATCGCTGATCTTATTAAGCAACGCCAGCGCGAAAAGAAGATGTGTGTATTGGGATTGGCCACAGGCTCCACGCCAACGCGCGTTTATGCTGAATTGGTCGACCTGCACAAGAAGGGGCTAAGCTTCCGGAATGTGATCACGTTTAACCTCGATGAGTACTACCCCATGCAGCCCCAATCGCTCCAGAGTTATGTGCGCTTCATGCATGAGTTGCTGTTTGATCATATCGATATCCTTCCGTCAAACATCCACATCCCCGATGGCATGTTACCTAAAGATAAGATCGGTGCCTTCTGCAAGGCGTACGAGAAACAAATTGCCGAAGCCGGAGGAATTGATATTCAGATTCTCGGAGTGGGACGTACGGGTCACATTGGCTTCAACGAGCCGGGCTCTTCCGAGCGGTCGGTTACCCGCATGATCACGTTAGATCAGGTTACCAGAGTGGATGCAGCCAGCGACTTTTTTGGTGAGGAGAACGTACCCCGCAACGCCATTACCATGGGTGTGGGCACCATCTTGCGCGCCCGGCAAATCTTTATGATGGCTTGGGGCGAAGGAAAAGCACCGGTGGTCCAACGGGCCGTGGAAGGGCCAATCACCGATCAGATTCCATGCACTTTCCTGCAGCGCCACCCCAACACCCTCGTGGTACTTGACCAGGCGGCCGCCTCTAACCTGACGCGCATCAAGACACCGTGGTTGCTGGATTCCTGCCAGTGGGATGACCGGCTGTTGCGCAAGGCCGTGGTTTGGTTATGTCAAACCGTAAAGAAGCCGATACTCAAACTTACCAATCAGGATTATACGGAACATGGTATGTCGGATGTGATCCACGAATGGGGCTCGGCTTATAACGTCAACATTAAAGTCTTCAACGAGCTGCAACATACCATCACCGGTTGGCCGGGGGGCAAGCCCAAGTCAGATGACACCAACCGGCCCGAGCGCGCTAAACCCTTTCCGAAACGCGTGGTGATCTTCAGTCCGCACCCGGATGATGATGTGATCTCGATGGGGGGCACGTTTATTCGCCTGGTGGATCAGGGCCATGAGGTGCATGTGGCCTACCAAACTTCGGGTAACATTGCGGTGTTCGATGATGACGCCATACGGTTTGCCGATTTCGTCAGGGATTTTAACGAAGCCTTCGGCCTGAAGAAGGCCGATGCCGAAAAGTTCTACAAGAAGATTGTAAAGTCGATCAAAGACAAGAAACCCGGCCAAGTGGACACGCCCGAGGTTTTAACCATCAAGGGATTGATTCGCAGGGGTGAAGCCAAAGCAGGCTGCCGCTACACGGGCATCCCGGACTCCCAGGCGCATTTTTTGGACATGCCTTTTTATGAGACCGGGAAGGTAAAGAAGAAGCCACTGGTCGAACAGGACATTCAACTCATCGTTGACTTGCTGGAGCAGATCAAGCCACATCAGATCTACGCTGCGGGCGACCTTTCGGACCCTCATGGCACGCACCGGGTTTGTCTGGCTGCCATTTTTGAAGCCGTCAATCGCCTGAAGCGCAAGCCCTGGATGAAGGATTGTTACGTATGGTTGTACCGGGGGGCCTGGCAGGAGTGGGACATTGACCAGATTGAAATGGCCGTTCCGCTCAGCCCGGATGAACTGCTGCGCAAACGCAAAGCGGTGTTCAAGCATCAGTCACAAAAAGACAGTGCGTTATTCCCGGGCAACGATGCCCGCGAGTTTTGGGTGAGGGCAGAGGACCGGAACCATGCCACGGCAGCAGCCTATAACCAACTGGGTTTGGCCGAGTATGAGGCCATTGAGGCGTTTGTACGACATAAATTTTAGCAGGTGATGAAACTGATTTCCTGGAATGTAAATGGCATCAGGGCCATTGTGAAGAAGGGCTTTCTGGACAGCGTGGCCAGCATGAACCCCGACATCCTGTGTTTGCAAGAGACGAAGGCTGGTGAGGATGAAGCAGCGGAAACGCTGAAAGCCCTCAGCGGGTATCAGGTTTTTGTCAATTCATCTAAGGCACGAAAAGGGTACAGCGGCACTGCGATAGTAACGCGCACGGAGCCCCTGAACGTTACCTATGATATGGCGATGGATGAGTTCGATCAGGAGGGGCGCGTAATTACAGCTGAGTTTGCCGATTACTTCGTGGTAACGGTATACACACCCAATGCGGGCGAGGGCTTGTCACGATTGGATTACCGGGAACGCTGGGATAGCGAGTTTAGCTATTACGTGAACTGGCTTCGTAAGCGAAAGCCGGTAATCGCCTGTGGCGATTTCAATGTTGCGCACCAGGCCATCGATATCGCGCGGCCGAAGGAGAACTACAACCTATCGGCCGGCTATACGCAACGCGAAATAGACGGGTTCACGCGGTTATTGGAGACCGGTTTCATCGATACGTTCCGTGCGTTGCATCCGGAAGAAGTGAAATACACCTATTGGAACTATGTGACGAGCGGCCGCGAGCGTAATGTGGGCTGGCGTATCGATCATTTTTTGGTGGATGAACGATTGCGGCAACACGTGAAGGAGGCGATGATCTTTAATGAACACCATGGATCTGACCATTGTCCGGTAGGATTATCGATTGATTTAAAGACGAATACCAACCTGTAGCCCGAATTTTGGCATCACGCCCTGGTATCCAGGGTCACTGAGTGGGACTTCATTTCTGCCACGGTTAGAAAACTGCATCCCACCCCCCACATAGACATCAATAAATAGTACTTCCCATATAGTTCGTTGCAAACCAATTGTAAATCCTAAACCAAAATTGGTCACCTTCTCTTCCGTGTCGTATTGTCCAAATGGATTTGGATTTCCGAAATAGTAGCTCGAATTTGTGTTTTTGCCTACGAAGTAGCCACCCTGCATGTAGATGCTCGAATAAATGCCCTGGAGATATGGCTTTCCGTGATTGGTGATCAATTGCTTAAAAGGCCCCACGTACTTACGGTAGGCAATTTCGGAGCCCAAACCATTGTAGCTTCCCTCCGAATTACTATAAGTGCCGGGCTGATAGTATTGGTTGTTGGGATAGAAATTGTTAAAATACTTCTTAGAAAGACGACCGTAAACAGCAAAAACTAAACTTTTCTTGCGCGCGGAATCGAGAAAAAACTCAGTCAATATTTTTAACTCATTCTGAGTAAAATTTTGTGGCGCTAACTTGATGAGCGATCGCGGTACGGAGATATGCTGATCTTCTTGTGAATATCCAGTTCCCGCAACCAAGATTGACGCGGTAAAAAAAATGAATTGCTTCATAGCTGCCTACGCCCACCAAAGATAGTTTTTCCCCACTACACCCGCTCAATTTGGGCGCCTAACTTCCTTAACCTTGCCTCAATATTCTGATACCCCCGGTCGATTTGTTCTACGTTCGAAATTTCACTTTCACCGCTGGCCGAGAGGGCAGCAATAAGCAAGGCCACGCCTGCGCGTATGTCGGGCGATGACATTTTGATGCCGCGAAGAGCCTGTTTTCGGTCTAATCCGATTACGGTGGCGCGGTGCGGGTCACACAAGATGATTTGCGCACCCATATCGATCAGTTTATCAACAAAAAACAGCCGGCTTTCAAACATTTTTTGGTGAATGAGCACCGTGCCCTTGGCCTGTGTGGCCACCACCAGCACAATGCTCAATAAATCTGGCGTGAATCCAGGCCAAGGGGCATCGGCCACGGTCAAAATAGAGCCGTCAATGAATGTTTCGATCTCGTACCGTTCCTGGGCGGGGATAAAAATGTCGTCACCCCTGAATTCCATTTTGATACCGAGCCTTCGAAAAATTTCCGGAATAATGCCCAGCATGTCAATGCGGCAATTCTTGATGGTGATTTCGGATTGCGTCATGGCCGCCAGCCCGATGAAGCTTCCGATCTCAATCATGTCCGGAAGAATGGTGTGTTCGGTGCCGCGCAGGCCTTCTACGCCTTCAATTTCGAGTAAGTTAGATCCGATGCCGGTGATGCGTGCCCCCATGCGGTTGAGCATGGCGCACAGTTGTTGGAGATAAGGTTCACAGGCCGCGTTGTAGAGGGTGGTTTTGCCCTTGGCCATTACAGCCGCCATCACGATGTTGGCCGTACCCGTTACGGAGGCTTCGTCCAGCAACATGTATTTGCCCGTTAGGTGCGAGGCATCAATATGAAACAGGTTGCCATCCGTTTCGTACCGGAACTTGGCCCCCAGGTTTTGAAACCCGAGGAAGTGCGTATCAAGCCTGCGCCTGCCAATTTTGTCACCACCTGGTTTGGGTATGCTGGCTTTTCCAAATCGCGCCAGAATAGGCCCCAGGAGCATAACCGAACCACGCAAGGCCGCAGCCTTTTTTCGGTACGTGTCGGATTGCAAGAAGTCGGTATCAATGTTGGAAGCGGTGAACCGATACGAGCCCGGTTTTAGTTTTTCTACCGTGCAACCCAGGTCGCCAATCAACTCAATGAGTTTGTTGACATCCAGAATATCGGGAACATTATGAATCGTAACGGGTTCGGGCGTCAACAGGACAGCACAAAGTACCTGTAGGGCTTCGTTCTTGGCGCCTTGCGGGACAATCTCACCGGATAGTTTCTTCCCGCCTTTAATGCGGAATACACTCATGAGTCGCGTCTGCGGTGCGGGTTATGTCGGTTCTTATTGAAAGGGCGTTTGCCCTGATGACGCTGTCCGCCACCACCTTGCCCATGCTGAAAAGGCTTCTTCTTGTCGCGGTAGAGTTTTTCAAACAGGTTGTCTTCGCGCACTTTCTCAATATTCATGGTCAACTGGCCGTCCGACATGGCTTTGATGTCTTTCAAAATCACCGAGTCATCCAGTATTTCCTTGTTCCAGTTGCTGTAGAACGTTTTCATCAATTTGCCGAGGTAGATAACGGCTTCTTCCTTGTCTTTGATGGTTTCGTCTTTCAACACTTCCTTCACCAGGCGCTCAATATTTTTACCATAATGCTTCCACCGCACATTTTCCTGCGGATAGGGCATACGCTTAGGTTTTTTGAAGAGAATATCCCGCTCGGGCATCGGGTACGGACTGTTAATGTCCATGTCGAAATCGGCAATAACGAAAAGATCATCCCACATGCGCTGAGGATTTTCCTGGTTGTCTTTGCCTACGGGGGCCAGCTGCTTAATCAGTTCGAGCAGCGTGGTTGCCATTTCGGTTCGTTTTTCCTTATCGGGAACCGACCGGATGTAATCAACCAGTTTTTGAACATTGCGGCCATACTCTTTTAGAATAATGGGGGACCGCTGGGAGTTGTATTCGCCTATCATAAATCTGTTACTAACTTAACGTTAACTTCCTTAACCATCTTTAGTCGCTTATCATTTGTAAGAAAGACATCAGAGTCACTATGTAATGCGGCAGCTAATTGTAAGGAATCAGCTGACTTAAGTGAACGGTAGTGCGCGCGCAACAAAGCAGAGGTTTTTGAGGTTTGGATGTCAATGTTTCTAATTTCAATCAAGGTGTTCAATAACGAGTCGCAAGAACGTATCAACTGCTCGTTACCGAGTTTTCGTGGTTTAATTTCAAATTCGGCAATTGTAAGCACGCTGGTTTGAAGAATATGTGAATGAATTACACAGTTCGTAAAATAGTGGAGCAATCGTTGATAAAATCTTCTTTCCTTTTCTACGAAATAAATCAATGGAGCTGTGTCCAAAAATATCCGCATCACGCTCCCCGAAGCTCATTTACATACTCTTGTGCGTCCCGGTCCCAAATGCCTTTACCAATCCCAACAAGTTGATTCAAGGCTTTTAACCTTTTTTTTTGGGTCGGGGTTAGTTTGGTTGTTGGCTTTCTGCGAACAGTTTTTTTCGCCCGCGGGTCAGACTTGGCCATCAGTGAATCTTGAGTTTAGCAAAGCTAAGTAATAATGTCTTCTCCCCAAAATCATCGAACCGGATGTGGGCCTTTCGGTCAGCCCCCGAATTATCCATTTTGAGCACCGTGCCGAATCCAAACTTGGGGTGCTCCACTTTCATACCCTCTTGAAGGCCGGATGTGTCACTGGGCTTGAAATCCGCAGAGGGTTTGTAAACCGAGGGCTTGGCCACGGGTTGTGAGGCCAGTGTTTTGCGCATGCCGCTCACGAAGCTTCGGGCAAAGTCGGGGTGGGGCGCGGCTGGTTCTGATCCCCGGAACTTCGTACTTACCTTAATAAAGCTTGCATCGATGTCGTCCAGAAAACGGCTGGGTTCACAGTTTTTGAGTCGGCCGAAGCGATAGCGGGTAAGGGCATAGGAGAGGAACACTTTCTTTTGTGCCCGCGTAATGGCCACGTAGAACAATCGCCTTTCTTCTTCCAGCTCGGCCCGGCTGCTCAACATGAGTTGCGAGGGAAAGAGATCTTCCTCCATGCCCACGATGTACACGTGTTTGAACTCCAACCCCTTGGCCATGTGAATGGTCATCAGGGTTACCTTGTCCGGGTCGTTATCTTTATCTTCATCCTGACCTGTTATGAGTGACACTTCCTGTAGAAAAGCGGCCAGGCTTTTATCGGCACGCTCGGGGTCATCCACGAATTCCTTGATGGCATTCAGCAATTCCTGCACGTTCTCGTACCGGCTCAGCCCTTCAACGGTTTTATCTTCATAGAGCTCACGCAGCAAACCTGATGATTTGGCGATGTCGGCCGCGGCTTCATAGGCGTCTTTGGTTTGAATGTCCAGGGCAAATCGCTTGATCAGGGCAACGAAATCTTCGATAGGCCCGGCTGCCCGCCCGCCTATGAAGTGCGTGATGTTCTGGATTACTTCCCAGATGGAAATGGCGTGGTCGTTTGCCGCCACAATAATCTTGTCCACCGTTGAATCGCCAATGCCCCGCTTGGGTAAGTTGATGATTCTTCGAAACGAAGCTTCGTCTTGCTGATTGATCGCAAACCGCAGGTAGGCAAGCAGGTCCTTGATTTCCTTTCGTTGGTAGAAGGACAGACCGCCCACCACTTTGTACTTGATGTTAACTCTGCGCAAGGCTTCTTCAATCGCGCGGCTCTGACTGTTGGTGCGATACAAAATAACAAAGTCGCTGAAGCGTGCCTGCTGTTGCATCTTTTCCTCAAAAATGGAACTGGCCACCAGTTTGCCTTCTTCGTTATCCGACACCGCCTTGATTAACTCAATGGGGTTGCCTTGTTCGTTGGCTGTCCAGATGTTTTTGGGCAGTTGTGCCTTGTTTTTGGCGATGACGGAATTAGCCGCTTCAACAATGGTTTTGGTGGAGCGATAGTTTTGCTCCAGCTTGATGATCCGTAAATCGGGGTAGTCCTTTTCGAAATTCAGAATGTTGGAAATATCTGCCCCGCGGAAGGCGTAAATGCTTTGGGCATCGTCACCCACCACACAGACGTTTTGGCGTACTGCCGCCAGTTTACGGATGATGTAATACTGGCAGAGGTTAGTATCCTGAAACTCGTCTACCAACACATAATGGATGCGGTGTTGGTATTTATTGAGTACGTCCAGATGCTCCTTAAACAATTTATCGGTATTAAAGAGCAGGTCGTCAAAATCCATGGCACCCGACTTGAAGCATCGGAGTGCGTAGTTTTTGTAGATGTTGCCAATTTCGGGACGCATATTCCCCGCATCATCTCCGGTAATCATGGGGTTCGCCAGGTACTCCTGCCAGCCGATGAGCCGGTTCTTGGCGGAGGAAATCCGGTTGTACACCACGTTGGCTTTGTACTGGGTTTCATCCAGCCCCATCTCTTTCACAATAGACTTGATCAACGACTTGGAATCGTCTGTGTCGTAGATGGTGAAGGTGTTCGGGTAACCGAGGTGGTGGGCTTCCGCGCGCAGGATTCGGGCAAACACGGAGTGGAAAGTACCCATCCACAGGTTGCGGGCATCGGCCCCCACCACGCGTTCGATCCGGTCGCGCATCTCTTTAGCCGCTTTGTTGGTAAACGTCAGCGCCATGATGTTAAACGGGTCAACTTGCTGACTGTAGATGAGGTGGGCGATACGATAGGTTAGCACGCGGGTTTTGCCCGAGCCGGCACCGGCAATCAGCATACAGGGCCCCTCGGTGTTGATAACACCCTCGCGCTGGGGTGGGTTAAGGTTATCGAGATATTCTACCATGGAAATGCCCTGCAAGTTACGTGCTGCTCAACATTTGGCTATCTGCCCAGCGAATAATTTTGCGCATCTTTCTGCCGAAAGTGAGGGAAAATGAAAGTGTCATTTCTACAAACCGATAAAACAGAGTCAGTTAAGAGCTGGTGGTTCCGGACTTTGATGAACTGGTACCCGATGTATTTCGGCACCGGTGGAAAAATCGTATTCTGGTCGGCCGACTCCCATGAAGTGCATGTTCGGTTGCGGCTCAACCTCTGGACGTATAACTATGTGGGCACCATCTTTGGTGGCAGCCTGTTCTCTGCCTCTGATCCGTTTTACATGGTGATGTTGCTCAAGGTATTGGGGCCCGACTACGTGGTATGGGACAAATCAGCCAGCATCCGTTTCCGAAAGCCCGGGCGGTCTAGCCTTTACGCCCGCTACTTGCTCACGGCCGCAGATATCGAAGCGATTAAGTCGGGTGTTAAGCAGGGAGGGGAGTTTCATCGGAATTTTGTGATTCAATGGGTCGATGCAAAGGGTGTAGTGCATGCGGAAATTGAGCGGTTGTGCTACATTGCCGACAAGACCTGGTATGAAAAGAAAAAGGGCGAGAGCCAGCGGACCAGGCTCGAGTAAAACGCAGTAAACTATGATGAAAGTAGGAGAGGTGTTGGTTTCGGATGACATCCGGACTGTGGAATTTGTTTGCCACCTGGAAAAATGCAAGGGCGCCTGTTGCGTGGAGGGTGAGTTGGGTGCGCCATTGGATGAGGACGAGTTACCCGTGATGCGGGAGATTCAACAGGCGGTGCAACCCTACCTGACGGATGAGGGCAAAAAGGCTATTGCTGAGCAGGGGCCGTACATCCTCGATGAAGACGGTGACTATTCTACTCCCACCATTGGAGGGCGGGAATGCGCCTATGCGTTGTACGATGACCGCGGCATTTTGAAATGCGGCATTGAGCAGGCCTACCTCGATGGCAAGATCAAATTCAGGAAGCCGATTTCCTGCCACTTGTACCCCATTCGCATAACCAAAAAGAAGGACTTTGAGGCGGTGAACTATCACAAGTGGGGCATTTGCTCGGCCGCTTGCGCCTATGGTAAGTCGCTGCAGGTGCCGCTGTATCAGTTCCTCAAAGATCCGCTGGTGCGGAAATATGGCGAAGATTGGTATCGCCAATTGGTGAAGGCCGTTGAGGAGAATCCGGCACCCCCGAAAAAGAATAAGCCTTCCCGGTAGGAAGGCTTTTCTGTTCGATTTCCGGTTGGGATTACTCGGCAACCACTTTCACAGCAATCTCGTGCTTTACCTCTTTGTGGAGGTCGAGATTGACTTTGTAGGTTCCCAATTCCTTCGGAGTTTCTTTCAACACGATCTTCTTGCGATCGATATCATAACCCTTGGCTTTGAGGGCATCGGCAATCTGCGTGGAGGTAACAGCTCCGAAAATACGGCCTGATTCCCCTGCTTTTGTCCCGATTTCCAGCGTAAGGGCGCCAATCTTGGCAGCCAAAGCCTCGGCATCCGCCTTAATCTTGGCTGCTTTGTGGGCAGCCTGACGGGTGTTCTCGGCCATCATGCGCTTGTTGGACTCATTGGCGATTATGGCCACCCCATTCGGGATGAGGAAGTTTCGGCCATAACCCGGCTTCACCTTCACCACATCGTTTTTATAGCCCAAACCTTGTACGTCTTGCTTCAATATTACTTCCATGATGCTGTGCGTTTAAATTACTTCAATGAATCGCCCAGGTACGGTAACAATGCCAGGTGGCGCGCGCGCTTAACGGCTTGCGTTACCTTCTTCTGGAACTTCCAGCTGGTGCCGGTTAGTCTGCGCGGAAGAAGCTTGCCCTGTTCGTTGATAAACTTCATCAGGAAGTCAGGATCCTTGTAATCAATGTACTTGATTCCATTCTTTTTAAAGCGGCAGTACTTGGGTTTAATCTCTGCCCGCTTAATGGGTTCGTTCATCAGTGTCATAGTGCAACCTCCTCTTCCTTTTTAGTGGTGGTTTTCTTGTTCTTGTTGAACTCGCCTTTGCGTCTGCGAGCATTGTACTCCACGGCAAACTTATCCAGTGCCGTAGTCAAAAAGCGCATAACCGATTCATCCCGCCTGAATTCGGTCTCCAGTGTGCCAATCGTTTCAGGAGCTGCCGAAAATTCAATGAGGTTATAGAAGCCGGTCGATTTCTTTTGAATCGGGTAAGCCAGCTTGCGCAGGCCCCAGCGCTCTATGTTGATGACATCGGCTTTCGCCTTCTTCAACACCTTCACGAACTTGTCGACAGTATCCTTTGCCTGATCTTCAGACAAAACGGGATTCAAAATGAATACTGTCTCGTATTGTTTCATTGTTCTTTTTGGTTAAAAGAGGCGCAAAGATAGACAAAAACCGCCTTTCGGCAACCTTCGTCCGCGGAAAAAGTACCGGAGAGGGTGGGCCAAAAGCCCTTATTTCACCACAAATTGGGCTTTTCCGAGCGAGTAACTGTCGGTAAATGCCTCAACCGTGTAGGTTCCGGAGGGGTAGTCGCTCCCTTTTTCGTAAAAGAAGGTGAGTTTCTGCCGGGTGTTGTCAAACAGGATTTCCTGGGCGGCCGTGTAGAATTCCTCCTTGCCATTCAGGATAAACGTGCCCGAGCCCCGCGATACATCGAAAATGACCTGCCCGTTATCATCGGTGATCCGCACCAGTATCTTCTTGCCCTCAATCGGGGCCACCTTGTTATCGGCCAGGGTAAACTCAACCTTGATCTTGGCAATTTGCCGGGCCCGGAAGGGTGACTCCCGTTCTTTGCCTTTTTCGTTGAGCGCCCACACATTCATGTTTTCGGCTTTTAGTTGCGAGGCCAGGGCTACTTTGCTGGCCAGTTCCTTTTTCGTTTGCTCGGCCGTACGTAACGAATCACTCAGTTTGTTTTGCTGCGTTTTCAACGACCGGTTTTCGGTGAATAGCTGTTGATTAACGGATTTCAGTTTTTCCAGTTCTTCGTCTTTAATCTTCAACAATTCCTCGTAGCCTTCCACCTTGTCACGCAGCTCCTGTATCTTTTTCGCATCGGCCCTGCGGGTTCTTTTCAACTCGGCTTCCACTTCAGCCTTCGCTTTTTGGAGCTCGCTCACATCGCCACCCAGCTTTTGAATTTCGGCAATCTTGACGTCCAGTTCGGCCTTAATTTCATTGAGCCGCTGCAGGGTAGTGGCCAACTCTTCTTCCGTGTTGCTGAGCTGTTCGCGCACTTCTACTTTATCCTGGTAGTCCATATAAATCTTGATGCTTTGCAGCACTACGATAATGGACAGCACCGCGATGATGATGCTGGATTTGTTGCTTTTGGGTGCAGGGACTGGTGTGGTAGGTGTGCTCATACGTTGAAATCAGATGTAAAAATACTAATGGAAAGGCAACGACCAGACAAAGTGCTGACGGTTAAGCGGATGATCGAAGAAAACCAATCCGCACCGAAATAAATCAACCGTGCCGTAAACCAATTGATGCCCGCGGATGAAACGCCAGGCATTTTCCATTTCGGAGTCGCGGTGGATGTCATCCACCACCAGGATTCCCTGATCGCTCATGCGTCTGGCCAGCATCTCAAAATAACGCACCGTGGGTTCAAACCGGTGATTGGCGTCCATAACGGCCAGGTCGATTTTGGCGGGATCCTGAAGTAAGTCGGGAAGCGTAACATCAATGTTGCCCTCGATGATGGTCACATTATCGCGTTCAAATCCTTCGGCATGGGTGAGGGCAATGTTCACCAGGTCCGGGTTGCCCTCCAGAGTGTACACGTTGCAGTTGGGATTCCAGCCCAGGTACAAACTGGTGATGCCGAGTGAGGTTCCCAATTCGACTACGCGCGTGGCCTCCAGGTGATTGACCAGGCGAGCAACCAACGCACAATAGGGTGGAGGCATCAGGCTGTAGCGGGCCACGGCACGGACGGGCTGGCGGCCGGCTGCCTTTTGCATCCAGCCCGACCCAAAATCGACAATTGAAATTTCCTGGTCGTTCTTGAGCAGTTTGCTCCTCAGGTCTTCAAGTTCGGCAATGCCTTCCGGAGGCTGCCGAACAACACTCTGGTAAAAATCGAAAAAGAAGGGAGAGTGGATGGAGTGCTCATCTTCGGTGAGCAACCAATGGCGAATACCCGCGCGCGCCTGAAACCATTTCGACACGGCCGCAATATCGGTCTAAATACCGCTCGCTCGAAAAATCAGTCGATAAAATGAGTTTAATTCAGCCGATTAGGAGCCACCAGGGCAAAAGCGGGAATGTTAACCTCAAAATGGGTGCCGTCAACCATACGTTCCATCAGGTAAGTGCCCACCATATTGCCGATTCCTGACTTCAGATTGCACCCGGAACCATAAT
>DAIPHR010000037.1:0-18435 GCA_036771215.1 Cyclobacteriaceae bacterium
CTTGGTTTCCTGGGTCAACAGTTTTTCAATGTTGGTTAAGCGGGCTTTACCTTTGGCTTGTCGACCTTTCGGGTTCATGCGCACCCACTCCCACTCGCGCTCCAGTGCCTTTTGTCGCTTGCTTTCGGTTTTCTCCTCCTGCTGCAGACGTTTCTGCTTTTGGTCGAGCCAGCTGCTGTAATTTCCTTTCCACGGTATGCCTTCCCCGCGGTCCAGTTCAAGAATCCATCCGGCCACGTTATCGAGGAAGTAACGATCGTGCGTTACCGCTATAATGGTGCCCTTGTACTGGCGCAGGTGTTCCTCCAGCCACAATACGGATTCAGCATCCAGGTGATTGGTGGGTTCATCCAACAGCAGGACATCCGGCTCGCGCAGCAACAGGCGGCAGAGGGCCACCCGTCTTTTTTCACCACCTGACAGAAACTCAACCTTAGCATCGGGAGGCGGGCAGCGCAGGGCATCCATGGCCCGCTCAAGTTTGTGGTCAAGCTCCCAGGCATTAACGGCATCCAGTTTCTCCTGAATTTCGCCCTGCTTGGTGATCAGTTTTTCCATTTTATCCGGGTCTTCCATCACCTCGGGGTCGGCAAACTTTTCATTGATCGCTTCGAACTCGCGCAGCAGCGCTACGGTTTCGTGCACGCCTTCTTCCACAATTTCTTTCACTGTCTTGGTTTTGTCCAGTTGGGGTTCCTGCTCCAGCAGCCCAACGGAGTACCCGAGATCGGAAACCACTTCGCCCTGGAACTCCTTATCGATGCCGGCAATGATGCGCAGTAGCGAAGATTTACCTGACCCATTTAGACCCAGCACGCCAATCTTGGCTCCATAGAAAAACGACAAATAGATGTCTTTGAGTACTTGTTTGTTGGGCGGGTAGATCTTGCTAACGCCCGACATGGAGAAAATGATTTTTTCGTCTGCCATAGGTGTGGAATAAGCCCGCAAATATAATAGAGGGACGCGTATGACCGTTAGTGGTAAAAAATCAGGCAAAACAGAGTCAATTCGGGGTATTGTGGCCTGGGAAATTCACCTATTGCTAGTGCACGAATAACTTCTATTTTTGCGGGAAATTTAAAGGCGCTGATATGTACTGGACGTTGGAATTGGCCTCGTATCTCGAAGATGCACCCTGGCCCGCAACCAAAGATGAACTGATTGATTTTTCAATTCGTTCCGGGGCGCCACTCGAAGTGGTGGAGAACCTGCAGGAGTTGGAAGATGACGGGCAGCCGTATGAAAGCATCGAGGAAATCTGGCCGGACTACCCGACTAAAGAAGACTTCTTCTTTAATGAAGATGAATATTGATCGTCTTGTGACTTGACAACGAAAAAGGGCCGACCGGCCCTTTTTTATTTCCGGGCTTTCAGCAAAGCCTCACCGATGACCAGATCTTCGGCTGTGGTGATCTTGATGTTTTCGTAGCTGCCCTCAAAAAGCGAGATCACGTGCCCCGCCCGTTCGGCTACACTGGCATCGTCTGTCAGGCTGGGGTCTTCCTTGATTTCATAGGCGTTTTTGATCACAGACACGCGGAACGTTTGAGGCGTTTGCACCAAACGGAAACGCGACCGGTCTACCGCTTTGGTGTTGTCCTGGTCGGTCATGCGGATTGACTCTTTGAGCCGCACAGCTGCGATAGCGGTTTCGTGAACAGCCGCCAGCCGGAAGGACGCCCCGATAATGTCCGAACTCACCAGTGGCCGAACGCCATCGTGAATGGCTACCAGGCCCTCCGCAGATATTTTTTCTAACCCTCGTTTAACGGACTGAAAACGCGTTTCCCCGCCCGTCTGGAGTACTACCGGATGAGTAAACTGAAATTTCTTAACGATTTCATGCCAGATCGGGAAGTCATCCTCGGGTAACACCAGTACGATTTTGATGTTGGGGGAGTACCTGAAAAAAGCATCGAGTGTGTGGAGTAACACCGGCCGCCCGGCCAGTTCCAGAAACTGCTTGGGCAGATGGCTTTTGATTCGCGTGCCTTTGCCACCGGCCACGATGAGCGCATACTCGGTCATACTCGGTCAGGTTGCTTAACTTTGAGTTATATGATGATCATCCGCATTCTGCTGCTGGGCTTCAGCGCTGCTGTCTTCACGTTTCTCATATACCGGTTGTTGCAGATTTACCGTTCCGGGCATCCGCAACGCAGCATGCAGTTAACCATTGGGGTTCTCTTATTGCTGCTGCCGGCTGTTGTCATTGTTGGCTTTATCAAGCCAACCTGGCACTATCTGCTGCTCTACCCGGTTGCGATCTCCCTGTTCCTTTATCTGGTCAGGTCCAACAAGTAGACCTTAGATAATCAGCATGGCATCGCCATAGCTCAGAAACTTGTATTTCTCTTTTTTGGCCGTTTCGTAAGCCTTCATCACCAGATCATAGCCACCAAAAGCACATGCCATCATCATTAACGTTGACTCCGGCTGGTGAAAGTTAGTGACCATGGCGCTGCAAATCTTGAAATCGTACGGTGGGAAGATAAACTTGTCTGTCCACCCGCTGCGCTCTTTCAACCGGTTAGTGGCCGACACGGCCGTTTCTAACGCTCGCATGGTGGTCGTGCCTACCGCGCAAACTTTGTTTTTATTTTCCAGCGCGCGGTTGACCACCTTCACGGCTTCGGCCCCCACAATGAAATTCTCGGAATCCATTTTGTGCTTGGTCAGATCTTCCACATCAACTGCACGAAAAGTGCCCAGCCCAATGTGCAGCGTAACAAACGTGAAGTCGATGCCTTTGATTTGAAGGCGTTTCATCAACTGCTTGGTGAAGTGGAGGCCGGCCGTGGGCGCGGCTACCGCACCTTTTTTTTTGGCGTAAATGGTTTGAAAACGTTCTTTGTCCTCCGGCTTCACCTTGCGCTTGATGTACTTGGGCAGCGGAGTTTCGCCCAGCGATTCCACCACGCGTTCAAACGAGTCGGAATCTCCCTCGTACAAGAACCGGATGGTGCGCCCACGCGAGGTGGTATTATCCACCACTTCGGCCACCAGGTCGCCATCACCAAAATACAACTTGTTACCAACACGAATTTTTCTGGCCGGGTCAACCAACACATCCCACAGATGTAACTCGGGGTTCAGCTCGCGCAGCAGAAATACCTCGATTTTGGCTCCGGTCTTCTCCTTTCGGCCGTATAACCGGGCCGGGAAAACCATGGTGTCGTTGCCGACAAATACATCGCCTTCGTCAAAGTAGTTGACAATGTCTTTGAAAACCTTGTGCTCGATTTTTCCGGTGGCTTTGTGGATCACCATCATCCGGGCATCATCGCGATTCTCAGCGGGATCGTTAGCAATTAAACTGTTGGGGAGGTCGAACTTGAACTCGGATAATTTCATAAGCTTACGGGCCGGGCATAACTACCCTATTTTATTTTAAAGGCTGCAAAAATAGGAAATTGTTTTAATTGGCCATTTTTGTAACCCAAAACCGCTTTTTCTGCGTTATTAGCAAAATGCTCACCCTCCGCCTGATTTACGAAAGCTTTGGATTTGCCTGGAAAGCGCTGCGATCCAACCTTTTGCGTACCATTCTGTCCCTGCTGGGGGTCACCATTGGTATTTTCGCCATCATTGCCGTTCTCACGCTGGTTGATTCGTTGGAAAAGAGCATTAAAGAGAGCCTCAACTCCCTGGGATCGGATGTTTTGTATGTCGACAAGTTTCCTTGGGATGGCGGAGGGGGCGGGCGCGACTGGTGGAAGAGTTACATCAAATGGCCTACCGCCTCGTATAAAGAGTACCGATTCCTGAAGTCGAATCTCCAGCACGCCTCAGCCATATGTGTGTATGCCGAGATCGGCAACGTTCGCGTGAAACGCGGAAGCAACAGTATTGGCCGGATTAACCTGACTGGCGCTTCTGACGGATATGACAAGGTATTCGACACAAATATTCTGACGGGCCGCTATTTTAGTGAGGCCGAATTGAATGCCGGTCGCGATGTTATCATTCTCGGGTATCAATTAGCCGATAAGCTGTTTCCAAATGGCGAAAATCCTGTAGGAAAGATCGTCAAGATCAAAAACCGCGGTTTTGGTGTAATCGGAGTGTTGGCAAAAAAAGGAAAAGACGCTTTCGGTGGCGAGGGTGAAGACTACTCTTGCCTTATTCCGTACGATGCGATACGAAAAATTTATAATACCGGCACGGGCCGGTGGTACGAGTTTAATACCCGCTCGGTTATCGGTCTTAAAGGAATATCCACCGATGTGGGACTTGTGGAGCTGGAAAATGAAACGCGGGGCTTAATGCGCGTGAAGCGGGGATTAAAGCCGACCGAAAAAGAGAACTTTTCGATCAACCGGCCGGAAGCAATTCTGAAAATCATTAGCGGAGTTTTTGATGTGCTCAGCGTGGCGGGTTGGGTCATTGGCGGCTTTTCGATTCTGGTTGGTGGCTTTGGCATTGCCAACATTATGTTTGTGTCTGTGAAGGAGCGCACCAGTATTATCGGATTGCAGAAGTCGCTGGGTGCCAAAAACTACTTTATACTATTCCAGTTTCTGTTTGAAGCGATATTTCTCAGCTTAATCGGAGGCTTGGCGGGCTTGTTCCTGGTCTACCTGCTTACCTTGGCCCCGTTTGGGTCATTGCAAGTAATTTTATCTGTGAAGAACATCGTGCTCGGGTTAACGGTATCCAGCCTCATCGGTGTGATAGCGGGTATTGTGCCAGCCGCACTGGCTGCCCGCCTCGATCCAGTGACCGCTATTCGGGCAAACTAATGCCGATATTTAAATATAAAAAAAGGGTTGACGTTTACGTCAACCCTTTTTTCTTGCTGAATCGATTGACTACTCCTCTTTCTTACCTTTCGCATCATCCCCGGTAGCAATTTTTTCTTTGATCTTCTTTTCCAGTTCGTCTGCCAATTCCGGATTGTCCTCAATCAATTGTTTTACGGCATCGCGGCCCTGGCCCAACTTGTTGCCGTTGTAACTGAACCAGCTTCCGGATTTCTGAATCACGTTGAGTTCCACGCCCAGGTCAACAATTTCGCCTGACTTGGAAATGCCCTTACCGTACATGATGTCGAACTCAACTACTTTAAACGGAGGCGCCACTTTGTTCTTCACCACTTTCACCCGCACGCGGTTACCGGTTACATCATCGCTCGATTCTTTGATTTGACCGATTCTCCGGATATCCAGACGAACCGAAGCGTAAAACTTTAAGGCGTTACCACCCGTTGTGGTCTCGGGATTACCGAACATCACCCCGATTTTTTCGCGAAGCTGGTTGATGAACACACAGGCGCACCCCGTTTTGCTGATGGTTCCGGTAAGTTTGCGAAGAGCCTGGCTCATCAGGCGCGCCTGCAAGCCCATTTTGCTTTCGCCCATTTCACCCTCTAATTCTCCCTTCGGCACCAACGCAGCCACCGAGTCGATGACAATAATGTCAATCGCACCCGAGCGGATAAGGTGTTCGGTGATTTCCAACGCCTGCTCACCATTGTCGGGTTGCGAGATCAGGAGGTTTTCCGTGTCAATGCCCAACTTCTCGGCATAACTTTTATCAAAGGCGTGTTCGGCATCAATGAACGCAGCCATACCGCCTTTCTTTTGCGCTTCAGCGATCGCGTGCATGGTCAACGTTGTTTTGCCCGAAGATTCCGGCCCGTAAATCTCCGTTACCCGGCCGCGGGGAATGCCACCAATGCCCAGGGCAATGTCTAGCCCGAGCGAGCCGGTAGAAATGGCCGGTACATCGATTACCCGCTCGTCACTCAACTTCATCACAGCTCCTTTGCCGTAGGTCTTCTCCAGTTTGTCGATGGTTAACTGGAGCGCTTTCATTTTCTCTTTTACGTCACTCATATACTTGTATTTGTTTTTTCACTCGCGGATGCCCGGTTGGGCAGGCTCGGGCGGTGAAATTACATCCTGTTTGCAGAAATCAGGTAGGTCGTACTCTTTTATTTCTTGTATTATTGAAGTCATGGAGTAAATCAGGCAGGGTATTGAATTTGAAAAAGAGCCAGTTATGCGGAGAAAGATTTTAACGGTGGTGGCGTTGGTGGTGGTGGTGCTGGCGGTGTGGCAGTGGGAACTCCTTTCCTACGGCATCAACCAGGGGCTTTGGCAATGGCGCATCGTTCGTGATGCACGGCCCATAGCCGAGTGCCTGGCCGACCCCATGTTTCCCGACTCACTGAAGGCTAAACTTCGACTTATTCCGGCCATTCGCCAGTTTGCCATCGATTCCCTGGGCCTGCTCGACACGGAAAACTACCAGGCTGTGTACGATCAAAAGGGCAAGGAAATTCTCTGGGTGGTAATGGCTTGTGAACCGTTTGCCTTGCGCGCCAAGGAATGGACATTTCCGGTGGTGGGCAGCGTTCCCTATAAGGGCTATTTTGAAAAGCCAAAAGCTGAGCATGAACGCGATCAATTGATGGCGGCCGGCTACGATGTGTCCATTCGCAATCCGGGCGGCTGGTCCACACTCGGTTGGTTCAACGATCCGATACTAACCGGCATGCTGGGTCGTGATGAAGGAGACCTGGCCAGCCTCATCATTCACGAGATGGTGCACGCTACGCTTTGGGTGCCGGACAGCGTAGATTTTAATGAGAATTTGGCTTCGTTTATTGGCGATACAGCCGCCTATTCTTTTTTAAGATCGCATTTTGGCGAACATTCACCTCAATACCGGGCCTACCTGGAGGATGATCAGGATTATCGCAAATACAGCCAGCATGTTATTCGGGGCACGCGGCAACTGGATTCTCTCTATCGCACGTTTAGCTCAGGCGATTCCCGGCCCGCGAAGCAACGCAGAAAGCAAGACCTCATTCGTGAAATTGTGTCAACCATGGATACGTTAAGCCTTTACGACAAGCCGAAGCGAACCTCGCGATTTCTCAAAAAGCTGCCCAACAACACGTATTTTATTTCATTCCTGTATTACCAATCTCGGCAGTCACAGTTAAGCGAAATCCTCCAGGGCCGGTTTAACGGTAACATCCGCGAGATGATCCGACAATACCGGGAACGATACCCTCAGTAAGGCGCGGTGGGCGTCAGTCATTAAGTAATTGTTAAGTGGATAACACTGCGTTTCAATTCGCTTAATTTCTCTCTACTTTTGACGTGTTAATTATTCACACCTATGGGTAAGCCATCGCACAAAGTACTCGTTGTAGATGACGAAGAACCCATTTTGGAGTTACTGAAGTACAATCTGGAAAAATCGGGTTTCGAAGTTGAAACGGCATCCAATGGCATTGAGGCTGTGGATACAGCCCGCAGGTTCCATCCGGATTTGGTCTTGCTGGATATCATGATGCCCAAGATGGATGGTGTGGAGGCTTGCCGGCAGATTCGCGCAACACCTGAACTGCAAAATATCTTTATCGTTTTCCTGACCGCCCGCGCGGAGGAATATTCGGAGGTGGCCGCTTTCGATGTGGGGGCCGATGACTACATTCTGAAACCGATCAAACCCCGGGCGCTGGTTAGCCGGATTAATGCCCTGTTTCGCAGGGATTCCAAGAAGAAGAATACTTCAACCCAAATCAATGTGGGCGGGTTGCTGATCGACCGCACGAGCTATACCATCAAAGTCAAGAACAAAGAAATCAGTTTGCCCAAGAAAGAGTTCGAATTGCTGTTCTTCCTGGCGCAAAATCCCAACAAGGTTTTTAGCCGCGATGATTTGTTGCAGAATATTTGGGGAACCGATGTTTACGTGTTGGCGCGCACGGTGGATGTGCATATCCGAAAAGTGCGCGAAAAGATTGGAGATGACTATATTACCACGGTAAAAGGCGTGGGATATAAGTTCAATCTTCAGTAATCCATGGTTTATAGTGCCCGTGTACTAGCCTTATTGTTGGCTGGCAGCATCGCGCTGGTCACCAGTTTGTTTTTATCACTACTCGATGGCATTGACTTGAGCGAGGTATTGGTGGCCTCCGCCATCAGTTTTTCTTGTGCCTACCTGTTGGTGTTTGTTGTGCTGGAGTTCCTGATCTTCAAAGAGATTAACAAAATCTACAAGTTGATGGGCAAGCTTCGCAAACGCGAGTTATCCGGTCTCTCAAAAGCAAAATCGGGTGCGCTTAATCCCTTGCAGAAAATCAATGAAGAGATATTTGCGTTTGCCTCACTCAAGCAAAAGGAGATTGATGAGTTGAAAAAACTGGAAGCCTTCCGAAAGGAATTTATTGCCGATGTCTCGCATGAGTTAAAGACTCCCATTTTTGCCGCCCAGGGTTTTGTTCATACGCTGTTGGATGGTGCCGTGAACGACAAACAGGTGCGCACCAAGTTTTTGAAAAAGGCAGCCAAAAGCCTGGATGGCCTCGATGCCCTGGTACAGGACTTGCTGACCCTCTCGCAAATTGAGACCGGTGACATCAAGATGCATTTCGAGCAAATTGACTTACGGAAGTTGGCGGAAGAGGTAATCGACCAGTTTGAGGAGAAGGCCGAAAAGAAAAATATCAGGTTAAAACTCGATGCCAATGGCCATGAGCGCGTTTTGGCTCATGCGGACTGGCAACGCATCGGGCAGGTGCTCACCAACCTCATTTCAAACGCCATCAATTACACGCCCGAAGAAGGAACGGTGATCGTTGGTTTTGATCTCTCGAAGAAATTTGTAACAGTTTTTATTAAAGATTCCGGGGTTGGCATTCCGGCTTCCGATTTGCCACGCATTTTCGAGCGATTCTATCGGGTGGATAAGAGTCGAAGCCGGGAAAAGGGCGGCACGGGGCTGGGCTTAGCTATCGTAAAACACATCCTCGAAGGACATGCCACCCGAGCCGAGGTGGAGAGCGAAATCGGGAAAGGATCAGTTTTTAGTTTCAAACTGCCGCGTTCAAAACCCGAAGCCGAAGCCAACACCTAGTTCGTACCTTTGCCCGGTGAAAGAACAACCGATTAAATCCTGTATCATTTTTGAAGATTCAGACTGGCTAATCATCAACAAACCCCCGTTTGTCTCCACCCTGGAAGATCGGCAGGATGTCGACAACGTCCTCCGGTTATCCCGCGCGTATGAGCCCATGGCTCAGGCGTGCCACCGGCTGGACAAAGAAACCTCGGGTATCCTGGTGCTGGCCCGCAATCCACAGGCCTATCGCCATCTAAGCCTCCAGTTTGAGCACCGGGAGGTGACCAAAATTTACCACGCTGTCGTGCAGGGTTCTCACGCATTTCAACAAAAGGAAGTTGACGCCCCCCTGGAGGTGCAACGCGACCATACCATCAGAATCGCACGAGCCGGCAAGCCAGCGCTCACGTACTTTTCCTCACTGACCGTCTACCGGAGCTATACCTTAGTTGAATGCCGGCCCGTCACAGGGCGCACCCATCAAATTCGGGTTCACCTGGCCTCATTAGGAGCCCCGATTGTGGGTGACATTCTCTACGGGGGAAAGCCTTTTTTCCTCTCTGCGCTAAAAGGAACTTACCATCTGAAGCGGGGTGCCGAGGAGCAGCCCCTGATGCACCGGGTAGCCCTGCACGCGATGTCATTGGAATTCAAGGACTTAAATGGGCAGTCCAGGCAGTATTCCGCGGCCTATCCGAAAGATTTCAGAGCTTTGGTCACCCAGTTGGAAAAGGCGGGCCGCTAGGGCCATATTATTTCGCCTTCCTTTGCATTTTCAGAATCTTGCGCCTACTTTTGTGTCCCTTTTTCGGGGGGTATAGTCATTTTTAAGCGATTTTAAACGATTTTAACGTGGATCATAACAGTTACAAAACCATTCAGCCGAACAAGGCATCTGTCCAGAAGGGATGGGTATTGGTGGACGCGAAAGATCAAACCCTGGGGCGTGTGGCCAGCCAGATTGCTCATATTATTCGCGGAAAGAACAAGCCGGATTTTGCCCCTCATGTCGACAATGGCGATCATGTGATCGTGATTAACGCTGAAAAGGTTAAGATGACCGGAAAGAAGTGGACTGACCGCGTGATTTTTACCTATTCCGGCTATCCGGGCGGTCAAAAATTACTGACTCCGAATATGATCAAAGCGAAACATCCGGCCCGCCTGGTCGAGCATGCTGTTCGTGGCATGTTGCCGAAGAATGCCATGGGCCGCGAATTGTTCCGCAGCCTTCACGTGTATGTGGGCGACAAGCACCCGCACGAAGCTCAACAACCCAAAGAAATTAAATTCTGATAAATGGAAATCATCAACGCCATTGGCAGACGCAAGACCTCGATTGCCCGCGTCTATGTAAAGCCGGGCAAGGGCGCCATTACGGTGAACGATCGCGAACTCAGCGATTACTTTAAATCCGAAATCCACCAAACAATGGCCAAGCAGGCCCTTGCCATTTCGAAAGCGGATGGCCAGTACGATGTGAGCGTAAATGTAGAAGGCGGTGGAATTAAGGGCCAGGCGGAAGCTATTCGCCTGGGTATTGCACGCGCCCTGGTGCAGATCAACGGTGAAAACAAACCCGCCCTGCGCAAGGAAGGTATTTTGACTCGCGACAGCCGCATGGTGGAACGTAAGAAGCCGGGCCGCAGAAAGGCGCGCAGGAGATTCCAGTTTAGCAAGCGTTAATCGATTGACATTACGAAACATGGCAGATAAGATTACAACACAGGATTTGATGGAAGCCGGAGTTCACTTCGGGCACCTGACCCGTAAGTGGAACCCCCGAATGTCCGAGTACATCTTCATGGAGAACAACGGCATCCACCTCATTGACCTGAACAAAACGCTGAAGTGCCTGGAGGAGGCTGCCTTTGCGCTGAAGAACATCGTTCGCTCCGGTCGTAAGGTGATGTTTGTTGCGACTAAAAAGCAAGCAAAAGACATTATTATGCAAGAGGCTGTGCGCCTCAACATGCCGTTCGTAACCGAGCGTTGGTTGGGTGGCATGCTCACTAACTTTGCCACCATCCGCAAGTCTCTCAAGAAGCTGGCGCAGATCGAGAAGTTGATGAAAGATGAAGCGTACGACAACCTGACCAAAAAAGAGAAGTTGACGATTACGCGTGAGAAAGCCAAGTTGCAGAAGCAGTTGGGTGGTATCTCCGACCTGAACCGCTTGCCGGCTGCTCTTTTTGTAGTGGACGTAAAGCGCGAGCATATCGCGGTGGCCGAAGCCCAGAAATTGAATATCCCCGTGTTTGCCATGGTGGATACCAATTCTGATCCTTCAGACATTGACTTCCCCATTCCCGCCAACGATGACGCGTTCAAGTCCATCTCGATTATTACCAACCACATTGGCAAGCACATCGAAGAGGCCTTGATGGAACGTAAGAAGGACAAAGAAGAAGCCACCGTGAAGAAAGAAGAAGACGAGAAGCGCAAGGTGGACGAAACTGTCGAGTCCAACTAAGGCGTGACAGTATTGTCCACGCCCACCCGCGTGGCCGAGTAAAACCATTTGCAAGCATCGGCCTACCAGCCGATGCTTGTTTTTTTAAAATACACGAAAACAAACTGAACAGATATGATTAGCGCACAAGATGTAAACAAACTCCGCAGCATGACCGGTGCCGGCATGATGGATTGTAAAAAAGCCTTGACCGAAGCGAACGGTGATTTCGAAAAGGCCATTGAGATACTCCGCAAAAAGGGACAGAAAGTTTCGGCCTCCCGCTCGGACAAGGAAGCAAAAGAAGGATCGGTTTTTGTGAAGACTTCCGATGACCGCAAGTCGGCCGTGTTGATTGCGTTGAACTGCGAGACTGACTTTGTGGCCAAGAATGATGAGTTTCAGAATCTGGGTAACTTGATTGCCGAAACTGCGTTTGCCAAAAGACCGGCTTCTATTGACACCTTGTTGGCGGAGAAAGCCGGAAGCCTCTCGCTTGGAGAGAAGATCACCGAGTTGGTGGGCAAGATTGGCGAAAAGATAGAAGTGAAAGATTACGTTACCATGACCGGTGAAGCCGTAGTGCCGTACATCCACGCTGGTAGCAAACTGGGTGTATTGGTCGCCTTGAAGGGCGTTAATGGCAAAGACGTAACCGATGCCGGCAAAGACGTGGGTATGCAAATCGCAGCCATGAACCCGGTTGCCGTGGATGAGACCTCGGTGGACAAGTCTTTGATTGAAAAGGAGCTTGAAATAGCCAAGGCCCAGATTATGGCAGAAGGCAAACCGGAGCACATGGTGGAGAAAATCGCCCAGGGCAAGTTGAACAAATTCTTCAAAGAGAGCACCCTGGTACACCAGGCGTTTGTAAAAGACAATTCGAAAACCGTTGCCCAGTACCTGGACAGCGTAAGCAAAGGGTTGGCGGTTGCTGCGTTCAAACGCGTAGCGATTGCATAATCAAACTGAAAAAGACGAGAAAAGAAGGGGGCTGTTGGCCCCCTTTTTTGTTACACGGTTTTGGATCGAATGAGCACATGGGAATACCAAATGAATGTGGATAGAATGTTCAATGCGCACAGACATAAGAAGAATCCTGAGCAAACATCTTCCGGAAAGGATGTCGCGGTCTCAACGGCATTAAAAACCACCATCAGGCTCAGCAGTAGGTTAAAAATCAGCCAGGCAAAAACGGCCACAGCCAGATGCACACGCAGGTCAAGTCGGTCAAATAGCCTTGCCTTCAGATAGCGGAAGGAAATCCACCACAGGGCACTGGCCGAAAGCAGGGCGAAGTAACTCATCCGTTTACCTTCTGCTGGCCAGGTGAAGGGCAAGGTAGCCCAGCTGCATCAGGCAGAAGTACCCGGAACCATAGAGCACATTCAGTAACGCGGCTTTCACTCCTCCTGAAATGACACTCAGCGGCAGCGTTTCACTCATACTTTCCAGGGCACCAAACATTTGAAGAAACCCGACAAGGGTTCCGAATACGCCAAACATGAACGTGAAAAGGCTAATGTGTTTGTAGGCGTCCACCCAAACGGATTGATATTGTTTTCTGACAATTACATAAAGAAAGATGCCCAAATTGAGGGCGAACGCGATCGTAAGGGGCATCATAAAGTAAATGCTCCCCTCAACATGATGGCTGAAAAAGGCAATGGCTAACATACAGGTTAATTTAGGTTTTGTTTTCGTTCGTGACAAGAGTAGTCGTTTTTTACAACGTGATCGGGGTATTTTGACGAGTTGTTCTTTATGCGGTGGAAAAAACCCGGTTTGACCGTGTTATGGCGAAAGCCGATGAAAATCGGTTGAAACCTTTTTTTTGCGGAGTTACTGTTCGCACGGCAAACGACTAATCTCAATTTTTGATAACTATGCTGTAATGGATAGTTTGGCCATATGGGTTGACCATCAGTTCAGGCATCACCGTTGGCGGATGCACGCTCTGTTTTGGTTTGTCGTGCTGGCGGTCTACGTAGTTTTTTTTGGCCGGCAAAACAGTAACTATGGCCAAACGCTCTTTTTCGTGGGCCTGCTTATGCCGGTGACCATCGGCACTACTTATTTTTTTAACTATTTCCTGATACCACGATACCTGATTACCGGCCGATATCCGGCATTTATTCTGTATTCACTCTACGCACTGCTGACCGCTCTTTTTTTGGCTATGATGGTTGTATTGCTCACGTTTATGGTCATGGCTCGTGTGCACATTCATCAAATGGATCCGGCTTCGCTGGATATCTTTTTCCTGTTGACGTCCCTGTTGATGGTCGTCTTCCTGGCTGCAGCAATCAAGATGGTGAACCACTGGCGAAAGTCGAAGGAAGAGTACCAACAGTTGATGCGCGAGCGGGTCGAAACAGAACTGAAACTCCTAAAAGCGCAACTCAATCCGCACTTCTTATTCAATACCTTAAACAATTTGTACTACCTCACAACCCAAAAATCGGACCGGGCACCTCAGGCTGTTTTGCAATTGAGTGAGATATTGGATTATGTGCTTCATGCTGGCAAATCGGACTTCGTGCCGTTGCCAAGCGAGCTACATCAGGTAAATAATTATATCGCTCTGGAGATGCTTCGTTATGAAGGCCGGGTTACGCTGAAGGAGCACGTGGAGGGTGACCTGCAGAAATACCAGATACCACCCATGACCCTTGTTGGCCTCGTTGAAAATGCATTCAAGCACGGTGTTATGCCACTGGCAGCCGGAGCCTGGATCCGACTCAGTGTGCATGCTGCGGAAGACTCACTTCGCGTGTCAGTTTGTAACAGCAGAAAACAAGGCCCCGTCAATCCAGGTGTTGGACTGGCGAATTTGACAAGTCAGCTTTCCCTCTTGTATGGACCAAACCACACGTTGAGGACTGAACAGCATAAAGATGAGTTTTTGGTCAATCTTACCCTGAAATCATGAGTGCCGGTTGCCTTATCATTGATGACGAGCCGTTCGCCCGCAAACTTCTGGTCGAGCATGTATCAAAGGTAGAGGGACTTCACGTGGTAGGGGAGTGCGTCAATGCCGTAGAAGCAACGGCCTGGTTGCGCGCCCAACCGGTGGACTTGATTTTTCTGGATGTTCAAATGCCGGAGATTTCAGGGTTGCAGTTTATCCGGTCTTTGAAGAATGCGCCTGCCGTTATCTTCACCACGGCCCATCGCGATTTTGCGCCTGAAGCTTTTGATGCGGATGCCGTAGACTACCTGGTAAAGCCGATTTCATTTGAGCGTTTTCTTAGGGCGGTAAACCGATTTCTTGACCAATACGAGGCAAGCCCGGTTTTAGAGCAAGCCTCAGTGAACGATGATCGGGTGATCTACATTCGGGCAGACCGAAAAACGGTTAAGCTGGCGCTCGCAGATGTGCGCTATATTGAAAGCCTGGACGATTATGTGAAAGTTCACACCAGCAACAAGGCCTGGGTTACCCGGGAGAACATTAGCAAGTTGGCTCAACACCTGCCGGAATCATTCGTACGAATTCACCGTTCGTTTATCATCAACACCAGATTTTTGACGGCCTTTACCGGTGAAAGCGTGTTTCTGGACAAACAGGAACTTCCTTTGGGAAGAGCATTTAAGCATGCTGCCCTCCAGCAGATGAAAATGCACCATCCTTAACTGAGTTTTTTCAAAACCTTTTTACAGTTTTCAGCGTAAAACCTGCCACTAACGTTACCCACCATGAAGTTTGATGCCATTCGCGTATTCTAAAGCGCCCTGCTAAGCAGGCGATACGCGACTCTTTTTTGAATGGCAAAAATCTGCATTCCGGCAGATCGATTTATTAACCTTAAATTCAAACGTTCATGAAAGCTTTTTCCAAAGCATCGTCTATTCTTCGTCTTTTTAAAGAGGCCATCCTGGGCTCCGAGCAGAATTTTACCGAGGGCAATATCAACCGCGCCATTTTCCTGCTTTCCGTTCCTATGATCCTGGAGATGTCCATGGAGGCATTGTTTGCCGTAGTGGATGTGTTTTACGTAAGCCGGCTTAACGACAATGACGCACTGGCTGCCGTGACATTGACCGAATCCATGTTGACCTTGATTTACTCCATTGCCATTGGATTAAGCATGGGGGTTACAGCCTTGGTAGCCCGCAGGGTGGGGGAGAAGGACATCCCTGCGGCCTCCGTTGCCGCGGTTCAATCGCTTTACATCGGGGTCGGTATTTCCCTTGTGATTTCAGTCGGTGGTCTGATCTTCGCCAAGAATCTCCTCGCGTTGATGGGCGCCAGCGCGTCCATCATTCAGAATTGTGCGGGCTACACCCAGTGGATGCTGGGCGGGAACCTCACGATTATGCTCTTATTTCTGATCAACGCGATTTTTCGCGGGGCGGGCGATGCCTCACTGGCGCTGCGTGCCCTCGTGATCTCCAACGGGCTGAACATTGTACTTGATCCCGTTTTTATTTTCGGTTTTGGCCCGATTCCCGCCTTTGGTGTGGAAGGGGCAGCGATCGCCACAAACATCGGGCGCGGGCTGGGCGTGCTGTACCAGATTTATCACCTCTGGAAAGGTAAGGGGCTAATCAAAGTTCATGTGGAGAACTTTATGCTCCAAACCAAGGTGATGGCCAACCTCATCCGGATTTCGGTGGGCGGTACGCTACAATTCTTGATCGGGTCGGCCAGTTGGATTTTTCTGGTGCGGATTATCTCCACATTTGGCAGCGAAGCGCTGGCAGGATATTCCATTGCCATTCGCGTCATCATTTTCACCATACTCCCTTCGTGGGGCATGGCTAATGCTTCAGCTACCCTGGTCGGTCAGAACCTGGGGGCAGGACAACCCGAGCGGGCCGAAGAATCGGTTTGGAAGACGGGCTTTTTTAATATGATCTTTCTGGTGGGCGTGATGATCATCTTCCTCCTTTTCGCACGCCCCATACTGGAGTTCTTCACCCGGGATGAAGAGGTGATTGAGGTGGGAATCGAATGCCTGCGCGTGATTGCCTTGGGTTATGTGTTTTACGGCTATGGGATGGTGATCGCCCAGTCGTTTAACGGAGCCGGAGATACCCGAACCCCCACGCTGCTGAATTTTTTTGGCTTTTGGTGTTTTCAGATTCCGCTGGCCTATGCGCTGGCCATCACGTTTGAGTTTGGCCCCACGGGTGTTTATGCCGCGATTTCCATAGCCGAATCCGCCATCGCCATCGCGGGTATCCTCATTTTCCGGCAGGGAAAGTGGAAGGGCGTTAAGATTTGATTAAAGCAGTCAATGGTTAATGGTCAATAGTCCACGTTCTATCGACCGTTAACCATTGTCTATCGACATCAACTATTTCTGCTCTTTTTTACTAAATGCAGCTTTTATGGCATTCTCCAATTCGTTGCCCGCTCGCTTCAGACTATCTTCTACTTCTTTCCAGCGCTCTTTGTTTTCAGCTTCATTCTTGAATTTTTCAGCTGAGGTTTTGAGCTCCTCAAACTTGCTGCGCAAGTCGGCCTCGGCACGATTTCCAGCCACTTTGGCCTCCGCCATCAGTTGATCCATTTTTTTGCCGAATTCCTTGAAAAACTTTTCGGCCCGGCCCTCTTCATTTGCTTCCATAACGGGTTATTTTTTTACAATTTACAAACCCTAACCCGAAAAAACATGAGCACCCATGATCCGCTGGTTCACATCCAGCACCTGCTGGAGAGTAAATCGACAGCCAAGCAGATAACCTTCAAGAATTTGCTGCTCGCTTTTGACCAGCTCAAGAGAGAATCGAAGCGCATCGCAGACGAGCTTCAAAAGCGGGCGCACCCCGGTGATGAGGATGTTACGGTTTATTTCAGGGAAATCAATGAGCATGAGTTCCATGTGAAGTTGGCCGGTGACCTGCTGGTGTTTGTCCTGCACACCAATGTGGTTACGCTTGACGGTAAGAATCCCGTTATGCAAGACCCCTACATCTTGCAGAATGAAGTCAATCGGTACTTTGGGCAGATCATGATCTACAATTTTATGGCGGACAGCCTGAAGTTTAACCGAGTAAACGACCCCGGCTACTTGTTGGCGCGCGTGTTATTAAATCACGAGAACCGTTTTCTGGTCGAGGGCGAAGGTCAGTTGGGTGTGGATTATGCGGGCATCTCCAAGGGGCCCGTGACTGACGCTGACCTGAACAACATCGTAAAACTGTCGTTGACCATTGCCATCGAAATTGATCTCATGGCTCCGCCCTTTCCGCAGGTCCGGTTTATCACCCTGCACCAGAAAATGGAAAAAACCCAGGAGTTGGGAGCCGGACAGAAAATCGGATTTCGGATGAATTTTCAGGATAAGCTCACAGGATGAGCGTGGGTCGGGCGGGGTTTGCGATCCAAATGCGCGCGTTGTACTTTTGGCCATGACCCTGAAATTTTGCCGGTTGAGTATTATTCTGGCGCTAGCCGTTCTGCTGGCAGCTTGCCAATCAACTCACCACAACGGAACCCGCAAACAGAAGAAAAACTATAAGCCGGGTAAGCCCATTCCCTGCCCGATTAAGGACTGCTGATCATGCTGAAGAAAATTGTCATCGCCATCGATGGGTATTCTGCGTGCGGCAAGAGCACAACGGCACGGGAGGTCGCTCGTATCCTGGGCTATCGGTACATTGATAGTGGTGCTATGTACCGGGCTGTTACCCTGTACTTCCTCGAGCACCACGTGGCCGCTACCAATCCCAAGGAAGTTGACCGGGCATTGCAGCAAATTCGGGTTTCGTTTGCAGTTAATCGAAAGGGGAATTCAGAAGTTTTGCTAAACGGTTTGAGCGTGGAGCAGGAGATCCGGCAAATGCGGGTGTCGGCTGCCGTCAGCCAGGTAAGTACGCTAAAATCTGTACGCCTTGCCATGGTCGATCAGCAGCGCAAAATGGGCAAGCACAAAGGTATTGTCATGGATGGCCGAGACATCGGCACGGTGGTGTTCCCGGAGGCGGAACTCAAACTTTTTCTGACGGCCGATTTATTGACCCGCGCCTTCCGAAGGCAGCGCGAGTTGCTGGAACGCGATGAGATGGTGGACCTGGATCAGGTCATAGAAAACCTGGTGGAACGCGACCGTATTGACAGCAGCCGGGCTGAAAGCCCGTTGAAAAAAGCACCGGATGCATACGAGAT
>DAIPHR010000038.1:0-18253 GCA_036771215.1 Cyclobacteriaceae bacterium
GTCCACACTTTCCTCACTCTGTTTCTGTTTCTTTAGCTTGTTGTTAGTGTGTTCAATAACGGTTTCATTAAAAATATTGCCGTCCACCCATGTAACAGCGCTCGCATCTTTCTTTTTTGTATAAAAGTATGGTGGCTCGGTTCCCTTTGTGTATTTGAAATTTACAATTGCAGCTCTTGCCAAAATGAAGAAGAATGAATTCTTCTCCACATTCTGATTAGAACCATCAATTCCGCAAATATTTATTCCATCAAGATTGTCCGCACTTGGTAATTGAATTGGTTTAGGAAGATTACTTTCCTCGATATCAATTGCAATATTTCTGTGTGTTGTTGGGTTGTAATTGTCATCCTTTGCAATTGATTCTCCATTTTCATTGAGCTCTCTAGCTTGAATCTCAGCTTCTGATAGCGTTGCTAATTCACGTGGTCCTCTTGGTGGTAATTTTGCATAAGCTTCTCCGTCCACCAAATTTTCAAGGACTCCATTGAATGCATCGACCAAATTAATATTTAAGCTGTCCATACTTTATTGTGTCGAAGCCAAAAGGTCTTTAATATCCACCTTTAGCAGTTTTGCTATTTCAACTAATGTCTCAACTGTTGGCTGAGTGTTATTGGTGCACCAACGCGAAACGGTTGTTTCATTCATATTAAGTTGTTCTGCTAGCCACTTATTAGTCTTTCTTTTTTCTGCCAAAACAACCTTAATCCTATTTATCGACTTATTGGTCATATTTATTAGCGTGTGGTGCTAATTTATTGACTATTTATTACAAATCCGAATAATCCAGTTGCAGGATTGTGTTGAGAATCGTTGTGGGTGGGGGTTTGGCTCTTGCCATAGCTTTGGTGTCGCGGTGGTCCCGATAGTGATCGGGATGTACGGCAATTAAATGTGCCTGTGCGCGAGTGACTGAACTGTCTTGGCGCACTAGCATACAACATCGGAATACATTCATTGCACCTATTCCACTTACACAACCCTAATTTACAGCCTGGGCCCATACGCCTAACGCCAGGGTATATATATTTTTTCATCAAAGGGCACATCCTGCCCTCATGCTGCGATAGCGTACCTTTGTCCGCACCCAAACCTCCTATCCATGCGCGTTTTGTTTGTTCTCGCCCTTTTTGGCCTGGCCCACTGCGCTAGCCCACCCGCGCAGCCGCTGCGCACACAGGTTATTCTGCTGGGCACCGGCACACCCAATGCCGACCCCGAGCGCTTTGGCCCGGCCACGGCTATTGTCGTAGATGGCTTTCCCTACATCGTGGATTGCGGACCGGGCGTGGTGCGAAGGGCGGCCGCAGCCGGCCTCGAGGTCTCCCGCCTCAATCGCCTTTTCATCACCCACCTTCACAGCGATCACACCACCGGCTATGCCGATTTCGTGTTCACGCCTGCCGTGCTCGAACGCACCGAGCCGTTACAAGTTTTTGGCCCGCGCGGCACCATTAATTTCAGCCGCCATATCGAACAAGCCTACCAGGAAGACTACAACATCCGCATCTTCGGATTGGAGAAGGGCGACTCGCTGGCGTATCGCGTGCAAGTGCAGGAGATAACAGACGGAGAGATTTACCGCGATGAACGGGTAACCGTCATCGCCTTTGCCGTGAAGCATGGCTCGTGGACGTATTCATACGGCTATAAATTCATTACGCCCGACCGCACGATTGTGGTATCAGGCGATTGTACGTTCAGCGAAAGCATCATGGCGCAATGCCAGGGCTGCGATGTGCTGGTGCACGAAGTGTACAGCGAAGACGGATACGCACGCAGGCCGCCCAAATGGAAAACCTACCATGCGGATTTTCACACCTCCACCACGCAGCTGGCCGACATTGCGAAACGCAGCCAACCCAAGCTGCTGTTACTCACGCATCAGCTGATCTGGGATTCCAGCGAGGAAAAACTGCTGCAGGAGATCAGGCGAAGTTACCAGGGCGCGGTGGTGTCGGGCCGGGACTTAGGGGTGTATTAAGGTTGTTGAGCTGTTGCTTCTCCACCGCACCAGCTGGTGTCATCGCTGCCCTTCTCCGTCAGGCTCGGTTTCTTCGGTATCCGTTGCCGGAAAAGTGTGGCCACTCCGGATTTCGGTGTGCCGTATTTCACCCCCGGTTGTTCCGGTTTGCCGGGCAAAAAATAAGACCACCAGAGCAAAAGCGAGCACACTCGCGTTGAGCATCGAAGAAAAGCGCTTTTGTGCAACACTTGCCCACAGGCCCAGCAGCGAGAGACCGCCCAACACGTACGACAACAGGGCGAATGTTTCTGCGGTTTCTTCGTGGGTTTCGATGTAGTCTTCGGTAATGCCCTCTATCTTTTCCACTACTTCCTCGGCTCCTTCGCCTGTTTGCATGGCGGCTATGGCGGCCAATGCCCCTAAGGCGAAAATCAGGAAGGCCGTTCGCTTTACCGCCTCCGATTTGAAAATCAGGCCGGTGACCATAACGACCACGCCCACAACAGGAAAAATAATCGGCAGGTGATTGACTACTAAATGCCAATGTGCTCCGTTCATAATGTAGGTTTTTAGGTGAACGTAATGACGACAAAAAAGCAAGCACCAGACGCAACGGTGACGCGGGTAGCTGTTTTATTATTACAACACCGTGTGCCGGAAATTCGATCGCGGACAATCGGTTTTTTTTACTTTGCCGGGTGTAGTTTTCTACGGGTTTACGGAATTTACCCGTAGCTAAAGGGAAAAACAGGGCCACCTCACCGATCCAAACCAAACTAACGATTTCCCTCCTGCGGTGAAGCGCCCTGTTTTAAGGTTGTGGCCATGTTTTTGGAACGACTGGCTCAACCAGACAACGACTGCTGATTGAATTTATTGCCTGATCAGGCGGGCACAGCCTCCAGTTCTTCCGCCACAGGGAAGTCAATAGCAAAGCCCGTGAGATTGTGAATGTAGTTGCTGATGATTTTGTCACCGACCACGATCACCACATCAATCAGGCTTGCTTCTGTGTAGCCGGCAGCAAAGAAGGCATCTTTAGCCGCATCGGTGGCGCGGCCACGGTTTTCCACAACCGATTTAGTAAAACGAACGAGTGCATCCAGTTTCGCATCAAACGAAGCAGAGCCGCTGCGCAGTTCAAGAATCTGTTCGTCCGTGAAGCCGTTCATTCTGCCTAATGCGGTGTGGGCCGATTGGCAATACCGGCAGCCGTTTACCTGGCTTGTAACCAAATTGATCACTTCGCGCTCTTTTGCCTTCAATGTGCTCTTGCGGTTCTGGAGGGTGAGGTAGTCGCCCAGGGCGGTTTCATTTTTGCCGTAATAAGCGTACAAGTTGGGAACAAAGCCAAGTCCTTTTTTGAGATTGTCGAAAAGAACCTGATTGGCAGGGCTCACCTCATCGCGGGTGGGCACGGTAAATGTTTTGGGTGCTGACATACTTTTGTTTTGTTTAAATTATGACCCAAAGGTGCAAGTAGGAGCGGCCCCCGGGTTAGGCGCAACTTCCCGATCAGTTGGCAAAAACTCCCGATAGATGGGTCTGTGGCCTGGCCGGGATGTCGGATTACATTGGGTTGTCACACCTGCCCGGCTTTGCAGTCTAAAGGCCAAAACAAATTGATTATTATGAAAACCTTACCTTTTGGAATGAAGCGCAACCTCGGCCGTGGTGAGCGCGTGATCCGCGTACTGATTGCGATAGTGGCAATGGCCTCGTGGTTCTTTGGTGCGGTGGCTGGCACCGTAGGCATCCTCGTGGGCGTGGTGGCAATCGCCTTGTTGGGAACTTCAGCCGCGGCCAGTTGTCCGTTACATCAGGTCATGGGTATCAATACCGTAAGTGCCAAAGAGAAAAAAGAACGGGATGCCGCAGGCATCAGCTACCCGGGATCGACTAATCAAAGTGAGCTGAAATGAAAACCCTTTTGTCTTTTGCCGTCAGCGCGCTGCTGGTGGCTTGTCAAACACAAATCAATAAACAGATTAAACAAATGCCAATCCACGAATTGCACAAGGCCAACCTGGTAGAGATTACGCACTTTCAACTACGCGACAGTTCGCAACGCGAGGCCTTTTTGCTTAAGGCCCAACACTTGAGCGATTCGTTTCTTAGTTGCCAGCCGGGCTTCCTTCACCGCACACTAACCTACTCGGACGACTTTACCTGGGCAGATATCGTGTACTGGACGGATGAGGCCGCATTGGAGCAGGCCCTTCAAAGGGCGGCAACTAACCCTGCCGCGTTGGCCTTTTTTTCCTTTTTGAACGAGGCAACTATTCAAATGGCCCGCTACCGGCCGGTAGCGCTGGGTCACGTTGGCGCATCGTCTTCCGCTCGTTAACTTCCATAGATTTGTAGTATGCGCGATTATCCTTTTGGCTCATTCTATCGGGACAAACCAGATCTGGAGTTAATCCGGTCCGCGCAGCAAGGTTCACGCGCTGCCTTGGAGGCTTTGGTGAAACGACACCAGCACTATATTTATAACGTTGCCCACAAGATGGTGCTAAGCCCAGCCGATGCTGAGGACATCACGCAGGAAGTGCTGGTAAAATTAATCACAAAGCTCGGGCAGTTCAAGGGCGACAGTAGTTTCCGCACCTGGCTGTACCGCATTACGTTCAACCATTTTCTGGAAATGAAAAAGTACAGGCTAGAAGAGTTTGTAACAGATTTTCAATCTATGGGTGAGCACTTGGATGCCATTGAGAACAATGAGCTAACCGAATTGGAGCAGGCAGAGAGGCGTGTTGAAATCGAGGAAGCTAAATTAGGATGCTTGAGTGCCATGTTGCTTTGTCTCGATCGGGAGCAACGCCTCGTGTATGTGTTGGGTGAGATTTTCGGAGTTGGCCACACCTTGGGGGCCACCTTGCTCAATATCAGTCCGGATAACTTCCGTCAGCGGCTTTCGCGCGCACGCAAGGATTTGTACCAATTCATAAATCGGAAGTGCGGGCTCATCAACACCGCCAACCCGTGCCGGTGTGCCACCAAAACCAAGGGATTCATCAAAGCAAAGTGGGTTGACCCGGTGACCATGAAATTCAACACCCACTACCTCCACCGTGTGCGTGATGTGGCTACCCAGGGCGCGGTTGACCTGGAGCATCTACTGGACACTCGCTATGCCTCGCTTTTCCGTGCGCACCCCTTTCAACAGCGCAATCACGTCACCCGGTTATTCCGGGATTTACTAAACGATGAACGCGTAAAAGCCACTTTCGGCCTGAATGGAACGCCAGATAACTGAGGCTGTTCACCGGTTCTGGATGTGTGGCGCTTTTTTCTCTCGGAATTCGCGAGGCGCCACGCCCTCCCTTTGGCGGAAGGCCCGGCTAAAGGCCTGGATGTCATCGTAACCCAGTTCGTAGGCAATCTCTTTCACCGGTTTGTCGGTGTAGCGCAGTAGTCTGCGGGCCTCCAGCATAATGCGATCCTGAATAATTTGCAGCGGGCGGCCCATCCCCTGCTTTGCAAAAAGGTTAGCCAGTGTTTTGGGCGACTTGTGGAGCAATGCGGCATAGGCCGCCACATTGTGATGCTGCCAGAAATGAAGCTCGACCAGAAAATTAAACTCGCGCAGCAAATCGATGTGGTCTGTTTTTACATCCAGAAGCTCGTGCTGTTTTTTGTACAACCGCGTGCACAGAATAATCAATCGCTTGAGCATCATCTGCAACATTTCAAACTGCAGATTGTCGGCTGTTGCCATTTCGAGCGAGAACATTTTCCAAAGCAATTCGAATTTTTCCAGTTCTGCCCGGGGAATGGTGATGATGGGCGGCTGCGAGGCGCTGTAGAACAATAGGCCCTTACAACTCACTTCATCGTCATGATCTTTGATGCAATAGAACGAACGGTTGAACCGGATGAAACGCACGCTGTGAAACTCCGTACGTTCAATATGGTGAAACTCGCTGAGGCAAATTACCTGGTTCGCCTTTATGGCGTAGGGCTGGCCATCAATTCGCACTTGCTGTTTCTCCTTAAACCAAATGAGCGTGAGCCCGCTGGGGAGCGGATCTGAAAGCGCTGCGTCAGGCTTGCCCGTTACGTGGTGGAGCATCAATACCTCCCGATTTCCTCCAAGAAATTTCATTCTATTGACCTGAAAGTTGGAGCGAAATCTCGCTTCGGAGCAACTCGTCTTCCGGACAAGGCAGGTAGGGCAAGGTAGAGCAAGAACTGCATTTTCGCGGTGACTCTAAAAATATTGCCCTATTCCGATGACCACACCCGAGTTTTTGTTGTAGTCGTAACCAACATCCACGCGAAGCATGGTGTCAAAGGCTTTCTTATAAATGAGGCGAAATCCTAAGCCGGTAAAGGCCCGCATATTTTCGGATTTCTTAAAATCGGCAAGACTGCCTCCGGGTTTTCGCCAGGTGCCAAAATCCAAAAAGCCAACACCCTGCGCAGCTATACCTTTCCGGTCGAAAATGGTAAAACGCATTTCGGTGTTAATGACAAACGAACCGGTACCCCGATCAACCCGGTTGCCCACGCCCCGGATATTCAGGTAACTATCCAGTACAAAGGGAGCAAACGGGTTGTCATCATTCGAGGCCAGGCCGGCCCGAACCCGGTTTGCCCAGTTCCATCGGGTGTTCATCTTTTTGAAATAACGGAAATCACTAAAGACGGTGATAAAATTCTGAACTTCGTCTGCCGCGTGAATGAACTCAACATTGACCTGGTGGAAAAATCCATCAATATAGAATCCCGCGTAGTTCAGGTGATTGTATTTGTAAATGGCTTTGGTGAGTAGTTTTTTACCCTGCACCACTTCATTGATTTCCGGCCCGGGCGAACTACGAGGCTCAAAGCGCTCCGTAAAAAGGCCGAGGCCCATTTCCAACGTATGATGGAATGAGAAAAAATGCACGGCACTGGCGTAGGCGGTGTGATTGGTATAGTCGTAGTTCGTAACCACATTATTGATCGTCAAGGGCTCCAGCGTTGCCCATTGGATAAGGGAAGCGGTTATGCCCCAGTTGGACAAGCGGAGTCGATCAGTGGCGTAGCCCAGGTAGACCGAGTGGCGATCGTAATACTGATAGTAGGCAACGAGCTTATCAGCCCGGCCGGTGAGGTTAAGACTTTGAACACCGGCCCGACACCAAAACGTGTTCTCGGTCTGGCCTATGGCGAACACAGGGAGCGTGCCAATCATTTCCTGACAGTGAAAGAAAACAGACACCGACCCGGTAGACTCGTTCCTTACCTCCGTGCGCACGTCAAAAAGAATATTCAGGTTAAGCAGGCGCTGACGATCCAACGCCAGTTGAAGTGAGTCGTACCCAGATACCGTTGAGGTAGTGATGTACTGCCGCAGAAAACTTTCGCGGGTATGACGTAATCCTGTAAATTGAACGGCTTCAACCCGGCCTTGTGCCATTACGGGGATACTGTGCCAAAAGAGCACGAGAGAAAAAACCAGTTGGAGGGGTCTACGCACCGCAATTCTACCGGGTTGCTGTCACGTCCAAAAAAACCGTTAACTCATCCGCCAGACTAATGCTGCCTCCGCCAACTCCGAAATCCCTTCGGTTCAGTGCGAACTCGCCCTTGAACCTGATCGTGTTGCCGGAAAGTACGTAGGTGAAGGGAATCGAAATCTCTTTCGTGGTTTTCTTGATGGTAAGGCGCCCGGTGACCGTGCCCGATCCAGGTTTTGCTAACGTCACGCTGCTGGAAGCAAAACGAATGGTCGCATGCTCCGACACAGCAAAGTAGTCTTTCTTCCTCAGGTGATTGTCGCGCAGGCCAATGCCCGTGTCTATAGTCTTACTTTCGACTGTCACTTGGAAACTGGTGGCACTGACGTTTGATTCATCAAACAAGATGGAGCCGGACAGTCCATTAAACCTACCGTCAACCGTAGAGCCAAAGTTTTTGATCTTGAAACTGATGCTCGAAGAGGCATCGACTGGCGTAAACGGTTGGGCATGGGTGATATCGGCCCAGATCAATGCCGATATCAACAGGAAACTTTTCATGTCTATTGTGTGTCGGCTTTGCCGAAGAGCACGGAAAACTGCTGACACCAAATAAGTGCGAATCGGAACTGGTTGAGGTCGGTGCCCGCGGGAATGGTATATACCTGCTGCCCGTTGGTGGATTTCAGTTTACCCAGATTGACAAAACTGCTGGCAGAAGCATCTGTTGACAGATATACGCGCAGGTCCGGTCCATTACTGGAGGAGAACATGTCGAGGACCAACACACGGGTTCCATCATTCTGTTGATAGAACTTAGCGGAGCCGGCCACACTGTAATTGTTCGCACCCATCCACATCCCTTCGCGTAGCAAGGTGGCCGTGGAGGCATCAAACATATCGTTTACGGGGCCGGTAGGCGTGGCATCTTCGGGCTGGCAACTGGCCAGGAGAATGATTACACTAATGGCAAGAAGTCGGATCATATTAGAACACTTTGGTTACACCAATACTCACCATACTCGCTTTGTTGCGAAACCGGTCATTGGCTTCGGGTTGTTGCTGCACGGCTACATCGGTTGTGTACTCCGTGAAAAGGTATTGATAGGCCAACTTGATGCCCCAACGCTCATTGAAGAAATAGCGCGCGTAAAACTCCGAGTTTAACGTTCCGCGATCGTTATTGCCAATCAGCAGCACATTGAATGAAGTGGGTTTACCCTGTACAAGCTGACCCTGGTTACCGTTGAGGTAGCGGCCCTCCTTCCTTCCGCCAAAAGTGAAGCCGAGCGCATCAATATTGAAGCCCACACCAAATTTTGGTGAAAAGCGATAGCCCAGATTGATCGCCAGGTTTACCGCATTCATCTGAGCCGATGCCATTAACAGCGAATCGGTTTTTGTTTCGTCACCCGCGAGGCTTGCCGGTGCTGAGGAAAAGTACTGGTCACTGCCAAAATAGGATGTCAGTCGACCACCGATTCCGATTTCAAATTTTTTCGACTGGCCCAATTGCCAATTGTGGAAATACTCCAGGGCCGCACTGCCCTGTCCGCTGCCAATGGCGCCCGTGAAGCTACCGTAGTTAACGCGGGCGGGTGATTGAGCCCACGCAACGGACGCTGTAAATGAGAACATGATGAAAAGGAGTCTGCGCATAAATAATGTTTTCGGAACAACCCTAAAAATGGCAAATTAGTTGCGGCCGGGTTGTCGCGCAGATGACAAACCGGCCGCTAAGTTGCCCGGAGAGATCTTTTAGTTCTTTTTGTTCTCCAGCGATTTCACTTTGCCCGGGTCGGGCTTTTCCGCCATTTGCTTCATTAAAATCTCAACGGCTTTCTCCACTTGTTCATCGCGCCCCTTCACCAGGTTTTCATACTTATTCTTCACCGTGTAGGTGGGCTCCAGCTGCGTGTTTTCCAAAAACTTACCATCTGCACCCACCATGCCCACCTGGGGTATACCAAATACCAACGTAGGGTCGATTTGAGTTTCCCACCACACGGCTGTGCCCGTGCCGGGTATCGGCATGCCCACCGTGATGCCCAGATCTTTGGCGTGATACGCAAAGGGAAACATATGCGCATCGGAGTAATTGCTCTCGCCCACGAGCACCGCAGAGGGCTTCGTCCACTTGAACTGCGGCTCAAAGCCAATGTATTGCCCGCGCGGAATAACATCCAGATACTTGCGGCCGCTGAGGAATGTGGCCAGGTCTTCGTGCAGCCAACCGCCTCCGTTCGAACGCGTATCCACAATCAATGACTCTTTGTTGGCGTGCTTGCCCAGCGCTTCTTCATACACCACGCGGTAGCTGGGGTCGTTCATGCTGCGCACATGCAGGTAGCCGATGCGGCCGTTTGAGAGGCTATCGACCTGGGCGGCCCGTCTGTCCACCCAACGCCTGTACAGCATTTCACCTTCGGCCCCCAGGCTCACGGGCTTCACCACTTCTTCCCAGCGCATTTTCGTGGCGGGGTCAAAGAGCGTGACCAGCGTGTTTTTGCCAGCCTTACGGTTGAGGAACTGAAACACATCACTGCCGGGCGGCAACAGGTCATCGTCAATTTTTTCAATCAGGGTGCCACGTTTTACTTTGGAGTCGGCCCGGTCGAACGGTCCGCGTTTGAGTACCTCCGCCACCCGCATGCCATTGCCCGTGTAGTTCTGGTCGAACAACAGCCCGAGCGAAGCCGTGGCGTCTGGGTTCTTCATATCGGGTGCATAGCGGCATCCGGTATGCGAAGCGTTGAGTTCACCCAACAGCTCGCTCAGCATTTCGGAAAACTCCCAGTTGTTGCTGATGTGGGGCAGAAACTTGGCGTACTCTTTCTTATAAAAAGCCCAGTCGACACCATGCATGTCAGTGACGTAAAACTTCTTCAACGTTTGCCGCCAGGCGTGATCGAAAATGTAGGCGAGCTCTTTTTGCTTTTGCAGCTGCATTTCACCGTTGATGGTGATGGGCTCCTTCTTCCCGGATTCCGCATCCACTTTGTTGGGCCGCCCGTCTACCAGCACAAACAATTTCTTTCCGTCTTTGCTCAGCGAGAGATTGCTGGCGTTGTCCCCCAGTTTGGTCAGTATTTTTGTTTCGCGTGTTCGTAAGTTGGTCGTCCACAGGTCAACGCCCTTTTCGATGCGCGCCAGGTAGAACAGCCGCTCGCCATCTTCGGATACGATGGCATCAGCCAACAGAGAGGAATGAATGGTGAGTTTGGCCTTGCGTTCCTCCAGGCCCTTGAGGTCGATCACCACGTCATCCGCTTTCTTTTCCGGCTCTTTGATTGTCGCGGTTGCTTTGGCTTTTCCCTTATCGTCACCCTTATCTTCTTTCAATTTGTCCTTTTCCTTCTCTTTGTCTTTTTCTTCCTTCTCCTTCAACAGTTTGAAATCTTCCTCGCTCAGGCGAAAGCGGTCGTATGCCTCCTGGGTGAAGAACATGCCATAGGCATCGCTGCTGGCACCCCAACTTCCGTGATTTTTCATGCCGTCACGGTCGCTGAACCACAACATCATTTTTCCTTTCATCATCCACCGGCCGGCTCCATCGTTGTAGCCGCTGCGGGTGAGGTTCACCACGTCAGCCTTTCCGCTGGCGCTCACCAGCCCCACTTCGCTGATCCAATGGTTCTCGGGATTGAAGTCGACCAAAAACCACTTGCCATCGGGTGACCAATCGTAAAACTGGTCGCCATCGGAGTACGAATAGTTTTTGTTGCCCGGCAGAATGGTGCGCACGGCTTTGGTAGCCAGATTTACTACGCGCAGGGTCGTGCGTTCCTCCAGGTAGGCCACTTCGGTGCCATCGGGCGAAAAGGAAGGCTGAAATTCTTCGGCTATCGTGGCCACCACGGGTTCCTCTTTCAGCACCGTAGAAGCATAAAAATACGGTTCTTCCGGGCGTGCAATAGAGGTGCGGTATACGTTCCAGTTGTTGTCGCGTTCACCGGCATACACGAGCTGCCGGCCGTCCTGGCTGAAGCTCACGCTGCGCTCCTGGTCGGGTGTGTTGGTGATTCGTTTCGTAACGCCACCCTCCACGGAGGTAACAAAAATTTCTCCACGCACGACAAAGGCTACTTCCTTGCCATTGGGTGAAACCGAAAGCTCGGTCGCTCCGCTGCTGATGGAGACAATTTCATAGGGATTCAGCTTGCTTTCCGTTTGAATGCTGATGTTCACTTTTTTCGGCTGCCCGTCTTTCAAAGTATAGATTTCGCCATCATAGGAAAAGCACAGTACCCCGGTTGACGACATTGTGAGAAAGCGCACCGGATGGTTGCGGAATGTGGTGATCTGCGCTTTTTCGTTGCCGCCCTTCAGCGCCAACCGATGGACGTTAAATGATCCGCTTTCCTCGCTGAGGTAGTATAAATGGTTTTCCTGGGCATCCACAACCGGGTTGCGGTCTTCGCCCCCAAAGGTGGTCAGTTGGATATGGGTTCCGTTTTTGGAGTCGTACACCCACAGGTCGCGCGTAATAGACGACACGTGGTGTTTGCGCCAAATGTCCTCATACCCTTTGCGGTCCTGATAGTAGATTTTTGTAGCCGAAGCATTGTACACCGCGGCTTCGGAGGGTGTTGTCAACACCATCACATTGCGGCCACCCGATACCGGCACGCTATACAACTCGGGCATCGCCCCGTTGGGGAAGTCGGCATATCGCTCGCTGTCGGCCCTGCGGGAATTAAACAGAATGTGACGGCCGTCCGGTGAAACCGATACCGGATAATCGTTGGCCGAGTGATACGTCAGGCGGGTAGCCATACCGCCACTGGCCGGAATGCTGAAGATGTCCAGATTGCCAAACCGGTCGGAGGCAAAGGCGATCGTCTTGCTATCGGGCAACCATACCGGCATAAAATCATGAGCCGGATGCGCGGTAACCGGCATGGCCCGGCCACCCTGAGCGCTGACCACATACAGGTCACCCTGGTAGGTGAAAGCGATTTGGCTGCCATCGGGTGAAATAGCTGGGTAACGCATCCACAGGGGGTTTTGCGCCAGGGCGGAAAAGGACAACAGTAACAAAAGAGCTACAAGCAGTCGCATAATATTTCAGTTATGGGTAGGGTAAGGTACGTAATTGTTGAGGTGAAGTTTTGGTGCCCGGTATGAACGGTAGGATTTGTTGAGTATGGCCCGCACGAGTGAGCGAAATGTGACACACCCGATGGGTAGCATTTCGGAGTGCCCGTGCGCCTGCCGATTTTAAACGGCATGGGAGCGGTAAAAATGAGTATTGACGGTGACATACCAGATGAGCGAATATACTTACTTTGCCGGAGTCACCGCATGAATCCGGCCCAACAGAAAGAGCTCATCGAGTTTACGCAGCAATTGGTGCGCACCCGCAGTTACACGGGCGAGGAAGGGGCCATCATTCAGCTCGTGGCCGAACGCATGACCGCGCTGGGTTTTGATGAAGTGAAAGTAGATGCCATGGGCAACGTACTGGGGCGCGTTGGCCGTGGCGGTTCGTCTTTGTTGTTCGATTCGCATGTGGATACCGTTCAGGTGAATGATGCCGCCATGTGGCAGTACGATCCGTTTGGAGGAGAAATCGTTAATGGTGTTCTGCACGGACGCGGCTCAGTAGATATGAAATCGTCTGTTGCGGCTAATGTGTATGCCGCAGCGTGGGCCAAACAACAGGGGCTGGTGGAAGACAAAACTGTTTATGTCTCGTGTACTGTGATGGAGGAGGATTGTGATGGTGAAAATCTGAAACACCTCTTTCGTGAGTTTTCCCTTCGCCCCGATGCAGTGGTCATCTGTGAACCCTCCAACAACCGTATAGCCCTTGGCCACAAAGGGAAAGTGCAGGTGTCGATAAAAACACAGGGCATTTCCGCTCATGGAGCTGCACCGGAAAAAGGCGTGAATGCCATTTATGAAATGGCCGAGATCATTCAACGCGTGGACCGCTTAAATGCCCGGTTGCTGACGCAGGCAAACCCGCGCGGCACGGTGGTGATGTCGGACATCCGAAGCACAAGCGCCTCGTTGAATGCAGTACCCAGCGCATGCGAAGCTTACCTCGACAGACGATTGGTGCCGGGCGAAACCGAAGAGCAGATCAAGGCCGAAATGGATTCGCTTATTGCAGGCAAACGCGCTTCATGGGAAGTAGGCGAGCTGCACCGCACCAGTTACACGGGTCTGCCGGTCCGTTATCGACCCTTTCATCTCGCGTGGAAAATGGATGTGGAACATCCACTGACACACGTTTGTCTTGCGGCCTACGCAAAAGCGTTCGGCCGGCAACAGGAGGCGTTTGAGTTTTGGGATTTTAGCACCAATGCCGTTACACCGGTCAGCCTCGGTATCCCCACCATCGGTTTTGGCCCGGGCGATTACAAATTGGCGCACATGCGCGATGAGCACCTCCCGACTTTGGAAATCATTAAAGCTGCATCGTTCTATGTCGAATTGATTCGGGCGTTTTAACCACCAATCGAAACACCCACTAGTTTACCAATACCAAACGTAACGGCAGCAGCGGCCAGCCCAAACAACACCTGCCGCGCACCGCTGCGCCACAGGTTGGTGCCTGTAAAAAGGGTGATAACGGCCCCGATCAGGAATAGACCCACGGTGCTACCGGCCAAGCTCCACACGATGGCGTCAGTGCCCGTCATCCAGAAAAAGGGGATGACGGGGATGATGGCACCAATGGCGAAGAGAATGAACGATGAATAAGCCGCTTGCCAGGCTGATCCTTTCAATTCTTCGGGGTTGATGCCTAACTCTTCTTTCACCAGTATTTCGTGCGCCTGCATTTTATTGGTCATGTCACGCGCAGCCATATCCAGGGCTTGTTGTTCCGGAATTCCTTTTGCTCGATAGATGAGCGCCAGTTCTCTGCGCTCCCCCTCAGGGTCGGTTTCGATTTCTGCCATTTCCAACGCCATCTGGCGTTCATACAATTCCTGCGAACTTTTAACCGAAATCCACTCGCCCAACGACATGGAAATGGCGCCCGCCATGAGCCCCGCAAGGCCTGCCAGCAACACACCGCTACCACCATCGGTTGCCCCGGCAACGCCCATCACCAGGCTCATGTTACTCACCAGGCCATCATTGGCGCCCAACACCGCTGCGCGGAGGGCGTTACCTCCCACCGTTTTGTGCCGACCTTCAATACGCGAAAGTTTCTCGCCCGACACGGACGTTTTGTTTTGAATCAGTGACTGGAGAATACGCACGTGATTGTTCTCCGAACCCGCCAGCGGCAGTTGCTCCGATATTTTCTTTTTAGCGGTGGCGTGCGAAATGCTTTTCTCGACATCCATCATCACGCCAATGACGTAGTCGTACCCAAAGATCTTCCCGATCCGGTTCAGGATTTTGGCGCGGGTGCTCGGGCCGGGCAAGGTCTGGCCGGGCAGGTGTTCCAGTGCTTTTTGTGCGTGACCTTTTTCGATGTTGGCCAGTTCACGAAAGGTGGAGGCAATCACCTGATCTTCCTCTGCTGCCGCAATGCACTCGTAGAGGTAGGCTGCATCAACTTCGGTTTGGATCGATTGTTTTTGATTTATTCCCATTGGCGGCAAATCAATGGTCGCCCGGGCGGCCAAAGTAAAACGTGAATATCCTCATGTATGCAAATTACAGAAGTTGCGGCACTTTGGTTGGCCCGGGGGTAGCCGTTACTGAACGTCTCGACCGAAGGCACAAACGACTAGAAGCCATCTCAAAAATACTTCACCATGTCAGGTTGAGCCTGTCGAAACCGGGTTTCAGTACCGAATAGCCTTCGACAAGCTCAGGCTGACAATTAAAAATTGATTTTGAGATGGCTTCTAATATTTGTAAAGCCGTGGTTGGGACTGACAAAGCTCATTTTCCGGCCAAAATCTTCTTGCTACATTTAACCGACTTACAGCACCGTGTTTTCGGATCTTTTTATCAATCTGCTCTTGGCCTTGATATTCGGGGCTACGGTTGGTCTTGAGCGGGAAAGCAGCAAGCCCAACGATCCCCACGTTGGCGGTATTCGCACATTTGCCCTGATTGCGTTGCTAGGCGCCCTGGCCGGAATTTTCATCCAGCATAACCAGGCCGCCATTGGACTGGTTATCGTGATTGGCTTTCTGGCGCTGCTCATCTCGTATTACATCGCGGAGTCCTTGCATACGAAAGATTTCGGCATCACGAGCGAAGTCAGCGCCATTGCCACCTTCATTCTGGGGCTGATGGTTATGGTTCAAATCATTCCTCAGCAGATCGTCATCGCGGTTTTTGTCATTGTCGTATTCGTCTTATCACTAAAATCGCGCACAAGTCAATTGATGGCGGGCCTGAGCCGTCAGGAGGTACAGTCGTTTATCAGCTATGCCATCATTGCGCTGGTGGCCATGCCCGCTCTTCCCGATTACTCCTATAAACTGAAAGACATTCCGGTTCTGCACCAACTGATTGAGGCAACCGGGGCCAACATCAGCAAGTTTGACAATCTGGATCTGATCAACCCGCGCAGGATTTGGATGGTGGTCGTACTGATTACCGGGATTGATGTGTTTGGCTATGTGTTGGGCCGGCTGGTCGGTAGCCGAAACGGTTTTGCCGTTACCAGTTTCATGGCAGGTTTTGTTTCATCTACGTCAGCAACCCAATCGCTGGCACAGCGGAGCAACCAAACTCCGTTTGTAAATCACCTGGTGGGGGCCGCGGTGCTTGCCAACCTGGCCAGTTTCCTGCAGATTTTTCTTTTGGTCGGACCGCTCAACATGCAGTGGTTGCTGGCGATTGTCCCCAGCATTCTTATCATGGTCACTACAGCCGGCATCATCGCGTATTTCTTTTTTGTACGGAAAGAGCCGGATGAAGGAGGAAATCCCGAGAGCAAAAAAGCAACCGCCATTTTCTCGCTTGCCCCCGCACTGAAGTTTGCCGGTCTGCTCATCATCATCAAGATAGTAACCAAGGTTTGCCTCATTCTTTTTGGTCAGGCCGGGTTTATCATCAGTTCAATTATTGCTTCCTTTGCCGGCCTTGATGCGATTATTGTTAACCTGGCCGAAATGGCCGGCAAGTCAATCACCTTCGAATTCGCGCTGCTCACGTTCCTGATGGTCAATGCCACCAATCTGTTGAGCAAATCATTTTATTCGTGGTTGCAGGGCAATCGGAGTTTTGCCAGTAAGTTTCTGATTTCAGCTGTGCTCATCGCAGCCTCGGGCGCGGTGTGGCTGTTTTTCATTTGAAATGCCCTCCACGCTCAGCCGGTGGTTGGTTCGGGCACCCAACCCAGTTCTTTCTCAAAGTATTCCAACACGTGCATCTTCAACAACTTCTCTTGCTCCAGTAAATCGAAGTGCGGCAGCTTTTTGACCAGTTTCCAGTGCGGCCACCCGTGTTCGTCCAAACCCTCGAGTTCGTAGTAGCCTGCGAGGCTCAGCACTTTGCAAATAGCGATGTGCATCAAGTCTTGTTTTTCTTCTTTTGAAAAGTGACGAGGCCCGCGCCCGAGTTCATGCATGCCGATGACAAAAAGCACACCGTTCAGGTCAGCCGGTTTTTTTCCAACCGTGCGCTCGAGGTGCACCAACAGCCGGGCCCAATTACGATCCAGTTCTAAATCGCGCTTGAACATATCAGGCCTGTAGTGCGTCCCAGTATTCAAAAGCCCTGCGGAGGTGCGGAATCACGATCGTTCCGCCAATGAGGGTAGCCACACCCATGGCTTCGTGCACTTCGGCCGTGCTGAGGCCCTCGTCATGGCATTTGCCAAGATGGTATTTGACGCAATCATCGCACCGCAGCACCAGTGAGCAGGTGAGTCCGATGAGTTCTTTTGAGCGCACGTCCAGCGCACCGGGTTGATAGGCGTTGGTGTCCAGGTTGAAGATGCGCTTGATGATGAGGTTATCGGCTTCCGTGATCCGCTCATTCATTCGGCTGCGGTAATCGTTAAACTGGTTAACCAGGGGATGTTCCATACTTCTTTTAAATTCGCACAAAGTACGTGGGCCAGCGCTCAAAATCCCAATGTCACTTACCTCCGATTTTATTCAGCTTTTTTACCCACGCTACTGTCAGGGGTGCCAACGCACGCTGGTGGCCGGTGAAAACATCATTTGCACCCACTGCCTGGCGGGTTTGCCGAAAACGGATTATCACAGGCTTCCTGAAAACCCGGTTTGGCAACGGCTGGCCAATCGCATTCCGGTGACGCAAGCCTTTGCTTACCTCAAGTTCCGCAAGGGCGGCCTGGTGCAGCGCTTGTTGCACCAATTGAAGTATAACCACCACCCCGAAATCGGGGTGGCGCTGGGGCACTTGGTTGGCCGGGAGGTGAGCAACACACCGCACGGATGGGAGATCATTGTACCGGTTCCGTTGCATGAATCGAGGAGGCGCAGGCGCGGGTATAATCAAAGTGCGCAACTGGCCATGGGCCTGAGCGAAGCGCTGGGAATTCCCTGGGACGAGTCCATCTCCATCCGCACGCAGCGCACCGAGACGCAAACGAAACGTAACCGACTGGAGCGATGGCGGAACGTAGAGCACGTTTTTACTGTTGCCTCATCGCATTCCATTCAGGGCAAGCACGTTTTGCTGGTGGATGACGTAATCACTACGGGCGCTACGGTAGAGGCCTGCGGCCGGCATTTGCTCGAGCATGGTGCCCGTCAATTAAGCGTGGTTTGCCTGGCCGAAGCGCAGTGAGCATAAAAAAAAGCCTCCTGTGCAGGAGGCTTTTGGCATTGTTTTTTTCTTCTGTTTAGTAGTTCGAACCGGCACGGATCATCGCACAACGGAAACCGATGGTAGCCGTTGCCGAATCCTGATCCAGGAATCTTCGTGTGCCTGGTGACATCCA
>DAIPHR010000039.1:0-7791 GCA_036771215.1 Cyclobacteriaceae bacterium
ATGAAAAAAATTACGTTAACTCTGATCAGTGTGCTGGCAGCTGGTGCACTGGCAATGGCCAAAGGTCCCGGGCAACCGGGGGAATCATCAACGGGTTTTGCCGTGATGAAGTCCGGTTCGGCTCAATTCAAAATTATTTACAAGGCGAGCGAGGCCGCCAATGTTCGTGTGGCGATTTACAATGATCGCCAGGAAATTGTTTTCTCCGAGGTCTTTCGCAAAAGAAGTAGTTTTTTGCGACCCTACAATTTTGAGAATCTGCCGGAAGGACAGTACACCGTTGAGTTAGTAAGCCCGGAAGGAAAGCAAGTGCAGACAATAATTCATCGATACGAGCTACCCACTCCTTCATCTGTTCATGTCACCCGGATTTCGAGTGAAGAGAATAAGTCTCGCATTACTGAAAAGGGTGAGGATTAGATTCCGGAACGTATTGCGGATGACCGCAACCAACTCCTTCGACTTGATCGACATGAAGTGAAAGGAGAGTTTGCCCAGGTTTACAACCTGAAAAAGGTAAATGGCTCCTTCACTATTCAGGTATCTGATAAGAATGGTAAGTCGGCCGTGGTGAATAACTAATCACTCACATTAAACGAGAAAGCCCCGCCAACGGGCGGGGCTTTTTTGTTTTAATGCAATCGATTTAGATGTCGCTTTGTTTGTCAGTGAGGATGATCACACCCATTTTCGCCCATTTTCAGCTTGCTACGTAAGCTTTGCGCATGGCGAATTTCCGCAAACGTTTTTTCAAGTTGTTTTATGCGGTTTGCTTACATAGGCCCAACCGCAGGCTTCACCGGCCGTTACATTTGCATCGTTAAAACAAAACAACTATGAACAAGAAAGTAATGTTTGGTGTGTTGATGCTGGTATTCGCTACGGTTACAGCAATTGCGGAGGAGCCGTCAACCACAAAGGTGGTGGTGATCAATCAGCGTAATACGGGCGTGTTCAAAGTGATTTACCAGGCCGAGCAAGCCTCTGATGTGAAACTTACCATATACAATGTGAACGGTACAATTGTCTATCAGGAGCGCGTGTCGGAAACAAATGGTTTTAGCCGCCCCGTGAACTTTAAAGGTATGCGCCATGGGGTGTACACCATTGAAGTGGCGGATAACCAGAGCAAGCGGGTACATCAGATTGAGTACGCTAACGAGTCGATCGTGAAAAACGTGCATGTAGCACGCATCAACGAAACGGGCAAATACCTCGTAGCGGCAGCCGATCAGCATGGTGAAGAGGTAAACGTGAAGATTTACGATGGCATGAGTAACCTCGTGCACAATCAGAATGTCGTGCTCACGGGTAATTACGCCATGGTGTACAATCTGAAAGGTGTGAAAGGCACGCCTACGTTCGAGGTTACCGACAATACGGGTAACGTGAAGACGGTGAAGTATTAAGTTTATTCGCATCAACACACAAAAAAAACCCGGCCAGGCCGGGTTTTTTATTTTGTGTACGATATCACCTACATGTTTCTGCGGTATTGGCCGCCTACTTCAAAAAGGGCCTTTGTAATTTGCCCCAGTGAGCAAACCTTGCACGCTTCCATCAATTCACTAAAAATGTTTTTGTTCTGGATGGCCGCCTGTTGCACACGCTCTAAAGCAACCTCAGCTTTTTGACCTTGCCGCGTATGCAGCTCACGTAGCATTTTGATCTGATACTCCTTCTCTTCCGTTGTCGCACGGATGACTTCCTGGGGAATGATAGTCGGTGAGCCCTTAGAACTGAGGAACGTGTTTACGCCAATGATTGGATACTCACCGGTATGCTTCAATGTTTCGTAGTACAAGCTCTCTTCCTGAATCTTCCCGCGTTGGTACATGGTTTCCATCGCACCCAACACGCCACCGCGTTCGGTAATGCGGTCGAATTCGGTCAATACGGCTTCTTCAACCAAATCGGTTAACTCCTCAATGATAAATGAGCCCTGCAATGGGTTTTCATTTTTGGCTAAGCCGAGCTCTTTGTTAATGATCAACTGAATGGCCATGGCCCTGCGAACACTTTCTTCCGTGGGCGTGGTGATGGCCTCGTCATAGGCATTGGTATGTAACGAGTTACAGTTGTCGTAAATCGCATACAGCGCCTGCAGCGTGGTGCGGATGTCGTTGAAGTCAATCTCTTGTGCATGCAGCGAGCGTCCGGATGTTTGAATGTGGTACTTCAACATCTGGCTTCGGGCGTTGGCACCGTACTTTTCTTTCATCGCCTTGGCCCAAATCCGCCTCGCCACACGGCCGATGACCGCGTACTCCTGGTCAATACCGTTGCTGAAGAAAAACGACAGGTTGGGGGCAAAGTCGTCAATAGGCATTCCCCGGCTCAGGTAGTACTCCACATAGGTAAAGCCATTGGCCAAGGTAAAGGCGAGCTGCGTAATGGGGTTGGCACCCGCTTCGGCAATGTGATAGCCCGAGATCGATACCGAATAAAAGTTGCGGACGTTATGTTCAATAAAGTATTGCTGCACATCGCCCATCAGCCTTAAGGCAAATTCAGTTGAAAAGATGCACGTATTTTGCGCTTGATCTTCTTTGAGAATATCGGCCTGCACTGTGCCCCGCACCTGGCTCAGGGTGTCGTCTTTGATTTTGTCGTATACCTCACGGGGCAACACCTGATCTCCGGTAACCCCTAAAAGCATCAGGCCGAGCCCATCGTTGCCTTTTGGCAGCGAACCCTGGTAAGCCGGACGATCACCTGCCGCAAACACCGCGGCAATTTTTTTCTTCACCTCTTCTTCCATTCCGTTCTTGCGGATGTACAGCTCGCATTGCTGGTCGATGGCAGCATTCATGAAATAGCCCAGCAACATGGGTGCCGGTCCATTGATGGTCATGGAAACGGATGTGCGCGGGTCAGCCAGATTAAAACCGCTGTACAGTTTTTTCGCATCATCAAGGCAGCAGATGCTTACACCGGAGTTGCCGATTTTTCCATAAATATCCGGGCGGTAGTCGGGGTCATGACCATACAAGGTCACCGAGTCGAATGCGGTGGACAGGCGCTTGGCGGGCATCGCCAGACTCACGTAATGGAATCTTCGGTTTGTGCGTTCCGGGCCACCCTCTCCGGCAAACATGCGAGTGGGGTCTTCACCCTCGCGTTTGAAGGGGTAGATGCCGGCCGTGAACGGAAATTCGCCCGGTACATTCTCCTGTAAACTCCATCGCAACACATCGCCCCAGCCGGTGTATTTGGGTAGCGCCACTTTGGGGATTGGCAGGTGCGAGAGTGACTCCGTGTGGGTCTTGATGCCGATTTCCTTGTCGCGTACCTTAAACTTGAATACCGGCTCGCGGTACTGATTAACTTTCTGCTGAAATTCTTCAATCTGTTTCCAGTTGCGCGGATCAAGGTTCAGTTTCGCCCGATCAAATTCGGCCAGCAACACTTTTTTTACTGATTCATCGGCTATGGTCTCGTGCGAAAGATGAAGGGCGTGCATTTTTTCAGCCACGCTCACCTGCTGGTTGACCCACGCGTCATACGCCCGGTTGTTTTCCGAGATCTCGCTCAGGTAGCGCGTACGGTTCGGGGGAATCACAAAAATCTTTTCCGACATCTCGCGCGTGATGGCGAAGGTAGACGTGAGGTTGGCACCCGTTTTCTCCACGATCGTATCCATCACGTGTTTGTACAATTGGTTGGTGCCGGGGTCGTTGAACTGCGATGCGATGGTGCCGAACACCGGCATGTCGTCCGGTTTTTTATCCCACAACTGGTGGTTGCGCTGATACTGTTTTTTTACATCGCGCAAGGCATCCAGGGCGCCTCGCTTGTCGAACTTGTTGAGCGCAATCACATCGGCAAAGTCGAGCATATCAATTTTTTCCAGTTGTGTAGCGGCCCCGTATTCGGGTGTCATCACGTAAAGTGACACATCACTATGATCCAGTATCTCTGTGTCACTTTGTCCAATGCCCGAGGTTTCCAGTATAATCAGATCGTATTGTGCTGCTTTCAGCACCTGTATGGCTTCTTTCACGTAGGCGGAGAGCGCCAGGTTGCTTTGGCGGGTAGCCAGCGAACGCATAAAGACGCGCGGGCTGTTGATGGCATTCATGCGAATGCGGGCACCCAGCAGGGCACCACCCGTCTTACGTTTAGAGGGGTCTACCGAAATAAGTCCTATCGTTTTGGTCTTGAAGTCGAGGAGAAATCTGCGCACGATTTCATCCACCATTGATGACTTGCCCGCACCACCGGTACCTGTGATTCCCAGTACGGATGCCTTTGATTTGTCGGCCAGGGTTTTGATATGATCAAAAGCCTTCGCATGCCGGTCGCGGTAGTTTTCGGCTGCGGTAATCAGACGGGCAATGGCCAGGGGGTTTCGGGTTTCGAGTTTTTCAATTTCATCAGTCAGCAATTCGCCCAGTGCGTAGTCACTGCGCTCTACGAGGTCGTTGATCATTCCCTGAAGCCCCATGGCGCGTCCGTCATCCGGTGAATAGATTCGGGTGATGCCGTGGTCCATCAGTTCGCGAATTTCGTCCGGAAGAATAACGCCACCGCCTCCACCAAATATTTTGATATGCCCCGCACCCTTCTCCTGCAGGAGATCATACATGTATTTGAAATATTCGTTATGCCCGCCCTGGTAGCTGGTCATCGCAATCGCTTGCGCATCTTCCTGTATGGCCGTGTTCACGACTTCTTCCACGCTGCGGTCGTGTCCGAGATGTATCACTTCACAGCCGGTCGCCTGGATGATCCTGCGCATGATGTTGATGGCCGCATCATGGCCATCGAACAGGCTGGCAGCGGTTACGATGCGAACCTTGTTTTTGGGCCTATAGGGTTCGGGGGCAGCGTGGCCAGCCAGGCTGGATTTCTTGTCTTTTACTTCGGCTGTTGATTGGCTCATGAGCGTGTCGCGTGAAGAGCCAAAATTACCAATCCACCAAGGATTTTACTAACAGTTGATAGGGTGCTACTTTTACTCCGATGATCTACCACCTGACGACACGCGAGGCATGGCACGAGCAGCAATCGGCCGATTTTTTCACCGCACCGAGTTTACAAACCGAGGGCTTTATCCATTGCAGCACATACGGGCAGGTTGCGGGTGTGCGCGAGCGCTATTTTGCCGGCCAACGTGATTTGATTCTGTTGCACATTGACGAGGCGAAACTGACTTGTGAGGTTAAGTATGAAGTCAGCACGGGGGGAGAAAAGTTTCCACATGTGTATGGGCCGGTGGATCGGGCAGCCATTGTGGTAACGGAGCAGTTGACAGGATGATCAGCGCATTGGGCTCCTTTGTCTCGCGCCTGATTTCTTCAGCTTTCGAATCAAATTCCAATATTCCTTTCCATACCCAACCAAAATCTCTTCGCCTTTCCGGATCATCCGCTTGGCCTCAATGAAGCAACGCTTGCCGTCAATGACGTATTCGGCATTATTGTTTAATCCCCGTTGCCGCGACAGACCCTGTGCATCGTTGGCGTATCGCCCAAAAGCGGAGAAGTAGTTTTTGGCGTTGATTGCCCATGTGCGATCCACGCGCAGGATGTAGCCATTGACTCCGTCCTCGTGTTTGATGTTGTTCCAAAGTACCAGCCGTCCTTTGTATTCGGTAATGCGCTGACCGCGTTCGATGGCCACGCGGGTGAACAAGCCGAGACCTGCACCCGGCAGTTGGGATTTTCGAATTTCCAAATGGCGATCGAGCAGAGGCATAGGCACTAACAAAAAGCCCCGCCCCACATCAGTTGGGACAGGGCCTCTTGCGATTACAATGAAAAATTAAAGTTTGCCGGAAAGCTCTTTGCTCGCCTTAAACTTGGCCACTTTCTTGGCTTTGATCTTGATGGTTTCTCCCGTGAACGGGTTGCGGCCGGTGCGGGCAGCACGCTTAGAAACAGAAAATGTGCCGAAGCCAACCAGCGTCAACTTATCACCTTTTTTCAAGGTCTTGGTCACTGCGTCAATGAACGCATCAATGGAAGTGGCAGCCTGAGTTTTGGTGATGCCAGCCTCATCGGCAACGTGGCTTACTAATTCAGCTTTTGTCATGGGTTGTTTGGTTTATTAGATATTAAACAATGGCTGCAAATATAGAAGGTTTTGTCTCCGTTGCACGGTTAATCGCCCACTTTTCATCAATTTTTATTCTGCGCAAAGCATTGCCCAGTAATGGTTTGCGGGGATTTGTCTGACCGGTCAGAACGTCCATTGGCCAAGATTGGCGTGATGAAATGGCTTGTTCATTCACTTAAACCGTTTTTATTCATAACGCTTGTAACTGCTTCATAGGGTGAAGGATATCTCTGCGGAAATTGACTATGACGTGGCGGGAAATCAACTTGAAAGTGCCATCTTGCGCATTGATGTTGCGCTGGTTTTTTCGGGGGGTTCTGGGCTTGATTGCGCTGCTGGTGGTTTTACTGGTGGTGCTGGTACTTTTTGCTGTGGCTCCCCTCCAACGTTACCAGGTACACCAGCAACCGTTCTATCAGCGGGCCAATGCGCAGCTGGATTCGATAACCAATCTACATCCCAAACCGGCCCGGCATGCCTTTCAAACCGGCTATGCCCGGGTGTCCATCACGCCCGCTTACCGCACCTCCACGGCTGGCCACGGCAACCGCGGGCGGCAGCTGTTTAGTACGATCCACGATTCCTTGTACGTACGTACCGTGGTGGTCGATAACGGAACCGAAAAGGTGGCCATGATTGCCGTTGATTTATTGCTCATGCCGCCAACTGTTCGAGAGCGGGTGGAAGAAAATATTGCTGCGTTGGGCTTTGAACCCCGTCAACTGTTTTATGCCGGAACTCATACCCACAATGGAGTGGGCAATTGGGGGCATGGAGCCATCGGGTTTCTGTATGGTTCGTTTGACGAAAAGCTCGTGCAGTTCCTGGCCGATCAGATTCTGGAGAGCATCCGCCAGGCCGACCGTCAAAAGCAACCCTCCAGAATTCTGCACGGCCGCCAGTCGGTGCCGGGCATAGTCGAAAACCGGATGTTGAACGACACCACATCGGTTGATCGCCTGCTTCGCATGATGGTTATTGAACAACAGACAGGCGACCGACTCGCGCTTGCTTCGTTCACCGCTCATCCCACGTGCTTGTCATCCACCGTGCTGGAGTTATCGCGCGATTACCCGGGTCTGCTGGTCGATCAATTAGAAAAATCGGGCTATCAATTCGCGATGTTCCTGGCCGGAGGCGTGGCCAGCCATGCGCCCCGTTCACCGCGACATGACTGGGATAAGATGTCCGATTTGGCGATGGCTTTGGTGCAATCCGCTTCCACCATCACGTTCCAGCCGGTGCTCGATTCCACCCTGACAGCCATTCGGTTCCCGCTTCCTATGGCTGATCCGCAATTAAAACTGTCGCGCGATTGGCGTCTGCGTCCATGGGTGTTTCATGCTGCGTTCGGTCGTGAGCCGGTGTATCTCTCGGCCGTTCGCATGGGCAACCTGGTGTGGTTGGGTACTCCGTGCGATTTCTCCGGACAGCTGGTGCAGCAGTTGGATTCGATTCAAGCGCAGCACCCTCTCATGGTCACGAGTTTCAATGGCGGCTACACCGGGTACATCACACCCGATGAATTCTACGATGTAGATCATTATGAAACGCGATTGATGAACTGGTATGGCCCTGGCAACGGTACCTATTTTGTCCATTGTCTCAATCGCCTCACCACAGCCGTGCTGCGCGATCCCCGGTAATGACGTATCCCGTTCTCGACATCCTGCCGCAACTGTTGTCACACCTGGCCTCTCGTCCGGTAGTAATCCTTCAGGCACCACCGGG